>MZGQ01000012.1 GCA_002085115.1 Desulfococcus sp. 4484_241
ACAGGAGATGCCAGGTATGAAAAATGATCGGCCACAAAAGAAAAACGCATTGGATACACGTTAAAGAAACCAAGCGCGGGAAAAATCATTGCCGCATACAGAAACAGCAGGACCGGGCCGGAACGGTTGGTTCTCCTGCGGGCCATAAAAGCCGCAGCAGCAATAGCGACAACCAAAGCGAAAAAAACCCAGTCTGACAGGCTGCGGATATCTATCTTCCATCGCGGGTAGAAAAATATGAACTCCAACGGCACCAAAGCCTTGTACAGGTAAAAAAGAAAAATGCGCGACGCAAGAAGCAGATGTGCCGCAGGGCTCATGCTCCATATATGCCCGTTTGCCCCCACCCTGTTTACTTCAATCCATGCCGTATGCAATCCGAAAACAATTCCTATAAACAGAAAAGGAATACATGCTGCAACGTCGCCCCGCGTGACCTTTCCGTTTTTCCAGTAAGCATATGCCAATGGCACAACTGCAAAACCTGCAGCCATGGACTTGGAAAGCATTGCGCACAAAAAAAACAAAAGCGCACCCAGGTAACAGACAGGTCTTGCCTCTTTGTAGAAACGCAAAAGGCACAGACACGCCGCCAGCGAAAAGAAAAGTGAAAGCAGGTTCTTGTGCTCTGTGATCCAGGCAACTGTCTCAACCTGCAACGGGTGAACGGCAAACATTGCAGCAGCGGCAAAGGCAATACGAGGCGCCACATTGCCAACCACCAGATAGAGAAGAATCGAGTTGGCTGCGTGCAAGCAGAGGCTAACGGCGTGATACCCTGCAGGATTGTTTCCCCATAGCATATACTCAATACGAAACAGCGTAAAAACCAAGGGATAGTACTGGGGCATCCTGTGGCTGAACCAGATATCATCAAAACCGCCGGGGCCTGTTACAGCCGGATTGTTATACACGTACTGGTCGTCATCCCAGATATAACCGTTTTGCAGCGAAGGAAAGTAAACAGCCGCGCACAAAACAAGTAGCAAAAAAATATGCCGCCATCTCTTTATCGTTCCCATGCCCATTCCCCATTCCCGCTCTACTGTCATGGGCCCAAGGGGCAACAGCATTTTTTTTAAAAATATATCTTTGCAACAGCCCGTGCGTCAAGACGGAGGGGCAAAAAAAACCGACATGGCATCATGAGCCTGCAAAAGGATTTTAATTGTATCTGCAAAACAATCTGTTACTATACAACTGTTTTCGTATGGCAACTTGTGTGAATGATAATTTTTCAACCAATGCGAAAGGGACAGTCATGGAAGAGATTCTGATTTTTTTTGCTGTTATTGCTGTCTACATCCTGCTGCAAACCGTTATTTTGCCGAAAATGGGAATATCCACCTGAATGCGAGACGCCTGCCAGGTGGCAGACAAACAGGCTGAAACATCCGGTACCGATAATAAGCATAAGAAGTAGCAGCCGTGGAGACTGCGACAATGACAACACCAATGCAATTACCGGCATGAGCTGCGCCAACTGCGCGGCCAACATCGAGCGTCTGTTGAACAAAAAAAAACCGCCGGCATCTCCAAAGTGACTGTTAATTTTGCAGCAGAGCGCCAACATGGACGTGCTTGTGGCAATGGGCTCGTCGGTGGCCCATGGATATTCTACTGTTCTTCCATTCTTCCCCGAATTGGGGAACCACACCCACTTCGAGACTTCAGCCGTTATCATAGTAAAAAAGGGGTCTGAGCACCCTGTCGGCAAGACGATCGTTGAAAGTGCGTACACCATGAAGATTCAACCGCTAAGAGCTGATAATATCATGGCTGTAAGCGGCATGAGGGCAATGGCCGGCGTAGAGGACAGAATGGTCAGGGCCGGCAAACCTTCCTGGTTCAAGGGACTTGGAATGGATATGGGCGTGCTCGAAAAGGAGCTTAAAAAGACTGACCTCAAGCGGTAAAACAGTAGTGGCGTATTTTCCGACGACCAGCCGGCTGGTTTAATAGGTTTGGCCGACACAGGTATAGCGATCGGCACCGGCACCGGCGTCGCCATAAAGGCAGCAGCAGGCATAGCCCTTTCATCCGGCAACCTGGGCTGCTGGTGTCCTGTACCCCTTTGCCTCTCTGCCCACGATAATGCGCCAGCTTCATCCCATGCCGGCGGCACTGGCAATGTCGGCCGGCAGCATATCTGTGGTAGGCAACAGCCTGAGACTTTACCGTAAAAGGTAGCCGCCTTTAGCGAATTTTGGCGGCCGGCACATATTGACAACCCGTTATTGATTTAATATACAGGTTTCTTACGCCGGAGTGGTGAAACTGGTAGACGCAGAGGACTCAAAATCCTCCGAGCGCAAGCTCGTGTCGGTTCGATTCCGACCTCCGGCACCAATTTCAATGCTCAGGCGGCCGACGGCCTGCCTTTTTTATTTTGCCCTGTTTTTATGGCCATGATGGATGACGTTTTTTACCGGTTAAGTGATCGGCTGATTCTTGTTTCACCCCAGAGCGGTGGAAAATTCCCCTTCTGCAACGGATTCATCTTCAAAGGTGATAACGAAACAATACTGGTTGACGCAGGGCTGGATGATGCCCTGATGCGTGATACAGCCAGACGGTTCAGGATCGACACCCTTGTTATTTCGCACTCCCATCCCGATCACATACACAACTGGCACATGCTCTCTGACAGAAGGCTCCTTGTCCCGGCACAGATGCCCGATGTTGTTATGCAAGACCTTGTAAGCCTCGGAGAGCGCTACACCGGGTCAAGAGAAAGAGGAAAACACTGGGCGGATACCATAGGCAGGATGCTGGATATACATCCGCTAAGGGAGCCGGACGGCCGTTTCGGTGACGGGCATGTTTTCGATCTTGGTGGTGTGAGGGTGGAGGCTATCCATGCGCCCGGGCATCTTGATGATCATTACTGTTTTTTTGATCTCGATTCCGGGGCACTGATAGTAACCGATATCGATTTTTCATCGTTCGGCCCATGGTATGGCAATCCGGAGTGCGACATCACGCTTTTCAAGCAGAGTATCGGAAAAATGATGAGGCTTCCATACAGCCGGGTGTGTTCTTCCCACAGTCTCCCGCACGAAGGAGACGCAACGCATCTTTTCCAGAAATTTTTGGATGGGTTCAAACGGCATGAAAACAGAATCCTTGACTGTCTTGGCCAAGAAGGGAAAACCCTGGAGGAGATTGTTGCTGCCTCACCCTTTTACAGAAACAGGTTCCCGGACAAGGTGATTCAGAACGCATTTGAGGAACAGATGGCAGCCAAGAACCTGGCGGTTCTCATGGACGAGGGCAGGATCGCACGGCATGGAGACCGGTTTGTGCCTGTGAAATGATATCCCCGGCAGCGCCCGGTCTTCGTGGAAATGCTGCCTGCCCGGTCTATTTTTCAGCCACATCTCCTGAAGCGTCAAGAAGTTCGAATCCCGTGCCCGGGTCCATAACCCGCCTTGCAGGAGTTTCAAGCAGTTCGAAAATAACAACCTCCATTGTCTGCCAGGTCTTTACCCCTTTTCTTATACACCCTGTCACGGTACAGGACTCTCTTCCGCACGCCATGTGGATATGAACGACCGGTTTACCGTTTTCATCCGGGAAAATAGTGCCGCCTGCCAGGATTTCATGGACATTGTCCAAAAAATGCGCCATTGGAGCAACCGGCCTTTGTTCTCCGTCCTTGGGCCCCACAACAAGACCGCTTCCCCTGTCCGCAGCACCAACAGCGATTACCGCCGCTGCTTTTATGCCTTCCTGCAACGCAAATGTTTCAAGTGCTTTATGAACAACCTCCCCATGCTCCAGCCTTGCCACAAAGACCCGGCCCTGTTTCGCCTGTGAGTATTGCATTGGAACCTCCTGTAATTGTATGAAAATTATAAACCATTTACGTTTACGCCTCAAGACCATGATCATCCGGATTAAATGCGGCCCAAGTTCGTGATTGATGGAAGTTTTACGGGGATCATTGTTGTCTACCCCCCCCCAAACGCCCTTTTTAATTGATAACTACTTGAATTTATTGCCACCAATTCTAAAATCAAAAACAGGTTACCCTTATCAATTATGCTGTCAAAAAATAAGGGCAGGACAGAACACCACCCCTTTTAAATACTTGGCAATCTGCATTTATTGTTCTTTTCTTTTGCTTGTCCAAAAGAAAAGAACCAAAAGAAAAAGACACCCGGCAGCTTGGCCTGCGGCTTCCCTCGCAAAATTGCGGCCCGGGCGTTGCCGGAAACTCGCTTCGCTCAAACAGTCCGGCAACTTTTCCCCCGCCCCCCCCGCCCCTGCAATTTTGCTTCGGCTGCGCTGCATGGGATAAAAAAACCGCACTCGCACAACAATAAAAACCGACTGATGAAGGGTATGGGATAGGAAAATTGCCTCTGGTTCTTTGATAACTTCATATTGCCATGCTCTCTTTATCTTTGATAACTTCATATTGCCATGCTCTCTTTAACGCAAAGGCCAGAACAAATGGCCTTTTCGGATTTTTCGCCATTAACGATATGGTGTCAAAAACCGAGTTTTTGGCCACTAATGTCCGGGGTCATTTCTAAAAACCGCCCGTTGATTCAGAGGAATATAATTGCGAAGACAACAAAAAAAACCACCACGATCGAGGTTGCCCAAATGATAAAACAAATGATCCATTGTTTTTAGCTTCCGGCCAGGTTCTCTGCCCGTAGCATCACGTTTGTAAAACATTTGTAATATTCCCCTTCCCCATTGACTGCATCTCCCGGTTCCAATATTTTCGGGTACCTGCCGCTTACGGGACAAAATTGACTCGTGGCCTTGATTTTGAAGGCCGTAACCTATGAAAGGGGAATATATGATCATGGGAACAGAATCCACACAGGCACGGCCGGTGGCCGTAAAATCGCAAAAGCCAGGAATGCTTCTTGTTGGAATGCCGGGTGCCGACTCCAGCTTCTACGAAATGAACATAGCCCAGCTTCCGCAGGGACCCCGCTTACACGTCCTTGAACGTGTATTCGATTTTCTGGAAATGTCACGCACCAACCGGCGCAGGATACGCATGGCTACCGGTCTTGAAAACGTGTTCAATCCGTCACGTAAAACACCCTACATGGGCATGCGCCTGATAGAATACAACCTGCGCGACTTTCTGGATATATCGCTTGTCGAATACCCAAAAAGCAACCGGTGGATTGTAAAACACTTAAAAAGGAACCCCGGCATTTCGATTATTGGTATTGCCATAGGCTGTGAAAACCGCGTGTACCAAGCTAAAAAACTGTGCGCCATGATCAGAAAAGCAAGGCCTGACATACGAATCATCCTTGGCAGCTACGGAGCATCAGCCGGCAAGATGATGGGGATTTTAACTCCCGAAGACGGTACCGTGTTGTGGGATTCTGAAGAGGAACGAAAAGAGAAAAAGGCTAAAGGTCTTGATTTTTATAAAGGCGAGGGGGTCCATGACATCAGGCTGTGGCTGCGTGACGTGGCCGGCATAGACGCGGGCGACCCTGACACTCCGCTGATATCGGAAGCAATCCCCGATTCAGGGAATGCGTCATCAAACCCGTTGAAACAGCGGCTAAAGGCAGGCCTCGGTTTCATTACCATGCCCAAGGATTCCCACAAGCTTGTAAGCGCAATCGGCTGCTCGAACAAATGCAGTTTCTGCAATACCAGCAAGATGTTCAACCGTGAAAAAACTTACCTGTACAAAGACGCCACAAAACTGTTTGTTCCCATGGAAAAGGTGTATGACAGGAACGCCGCCAGGCCGGATTATCCGCCGGAAGCGACATTCTTCCTGATGGACGAAAACTTCATGAAGGATGAGAAGGTAAGATCCGCATGCGGCATGATAAATTTTCTCGACACCGCCCGTGAGCTTTGCACCTGCATAGAACAATCCGGGAAAAACATCCATTTTGGAACCTTCTCGGACATAAGAAGCCTGGTGAACGTCAGGGAAAAGGATGGAGACTTCAGGTCACTGGTACGCGGGGGCCTTACCTCTATCTGGATCGGCATAGAATCCAGGGAGGACGTATTCGGCAAACGAGGCGGAGCAAGCCCCAAAACCGTAAAAAGCATCGTGGACGAGCTCCAGAGCCTTGGAGTAGTCGTAATAGGTTCCTTCATCCCGGGTCTGCACTATCACACCGAGGGACCCACCGAACTGATAGCGGATGAAGAAAAGGCAAGGGCAGTGATCATGGAGGAGAACGGACTGACACCCGAAGAGGTGGACGCCCTGTTTCTGAAGCTGAAACAGAAAAGAAAGCAAAGCGGCAAATACGACCGGATCAACATATGGGAGGACTTCGAGTGGTGGAAAGAGCTTGGAACCGGCGCGCGCCAGGTTATGTCCCACAGCATAACCGGAATTGTCGGAAAACACACACACATGTTCAGGTTTTCCGATTATCAGTTCGGCCACAAGTTCATACCCGGCTACAACGAGTCGATGATCGACGGTAAACGACTCGAAGAGATCGACGAGATCATGCGGGAAGAGTTTTACAAGGAAAACGGTCCTGTGGCACTCTCATCACTGCTGGTTATGTGGCGCGGATTCATGAACCTGAAAGATTCAAACAACGATGCGGAACTCCGGGCCGCCACATTCAGCTACTGGATGGTCAAGCGAAACATCCAGAGAGTGGCCCTTGCGTCTTTCCTCTTTAACCGTCGGATTTTCACAAGCTGTTCTGACCGGTTCCTGGCGCGCCTCGCCGAAATGTTCCGCCAGGTCGGGCAATACCGGCCGCCGGACACCGCCATAAACCGGAAATACCAGCAGGTCTTTGACATGTACGACAGCATGAACAGCGAAATTTCAAAAACTGTCGCGAATAAAATGACTGCATCCTTTATAAAACGTTATTCCAAAAACTTGCAGGAACAACCAACGCCAGACACTGCAAGGGAGCCGGATACAGGTAAAATAAAGGCTTCAGCCGCATAACCCCGACATTTTGCAGGAATCTTTTTTTACCCTTTTTGCGGCTTTTGTGCGCTTGTTCTCCCGTTTGGGGAACATATTGGTGTGCATATCTGCCCCTTGCGTTGAGAGTGGTATAGGAAAATGATATAAAAAAGGCATGAGACGTTTTTTCATACAGGAAAAAGCGGACATAGGCACGATATGCCATATCGAAGGGCCTGATGCCAAACACGTAAAAACCGTTCTTCGCATGAATCCCGGGGACGAGATATGGCTTTTCGACGGCATGGGTATGGAGTACAGGGGGATTATCAGGACAATACGGCCCGCCTGTGTTGATGTCGAAATAGTGTCTGCCACTGCCTGCCCTGACTCCGGGTCTGTCGAAATCACAATAGCGCAGGCCATGCTGAAAGACAGGAAGATGGACACCCTTGTCCGCCAGCTGACGGAACTTGGGATAAAGCGGTGGCTGCCGGTCATCACTCATCGCTCTGTCCCGAGGCCTGACAGCCGTCGAATAAAATCGAGGATGGAGCGCTGGCGAACAATCGCACAGGAATCATTAAAGCAATGCGGCAGGGGATTCTTTCCTGAGCTTCTTTTGCCGGTCCATTTCAGCGAAGCCCTTTCCATGAGCAATGACCACGACCTTTCCATAATTTTCACAAATAAAGAGGAAAGACCGCTTGGCCCACTGCCTGGAATAAACAAAGGGGAGAACGCCAAAGTCATGCTCATGCTGGGGCCCGAAGGCGGATTCACAGACCAGGAGATAGCTCTTGCGCTGGAAAAGGGCCTGACCGCCGCCGGGCTCGGCCCGCGTATCCTCAAGGCTGACACAGCCACCCTGGCGGCAACAGCCATAGTTCAGCACCTGCTTGGAGAGATGTAACAGCGCAGCTTTAAAAAAGGCATGCACAAACCAACCTGGCATGTCTGGCACCCGGGATAGCCGGGAAAGGCTATTTATGGATGGTCACTAACCTGGCGTGTTTTATTGCAAATCAGTAAACATCAAAAATTTCATGGGCACCAGCTGTAAAATTCCTTGACAATCGCACAACGTTCCCTAAAATACTTCTACTTCGGGCCGAGGTAGCTCAGACGGTAGAGCAGGGGACTGAAAATCCCTGTGTCGGTGGTTCGATTCCGCCCCTCGGCACCATAAAGCATTAAACCATGGAGACGAGGCACACCTTTCAGAAAGCCCGTTTCTAATTTTTTTTCATTTTTCCTCGCAAGCCCCCTGTATTTGCTTTTCCTTCGCCTCTGTTCAACAAGGAATTAACGCCAGGATTTGGAAGATCAAACGCATGGAAATAAATGGGACAATTTCACACTGGATACCAGGCTGAGGAACGAAATAACGGACAAAGTGATACGGGCGCATTCCGGGCCGACGGGGTCATCCGGTCAAAAAGTACCAGGATGAATAGTGATCGCGGCCAACATGCCAATCACGGTACGGTCCATTCGCCCTCCATTGATGCCACCCTGATCATCATCCTGCCGGGCATACGGTAATCGGAACTGCTGTCCGCCCAGTAACGAATAGTGAACATGCCCCGGACAGGGTCATAGGTCCTCCTGCTGTGAAAAACCGCATCCCTTGCCTTCAATGGCCACGGAAAATCGAATATGCAGTAAAAAGGCCTTCATAGGGGGAAAGATCTTCCAACAGCTTAAAAACCCGGCAATGGGGGAAGCATCTGCTTGCGGCATCCCTGTCCATCAAAAGGGCTATAACCTGCATGGGAGCACACTCGAATACAGATTCCGCCTTGAATTCCTTGATTGGTCGGCCGGTTATGCTCCGCTCGTAAACGGTTATGCCGTTTTTTTCAACAACTTTTTCCCATCTGCTGTTTTCCACAGAGCAATTGGCCGTTGCAAACCGGGCTGCGAGCAGAATAAAACCTGCCACTGCCAAAAACAAAACAGATCTTTTTACTACCAACCCCCCCCTTATTTAGAGAAAAAATGCAGTCTGCCTCAATACTACATGGGACATATTTTTGCCATAAAACCATTTTGTGTCCAATCAAAAACAAGCTGTTTGCTTGCCACCAGGCATCAATTGTCCTTTTTCCCTTTACATACGGCCTTTATAGGGTTATTACCATCAACGATATAAAAGATGCAACTCATTTATACGGTTTTAAGGGAAAAATGACTGTCCTAACCAGCCTTTCAATGCTTGCCGTTGCTTTATACCTTCTGGCGTTGATAACGAACAGTTTCTTTGTCGAATGTCTTGACACATTTTCCAACAAGCTAAAACTGTCGCCGAGTGTCGCAGGCGCCACCCTCATGGCTGCCGGGTCCTCAATGCCTGAACTTGCGATTGCAATGGCCGCCCTGTTTACACATGGCGGCAGGCACAGCGATGTTGGAATCGGAACAATAGTCGGCTCCGCGGTTTTCAACATCCTGGTTATAACCGGAGCATGTGCTGTAATAAAAACAGCATATATCACACTTGCGGCCATTGTAAGAGATATCCTGTTTTACCTGGTGTCCATAGGCATAATGTTTTACACGTTTATAGACGGAAGAGTTGAACTTGCGGAATCGGCCGCCCTGCTTGCGGCCTACATCGTTTACATATTTGTACTGCGCGCTTTTCCGGGCGACAAACCAAAGCTGCAGGTCAAGGCAGACCCACCTGATGAGAAGCAGGGGACACTCTTTGTCCCGGCAAGGCTCAACCGAATCATGACACACATTATCGCTCCGATAATGGGAGATACCCGCAAGAACTATATTCGGGTCTTTCTCATCTCGATAGCTGCAATAATGTTCATCGGCAAGATACTTGTGGATAACGCGGTCATACTGGCCAATGCCATAGGCATTCCTCCTGTCATAATAGGTCTTACGATTCTTGCGGCCAGCACATCCGCGCCAGATCTTTTTTCATCCATGGCCGCGGTAAAGAGGGGGCAGGGAGACATGGCTGTTGCCAATGCTGTCGGCTCAAACATATTTGACATCCTGGTAGGCCTGGGGCTCCCCTGGCTGATATCTCTGCTTGTTACAAAAAAAACGGCCATCACTGTGAAATCAGAAAGCCTCATTGAATCTGTGCTAATTCTTGTAGGGACAGTAGTCCTGCTTTTCATCTTTCTTGCAAAAAACAGGAAGCTTGGCAGAAAAGCCGGAATCTTTCTGCTGCTAATCTACGCAGGATACATTGCCTGGATAATAGCCACACGGTAAGGTTAAAGAAGAATGAGGGCCGGTGCAAGGGAGGATACACCGGCCCTCAATATATCAAAAAAAGGGGGGGGATTATTACTCACCTTTGAAAACAGGGTCGCGCTTTTCAAAAAACGCGGTAAACCCTTCTATGGCATCCTTGGAACCTGATACCAGCTTCGTTCCTTCCAGCTCTGCCTTTAATCCCTCGTCAAAGGTGAAATCAACACCGGTAGCCACAGCCTTCAGCACGCTGGCAACGGCAAGTGGCGGACGGTTGGTTAGTTTCCCGGCCATTGCCCTGGCCTCATCCATAAGCTTATCCGGCGGGCAGACCTTGCCAACCAGACCTGCCTCAAGCGCTTCATTTGCCGTCAACCTTTTGCTAAACAGTATAAGTTCAAGCGCCTTTGTTCTTCCAAGAAGGGCTGTCATTCTCTGGGTTCCGCCCCAGCCTGGAATAATGCCCAGATTAAGCTCGGTAAGTCCTATCTTGGCTTTTGGCGCATCGGACATGAGCCTGAAATGGCAGGCAAGAGCCAGTTCGCATCCACCGCCAAAGGCAAAACCGTTTATGGCTGCAATTACGGGCTTGGTGTAACGGAAAATTTTTGTCCACACACGCTGTCCCTCTTCGCCTGCCTTGGCCGCGTTGCCGGCATCACTCACGTCAAATCCTGCAGAAAAAGCCTTCTCACCACTACCGGTCAGGATTATAACCCTGACATCCTTGCTCTCTGCAAGCTCGTCAAAAGCCTTTTCCATCTCCACAATGGTGGCATAATTAACAGAGTTTACCGGGGGCCTGTTGATTGTAACTGTAGCCACGTAATTATCAACCTCAACTACCAGGTTTTCATAGGACATCTTATCATCCTCCTTGTGAAAAGTTAGCAAACAGAATATGTCAGCACAAAAGATCCACCGTCATGCCTGAACATTATATACGGATTAAAAGCCTATCCGCCGAACGACTCCTCAGCGATCTCTACCGCGGCGCCGTTCGCAGCCAGTATCGAGTTAATCTTGCCAATGGTAAGAGGCAGGAACATGTTTACAAAAAACTCCAGCGACTTTATCTGCCCCCTGTAAAAAGCCTCATCCTTAGTTTTCCCGCCAAGCTTTGACGCCGCCACAACAGCCCGCCACAGCAACATCCACGCCATTACAACATCACCGGTGACCTCCATGAGCGGGTATGCATAGGCAAATGCGAGTTCAACATTCTCCATAGCTGTTTTGCCGATGTGCTGACCTGCGGCTCCCAGCTTGTTGACAACCTGCTCCACCTTTTCTGCCATTCCCGGCAGCCCTTCAACAGACTTGGCCTCGGCAACGGTCTTCATGATCTCGCCAAACAGGTCGGTTACCAGTTTTCCCCCCTTCATTGTCATCTTCCTGCCCATCAGATCCATCGCCTGGATGCCGTTGGTCCCCTCGTATATCATGGTAATGCGGCAGTCCCGAAGGTACTGTTCAACCGGGTACTCCCTTGTATAGCCGTATCCGCCGTAAACCTGGACCCCGTGGCTGCACACCTCAAAAGCCCTGTCGCTGCCATAGCCTTTTGCAATCGGTGTCAGAATATCAACAAGGCCGGCGTACTTCTCTCGTTCCTCCTCGGTTTCCGCAAGGGTTGCCATATCCTGGCAGTACCCGACATAGTAGTGCAGACTTCTCAAACCTTCGACAAAAACCTTCATGGTCATCAGCTGCCGGCGCACATCAGGGTGGCGAATTATCGGCACGCTGGGAACTGTCGCGTCCTTGCCGGCCGTAAGAGGCCTTCCCTGGATACGCTCCCTGGCATAGTTAAGGGCTGACATGTATGAAGCCGTGGCGCAGCCAAAGGCCTGCATCCCAACCAGAAGACGCGCCTCGTTCATCATGACAAACATGGCGCGCATTCCCTTGTTCTCCTCTCCCAGGAGGGTCCCGATGCAGTTTCCCTTGCCTCCGAGAGTCATGGAGCAGGTGGCACTTGCGTGTATACCCATTTTTTCCTCTATCCCGGTACACACTACATCGTTAAACTCTCCAAGGCTTCCGTCCGGGTTGACGCGATACTTCGGAACGAGGAAAAGCGATATTCCCTTTGTCCCGGGAGGCGCCCCCTCGATCCTGGCAAGTACGGGATGAATAATGTTCTCGGTAAGGTCATGTTCGCCACCGGAGATAAATATCTTTGAGCCGGATATCGAGTAGGTTCCATCCGGATTCTTCACGGCAGTGGTGGTAAGTGCCCCCACATCGGACCCTGCCTCAGGCTCGGTAAGGAGCATGGTACCCGACCACTCGCCGGAATAAAGTTTTTCCAGGTACAGATCTTTCTGCTCCTGTGTGCCGAAAACCTCAACCAGCCGGCCGGCGCCATGTGTAAGCCCCGCGTAAAGCATGAAAGGATAGTTGGCACCGAGGAAATAATCGTTAGCCGCCCGCGCCACGACCTGGGGCATACCCTGCCCTCCATACTCGGGATCTTCTGTCATGGCGGTCCACTCACCCTCTCTTAAAAGCTCATATGCCCTGTGGAAAGATTCGGGCACCTTTACCTTTCCGCTCTCAAACTTTACGCCTATCTCATCCCCTTCGCTGTTGATCGGCATAAACTCCTTGATGGCCAAGTTCCGGGCCTCGGTTACAATCATGTCGATTGTCTTTTTGTTGAACTCAGCGAACTTGTCATGTTTGCTGAGATCCGCAGCCTTCAACTGTTCGTGAAGGACAAAATCAACATCCCTTCTGTCTGCTATTGCCTGTGCCATAATGAATCACTCCTTACTGTATTGTTGAAATAGACATTTTCACCGCTTGGCATCAATACATCTTACCCGTATCGATTCATACACGATATAATCCCGTTTGACAATACATCCTTGCCCTTCTCAAACACCGATACCGTTTATGAAAAAGTCAGCCAGAGCGTCAGCATGTTTTTCAAGGACATGCTTTTTGCTTGCATGAAGCCATGTATTTATAACCTCGTCAACCGCTCCAAGTATAGCCCTCTTTACCAATCCTGTATCCAGGTCACTGCGGAAGGTTCCCTCTTTTTGCCCCAGCTCAAGGATTTCCCCCACAAGATCAAAATACATTGTTGCAAGATCTTTTATATATACTTCAAAATACCTTATCTGCCGAGCCTCGGCCTGGAACACAACGGCCATGTTCCTGTCGTTCTGGAACTCCCTGAGATGCGCCCTGATAAGATTCCCGAGTTTGCCCCGCGCGTCATGCGCCTTGTCAACCTCTTTGCGGAAAGTGCCAAACACCTGCCTTGTCTTGTAGTTGAAAAAATGGAGTAAAATATCGTTTTTGTTCTTGAAATACAGATAGATCGTACCGTCAGCAACACCGGCTTTCCTGGCTATCCTTGATATGGTCGAGTTAAAGAACCCCTCCTCGGCAAAAACACTTATGGCCGCTTCAAGTATGCGGTGATATTTCTCAGGATTAACAGCCCTTTGTGCAGGATCTTTCATATTTGGCCTCTAAATGAATGAACATTCATTCACTACCACCACCCGTAAGTTTCTGTCAAGGACAGAATAGGAGAAAAAGATAAAATCTCTGGCAAGTTATCACGTTTCAGTCGCCGGGATGGGGACCGCTGCTCCGGTCAATCCGTTCGCCGATACCGAGAATCTCCTCCATGGCCCTGCTTTCGGCAAGCCTGGCCAAAAGCTGTGCATGATCCGCAAGGTGCTCTGTTTTTGAAAACTTCAACTCCAAAGAAAAGACAGAGCCCTCGAAATTTTCCGGCGGGGTCAGTCTTGCATGACTGCCAAGCCCGAGCTCTTTTTCAAGCATACTGTAACGCTCATGTGCAGACGAAATAACCGGGAAACGCCTGATTTTCAGCCAGGCCAACACCCGGGCGGTCTTAAGCCCCCTGTCAAACCCTTCATTCTCCAGTATCTCAACTATGCCCGGTTCCTTGCAAAGCAGACGGGATATCGAAATATTCTCCCTTGCCGCTATTTCCCTTGACAGTGTCAATATTTCACGCTGCTTGTTTGCCCCCGGCCTTAATGCCTGAAATATTTCCGCTATGGCAACGGCATCATCTCTGGCCAGCCGGGCAAGCTCGACCCCTACCGTCAGCCCTATCCATCCACCGGCAATACCGTCCAGGGCCTTTTTGGGCAGGCCATATATACATTGGAGTTTTTTCATGACAGATGGATTTAACGGCAATCCAAGACGCGAAAGCATATCACAGACGGCTCCCGGATCTTTCAAAAGAGAGTAAAGTTTAGACACTGCGGTTGCCTGTTCCACCGGGTTGAGAACCCTGTTTGCAATGTTATCGGCTATAGCCAGCCTGAAACAGTCGATAATATCCGTATCCTCCGGGATGACACGGCATAGAACCCAATGGGCGCCAAGCTGTTTTACAGCGGTCAACCTGCGGAAACCGGCTACCACCTGGAGTTTACCACCATCCGTTCTCCGTAAAGCCGGAGGGGACAAAAGCCCCACCTCTGATATGGAAGTCTCAAGTGCTCCCATATCCTTGTCAACGTCAGTTGTGATGCGGAACTGATCATTGTCATCGATATCAGAAAAAGGCACAGTTGCAAAAGAAGAGCTAATCTGCATGGCGATATCTCCCGGTTATATTGTGGTTCGGTTGGGAACGGCCAAAAGATACAAAAAAAGCGGTGCCACACCTGGGGGAAAACAGCCAATCCTGGATTTTCTTTGTTCAGGTTTTATTTTGGGATACAAGGCTGCCTGCAATCCTGCAAAGACCGGCCTTGGCATCATACACGCCCTTGGTTACCCCACAAGAAGCCTTAAAGCCTCTGCATATTTCTTACGGGTGTTTTCTATGACCTCCACGGGCAGTGAAGGGGCGGGCGGGGTTTTATCCCAGTCAAGAGACAACAGGTAATCCCTCAGATACTGTTTGTCAAAACTCTCCTGGGGACCTCCGGGAAGGTATTGCTCTTTGGGCCAGAACCGTGATGAGTCGGGGGTAAGCACTTCGTCGATAAGTATCATCTCACCATCTATAATACCGAACTCGAACTTTGTGTCGGCGATAATTATCCCCTTGCCTTCCGCTATTTCGACTCCCCGCCTGTAAATCTCAAGGCTCAGCTCTCTTGCCTTCTCTGCTGTCTCTCTGCCTGTTATCGAAGCGGCTTCTTCAAAGGAGATGTTTATATCATGCTCTCCTGCTTCAGCCTTTGTGGCAGGGGTGAAAATAGGTTCAGGCAACCTGTCCGATTCCTGCAATCCCTCGGGAAGGGAGATGCCGCAAACGGTCCTGTCCTCCTTGTACGATTTCCACCCGGAACCGGACAGATACCCTCTTACAACACACTCGATTTCAAGGGGCCGGGCTTTTTTAACCAGCATGCTTCTTTTTGACAGTATCTCTCTATACGGCCTGCACTCCGGAGGATAATCATCCACGTCTGCCGATAAAACATGGTTTTCGACAATATCCTTCATCTGTTCGAACCAAAAAAGAGAGATCCTGGTCAATATCTCCCCCTTGCCTGGAATCGGATCAGGCATAACCACGTCAAAAGCCGATATACGGTCAGTAGCGACTATCAGTAACTTATCGCCAAGATCATAAACGTCGCGTACCTTGCCCCGTTTCAGCAGATTAAGCCCCTCAAATTGAGTCTGGTAAACCGTTTCCGGCATTATCGTGCCCTTTCAACAAATTCGGTTGTTACTTACAGAGAAACAGAGTCACTGATACTTCTTTGAAAACGCTTCGACATACTGTTTTATTACGCTCCGGGCATGCTCATCCGGTTCGATAAACTCAATACCGGTCCGCATCCTGCCGTTATCACCCTTTTGGCTGTAGACTATTTTGCCTTTGACCTCGGTAACGACATCCTCAAATCCTATGGCAAGCGATACAATGCAGTCCTGCTCAAGCGGAACATGTGTTTCAAGAAGAATCCCGCCTTCGCTGACATTGAGAGTCCTGCCCATCCCCTGAGAAACCATCTCGTTTTTGCTGTTTATGCATGAATAGGATAACAGGTTCAGGGACTCGATTCTGTCATACCTTCGCTTCTGTACTGTCATAACTTTAACCTGCCATAATATATTATTTTTTCATTCGTTTCTTGTGCAAGGCAGAAAGAACCGCTGTAGTGGCACCTATAAAAGTAGCGCAGTTATCCACCATGTTACGAAGTGTGCCTGACAGGCGATCGTACTCCTCAGACACCCTGTCCGGGTCAAGTTCTTTGAGCTGAAGATCGCTTGTACCAAAAACAGCTGCTGAATGGGGTTCATGCCCGATATTCACAAACGGAATTGTGCCGACGCAATCATACTTTTCAAGCTTGCACATAAGCAGATCCCCGCCGGCCATCTGTTTTACAATAAATGCATTCCCCCTCTTGATACTGAAAAGCTGGGTCCTTGTATCGCCCTCCCTTATAATTGGTGTCTTACCGTCAAACAGCTTCTCCCTGGGTAATTTGTGATTAAGCCGTAACATGGCCGCCTGATGAGTCACCTGTTTGAGCCTCTTGTCAAGGCTTAAAAGTATGTTCCTGAAATCGGAGGAAAGCGAAGCATATTCATGCGTAAGGCGCTGTCTGTCCAGAACACCGAGCTGAACCCTTTCAGCAGCGATGGCTGTAGCGCTCCGGACCTCGTCCTGCTGGGCAAAAGCGGCCATGCTCCCGATAAATGACCCGGGCCCGACCTTCAGAATCGGGACAAGCTCATCACCGACTTCCTTGCATATATCCACGATACCTTCCAGGACCACCCACATCCATGTGCCATGCCTGCCCTGAGCTACTATAGTCTGGCCTTCGTAAAAATCCTCCTCAGCCACGACATCCATGTAATCTATCATCGGGCCCTTTATAACCGGCACCTTCCTTTTTTTTGCCCCGGGACCATTGGGAACCGTATCAAAACCGATCCCCGCCTTAATATCTATCTGGCCGTCATCGAGACGCTTGAGACCTTCAAGTATGATCTGCATACGACTCTTCTTTATGGTCCTTTTGACATTAAAGGATTCGGTGCTGAACTCAAACTCCCCTTCCTTCCAGCCAAAAAAGGAATAAAGCACTTCCAGGCCCCTGTCAGGGCCGTTGGAAGCATCGATGGGGTTGCCCTCATGAAAATATATAAGACCTGGAGAATCAACAAACCTGCTGATAAGACGTAACACTCCACTGCTGCCGGTTGAGCCTATCAGCTGAATAAGCTCTCCAAGGTTCAGGAACTCAAGGTCACCTGACAAAACAACCCGATCTTTCATAAAGCCACGCCGCTGCCTGATGTTTTTTTAATATCTGTGCCAAGATCAGTTGGCCCATTTAAGCTGTTTCTGCAGGTACTGCAGAGTCAGGCGAAGACACGCCTGCAGGGTCTGCCCAACCCCCTTGCCGTTGATTGCGCTGGCCTCAAAAGAAGGCACCTTCAGCTGTCGGTTGAGATCTCTTTCCATCTGCTCTACAGGCATTATGGGTATGCCCTCGTCGGCCAGGTCACGCTTATTGTATTGCAATACGAGCGGAATCTTGAATATGCTGAGATTGTACTCCTTGAGGTTCTGCTGGAGATCTTTCAGGGAAAGCATATTTTTTTCACGCCTGACCTCCATTGAGTCCGCCACGAACACCACCCCGTCAACACCCTTCAAAACCAGCTTACGGGTGGAACTGTACTGAACCTGCCCGGGAACCGTGAAAAGCTGAACCCGCACGTCACAGCCCTTTATCTTTCCAAGATCCATGGGAAGAAAATCAAAAAACAGGGTACGATCGCCCTCGGTATCGATAGAGACCATCTCACCTTTGACCTGTTTCTTGTATGCCTTGAAAATATACTCAAGATTGGTGGTCTTCCCGCCACGGCCAGGGCCGTAATAAACGATCTTGCACTCAATCTCGCGCTTATTTATATTAAAAACAGCCATAATCGGTCTTCAATAAATATGTAGCCATCAACAATGTGTGAACATCTTTACATACCACACTCGTGACAGGTTGCAAACAGAAAATGGAATCGGCATCTTGGAAATAGATAGTATTAAAGTGATTACAGGCTGTCAATCTTTATGTCCATGCTGTAATCACCCTCCTTGGGACCGGAGGCTATCCTGGTTTTGGAGGTTATAACACCAGAGCCGCGAAAGATGGCGATGGGAGAGTAGAAATGAACGTCCTCAAGTTTTGAACCCTCATGCAGGTCCTTGATAAGGTCCTCGTCTTTCTTGTCTATGATAAGGCTTACAACATTGCCTGACTGAAAGCTTACATCAAGCTCTATCTGGTCACCATTGGGCAGGGTGATTGCAACAGCGCTTATGTCAAGAAACTCGTCCTCGTCCATCTCGGAGCTGCCGGTAAGGGCTTCAGAACGAGCGGCTCCCTTTTCGTCCCACTTATTCTCAACAAGCCCGTCAAAAAAACTCTTTATCTTTGCCATCTCCTCATCGGTGAAGAGTTCCTCTGACCTCCACTCCGAAAGCTGGTCAAATGCATCATCCGAAGATTTATAGGCAAGAAGGCAGCGTAAAATATTTTTAGCAGCCTGCACACGCTGGGACTCTACCCCGAGGAGTCTCCTGAACTCTGCTATAGCGTCGTTGAACTGGCCGAACTTTGCCAGAGCCACCGCACCTTCAAGCGCAGCCGCATCCTTGTCACCGCTACCTGTCTTGGAAAAAAGATTCTTGATAAGCCTGTTGACCTCCGGCGACATTTGGGGAGTTTCTTTCGCATTCTCCAGGCGCACCAGTGTGTTTTGGACCTTTTCTATTTTTTTTGATATGTTCGCAAGAAGCTTTTCGCGGTTCGGAAGTTGCTTGCTTTTCTGGATTATCCGTTTAACCCGTTCATAGCTTTCCTTGGCTTCATTGTACAACCCCTGCGAACGGTAAAGCTCTGCCTGTTTTAGCAACGACTTGATCTTTTCTCGCATAATTCACACGACCCCGGGAACCTATGAGTCGATGGCCCGCGCACAAACAACCGCAAACAGAAACCCCTAAAACCTGTAACAGGCTGATTATGACTGACTCTTTAAAAGGCGCTTGCCACCACAAATCACATACATAAATACAAAAAGATTATCAAACGCACCGGGTTTGTCAATAATATTATCAGCGCCAAAAACCGCAATAAACAAAAAAATGACTGTTTTGGCTGCCGGACAGTCGTGCACACCGGAGGAAAAGTCATCGATGCATACGCTTAACAGATAAGACAGATGGAAAATATAATGGGTATCCCTGAAATCTGTCCCGGGTAGGAAAACAGATGCAATTTTTCCAATAACAGCACTTTTAACAATTACGGCCGAACGCGGAAGCTGGCCCGGTGTATCGGAGTATGGCCGTACTTCAATATCGCCTGCCTGTGCTCCTTGGTGGGATAGCCCTTGTGTTTTGAAAACCCGAACTCAGGGTAATCAACACTGTAGCGGAGCATAAGGTTATCCCTGCTGACCTTTGCCACTATGGATGCAGCGGCTATTGAAACACTTTTGGAATCCCCCTTGACAATTGCTTTTTGACTTGCCGGGAAAGGGATGGTGCGGTTCCCGTCAATAAGAAGAAAATCCGGGCTTGGGGAAAGGTTTTCTGCAGCCATACGCATGGCAAGGAGGGACGCCTGGAGAATGTTTATGCGGTCGATCTCAACAGGATCAACGATGCCGATCCCTATGGTGACAGCATCCCTGTATATCTCCTCGTACAGGGCCGCACGCCTGGAAGCCGAGAGCTTCTTTGAATCATTTATAAGTGGATGCTCATAACCGTCAGGCAGCACAACAGCGCCAGCTACAACAGGCCCGGCAAGAGGGCCTCTCCCAGCCTCGTCTATGCCGGCGATTACAGAGAACCCCTCTTCCCTGGCATTTTTTTCATGCGTCCTCATGGGCCGACAACTCCAGCAGAGCGTTACCCGCCTGGCCAGACGATTTTGTACACAAGAATAATATAGAATCCGCGGCAGCTTTTACCTGTCGCGTTTTTCCGGAATCTTTGCCGCCTTGCCGGTAAGCTTTCGGAAATAGTAAATCCTGGACTGTCTTACAAGCCCTCTCTTTACGACCTCTATCTTATCGATAAAGGGTGAATGAAGCGGGAACACGCGTTCCACTCCCACACCAAACGATGTCTTCCTGACAGTAAATGTGGCTGTTGTGGTTTTCGTGCCGTTATGCTTTCTCAAGACCACGCCCTGGAATACCTGGATACGCTCCTTATCCCCCTCCTTTATCCTGACATGCACCTTTACCGTGTCACCGGGGCCGAACCGGGGAATATCCAGCCGTACATGCTCTTTTTCAAGTCTCCTGATAACTTCCATCTGTCAAATCCTCCCAAAACTTTATTTTTCCGCTGCTTCCGGGCTATGGCGCAGCGTTTTGCCAAACAAAAAAACATTAAAATAAAATTGAGCAACTCTTATACACCATCTCCAAGCAGCCTGTCCAGTATTATCGACACGGCCGATCTGACCGACAGGTGATTATACCCCCCCCTTACGGCAAGAGGCTCGAGAATGTGATCCGCACTCTTCAAAAACTCAGGCGCAAGCCCCCAGGCGGTTCCGAAAACAAGCAAAACCGGCACATCTTCAAGCTTGCTCCGGATAAACCCGATATTTACCGGGCTATCGTGGCGCCGGGCACTGGTAGCAACAACAAGGGGAGAAACTTTTTCCCGCACCCGAATCCTGTCTGCTGCATCCTCAATGGTTTCACAAACCCTTACCAGCCTGAATGCCTCGGCTCTCCACGGGTTGTGTTTGGCCCCCACCCCGTCGGTCCAGTGAGAAACTATACTCTCGACGAGGCGTTTCTGGTCCGAAAGTGGGGTAACGACGTAATAGCCGGAGATACCGTAAGTTCTTCCCGCTCTTGCTATGTCGTGAATATCAAGATTTGTTACCGCCGATGCAATCGTAACGCCCTGCCTGTTGACAACCGGGTAATGGGCCAGCGCCACATAGACTCTATGTGGAGGAAATGATGGCTTCAATTTTCCGGCACCACTGTCTTAAGATCTCCTTCTCCTGATTATTCAGCCCGGTTTTTTCAAGCAGATCCGGTCTCTTCAAAACCGTCCTGATCAATGAATCTTCGAGCCGCCACCGCTCAATATCCGCGTGATTACCTGAAAGCAAGACGCCTGGGACCTCCTGCCCCTCAAACATCCTTGGCCTTGTATAATGGGCGTGCTCTACCCGTCCATCCCGGAACGACTCCTTTTCTGCCGAATCCTCACCGCCAAGCACTCCTGGAATCAGCCTGGTAACGGCATCGATAACTATCATCGACGCCACCTCGCCCCCGGTAAGCACGTAATCACCGACCGAGATCTCGTCGTCTATGAAAGAGCTGCAAATACGCTCGTCAATGCCCTCGTAACGGCCGCATACCAGAACAAGATCCCACGCCTCATCCGCCATCGCCTCTGCCATATCTTGACAAAACGGCCTGCCCTGCGGTGTAAGCAGTACGGTCCGGGCGGACGGATTTTCCGCGCGTTGAGCCCGTATGGCAGCAGCCAGGGGTTCCGGCTTCATGACCATTCCGCTGCCGCCTCCGTAAGGCCTGTCATCCACCTCCTTATGACGCCCTTTTGAAAAACTCCTTATATCAACGGCCCGGCAGGATATCCTACCGCTTTCAACCGCTCTTCTGACGATCCCGTGCCGAAAAAAAACATCCAGCATCTCGGGAAAGATCGTCAAGACAACAAAATTCATATGGTTTCCCTTGCCACTTTCCATCCACGTATAGAAATCCCTTTAAAGGAACGGCAGCAAAAAAACATCCGACCCAATGTGCCTCTTTGGGGCAACCGTGACAGTTTTACCTGCCCTAATGGATGGAGAGCTAAAAAACTTCCGGCAGTTTGACCCACATCCTGCCCAGATCCAGGTCGATCTTTTCTATTACGGATCCTATCGCAGGAATCAGAATCTCTTTGCCGGTCTTCTCGTCAAACACCACGTAAACATCGTTTCCGGGAGTAGCTATGATTGAACGGACACTGCCTATGCGCGTTTCATGTTCAAAGACATCCAGCCCGATTATATCATCCCAGTAATAGGTGTCCGCTTCGAGCTCGGGCAGATCCGACCGCATGACAAAAATTTCGCACCCTGCAACCGCCTCGGCCTGGTCACGGGTGGTTATCTCTTCGAGAGCCAAAAGAAAATGGCGACCGTGGGGTTTGCACCAGGATATGGTGCAACTCCGCTCGTCGCCTTTTCCCTTCACAATGATGGTGTTACCCTGCCCGAAATCGGTTATATTCCCCGAATAGGAATATACCTTTACATTCCCCCGGATTCCGTGAGCACCAACTATCTTGCCGGCGGAAAGGTGTTCACGTCTTTCCATTGATATGCGCGCTACTCTATGATTTCCAGCACGGTTCGTTTCTTCAGTTTTGCCGAAGCTGCACTCAAGATAGTGCGCATTGCACGGGCGGTGCGTCCCTGCTTGCCAATGATCTTGCCAAGGTCCTCCTTTGCGACCTTAAGCTCCAGGACCGACGTCTGGGTTCCGTCCACCTCGGTAACAACGGCCTGGTCAGGGTTGTCTACAAGTGCCTTTGCGATCTGCTCAATTAACTCTTTCATGGACATAGCCGCATCTCCTTCTTCCGTGCTCATTGTAAAACCTCCGCCCCCTAATTCATGTGGCTGCCCGACATCGGGAAGCCGGATTAACATAGTTTAACAATAACACTTTTGATGCAAAAACGCAAATTTTGAGACGGAAATCAAAAAAATACGGTTCAGGAAACGGCCACGCCCTCTTTCTGCAACAGGCTCTTTACCGTTGGAGTGACTTGAGCGCCCTGGCCCAGCCAGTGAATAACCCGTTCCTTTTCAACCACAACCTTGGCCGGGTCGGTCAGCGGATTGTACGTGCCAACCTTTTCAATAAACCTGCCGTCCCTTGCAAACCGTTCATCAGCCACAACGATGCGGTAAAAGGGCCTTTTCTTTCTGCCGGCTCTTGCCAATCTGATTTTTACTGCCATTTTCAACCTCTCCTTTAAAACGGCATCATGCCGCGGCCCAGGCCGCGCATTCCGCCCTTGTTAATTTTTTTCACCATCTTCATAACCTGAGTATAATTTTTCAACAACCTGTTGACATCCTGTACCCTGGTCCCGCTTCCCTTTGCTATCCGCTTGCGCCTGCTTCCGTTGATTATCCCGTGTTTTCTTCTCTCCTCCGGTGTCATGGAGTTTATTATGGCCTCTATCTTTACGAGCTCCTTCTCATCCACTTCCAGGTTTTTCAACTGTTTGATCTTACCCATACCCGGAATCATCTTTAAAAGATCTCCGATCGAACCCATCTTGCGGAGCTGGATCATCTGATCACGAAAATCCTCAAGGGTAAACTGGTTTTTGCGAAGCCTCTTTTCCAGTTCCACAGCCTTCTTCTCATCAACAACGGCCTGCGCCTTTTCGATGAAAGAAAGCATGTCGCCCATGCCAAGAATGCTTGACGCAACACGGTCCGGATGGAACGGCTCAAGCGCGTTTGTCTTTTCTCCAACGCCCACGAACTTTATCGGCTTGCCGGTTACAGCCTTGATGGAAAGTGCAGCTCCTCCTCTTGCATCACCATCCATCTTGGAGAGTATCACACCACCGATATCCAGCCTGTCGTCAAACGCCTTGGCAATGTTGACCGCATCCTGACCGGTCATGGCGTCAGCCACCAGCAGAATGTCAGAGGGCGTAAGTGCGGTCTTTATCTCTACCAGCTCATCCATCAGCTCTTCATCAACGTGAAGGCGGCCGGCCGTGTCAAGCAGCAGTGTGTTACAGCCCTGTTTATGAGCCTCCACCCTGGCCTGCCGGCATATATCGACCGGTTTCATGCCGGTCTCGGACGGAAACACCGGCACCTGGACCTGGCTGCCCAGCTTCTTTAGCTGTTCTATGGCCGCCGGTCTTGAAACATCCGCCGGAACAAGGTATGGCTTACGGCCGTTTTTTTTCAAAAACACCGCCAACTTGGCAGCGGTCGTCGTTTTCCCTGATCCCTGAAGCCCTACAAGCATTACAGATACAGGGGCCTGCCCCGAAAGATTAATCTCCCGGCGCGTCCCCCCCATTAAACGGGTCAGCTCTTCGTAAACTATCTTGACGACCTGCTGGCCTGGCGTAAGGCTTTCAAGCACTTCCGAGCCTACCGCCCGTTCCCTGATACCGGCTATAAACTCCTTTACGATACGGTAATGAACATCAGCCTCAAGAAGAATAAAACGGATCTCCTTTAGTCCCTCTTCGATGTTCTTTTCCGTAAGGGTGCCCTGGCCCTTCAGCTTCCTGAAAACAGAATTCAGTTTCTCGCTGAGATTTTCAAACATAATAAACACCAATAACTCTCGGGCATGGCAAAACCGCAAGGCCATGCGAAAAAAAAAGACCGGGCGTCAACGCCGAGACCCTGTCTTAAAAAAACACAAAAAAACAGTTCACCCTGTTTTGTCTCCCATACTATGAATGGAGAAAACGGTGTTGGAGATCACAGGCGGGGCTGCAGCGTTTGAATCCATAAAACGACTCGCACCAAATCAACTGTTGACATACAACCTGCAACGGCCGATATTTACGCTCTGGCCGCCAACGTTCCGGCCAGACGGGATTTACAAGATAAAATATTCGGGAACATGAACAGATGAAAAGGGAAAAGCTGCTGTCGTGGTGGCGTCAAAAAGAGAAACAGATAAAGCAGCGCCTTCGCGGCAGTTATATACACAAGATTATCGGCGACCGGTTATTTACCAAAAGAATCTGGGCTAAGGACAAGTCCGCACTGGCAGGCGGTCTTTCCCTTGGGCTGTTTGTGGCGTTTACCCCTACCATGCCCTTTCACATGATACTGTGTACCATAGGCTCCATCCTGCTTGGAGTCAACATGCCCATAGCGCTTATCGCATGTTGGGCCACCAATCCACTGACCGCTATCCCCATATATATGTCCGCCTATAAGCTCGGCCACTACCTGTTTATCCACTACGAAATAATAGGGCTGATTATGCCAATTTCCTCTTTGACTGGTCATACAGGGAAGTTAATCGAACAGAGCTTCTACCTGTGGACAGGCTCGCTGATATTCTCC
The DNA here is from genome assembly GCA_002085115.1 of Desulfococcus sp. 4484_241. Classification (GTDB taxonomy): domain Bacteria; phylum Desulfobacterota; class Desulfobacteria; order Desulfobacterales; family Desulfosudaceae; genus MZGQ01. The sequence continues at coordinate 25,228 of MZGQ01000012.1, forward strand.
GCAATATCCGCCCTGATTGGAAACGTAGCCGTCAGGCTTACATGGAATATCCTGAAAATCAGGGACAGGCAGGATGAAAAACCACTTGACCCATAGCATCAGCTTTACCCACCCCACGGCAGAACTTGAAAAATAAGGCGTACCGGCTTGCACTCCTCCGAAAAAAAGAGGGGCGCGCCCATGGCGTGCCCCTCTCCAAGGGGGAGGTGTGGTTGTGTAGGGGGTACACAACCACTATATGAACAGCTGGCGCTGATAAACAGAATCAAATGGCCGGCTTAGGCCAAAAATTTTACATAAAAGCCTCTTCCGGCATCTCCATTACGGCTGTAGTAAATGACTGCACGCTGTTCATCTTCCCCATTGCGGTGGGAAGCAGCGCATCCATGAAAAACTGGGCTGTTTTTATCTGGCCCTGGTAGAAGGCTTCATCCTTTTTCTTAACCTTACCGCCCTGAAGCGCCTTTGAGGCAACCGTAGCCCTCCACAGGTGCATCCAACCCATGATAACATCCCCTGTCACCTCGAGGAATGGGGTCGCCGAACCAAACGCATCCAGGACCTTTTCAGACATCGCTGTATTCCCGATTGCCATGGCCAGTTCTCCCAGCCTGTCTATAGCCTTGTCAACAGCCGTAGCCATATCTTTGAGGCCCTCTATCTGGCTGGCCTCCTGCACCGATTTCTTGACCTCTCCTACAAAATCCATGAAAGGCTGGCCGCCTTTCATGCCCAGCTTACGGGCAAGAAGATCCATCGCCTGCACTCCATTGGTGCCTTCGTATATGCTGGTGATCTTGCAGTCACGGACAAGCTGTTCCTGGGGATATTCCGAAATATAGCCATACCCGCCATACACCTGCATTCCCATAACACACACTTCAAACCCCTTGTCCGTGCAGTACGCCTTAACAACAGGAATAAAAAACTCGATAAGGCCCTGCTGCTTTTCCTTTTCTGTTCCATCCTCCAAAACAGACACCCTGTCAAAACATCTGGCTACATAGTAAATGAACGCGCGCATACCCTCCACATAGGATTTCATAACCAGAAGCTGTCGACGCACGTCGGGATGCTTGATGATGTTTACACTGGGAGCTTCAGCATCCATAAACTTGAGCAGTTCCCTGCCCTGTATGCGCTCCTTTGCGTAATTTGCGGCATTCGCATAAGAAGTTGCAGCGAGAGAAAACCCCTGCACACCAACCGCGAACCGCGCTTCATTCATCATGAGGAACATTGTCCTCATTCCCTTGTTCTCCTCTCCCAGGAGGGTGCCGATGCAGTTGCCCTTGCCGCCCAGGGTCAGGGAGCAGGTGGCATTGCCGTGAATACCCATTTTCTCTTCGATACCGGTACACACGACATCGTTGAATTCGCCAAGGCTGCCGTCCGGGTTAACCCTGTACTTCGGCACTATAAACAGCGATATCCCCTTCGTACCTGCCGGCGCCCCTTCTATGCGCGCAAGAACCGGATGTATAATATTCTCAGCAAGGTCGTGTTCTCCGCTGGATATGAATATCTTGTTGCCGGTTATAGAAAAAGTCCCGTCAGGATTTCTCTTGGCTGTCGTCTGAAGGGCACCGACATCAGTTCCGGCTTCAGGCTCGGTAAGCAGCATGGTACCTGTCCACTGCCCGGAATACATCCTCTTGACGTAAAGCTTTTTCTGCTCCTCTGTTCCCACGGTCTCTATCATCTTTGCCGCACCGTGTGTCAGCCCCGGGTACATCATGAAGGCCATGTTGGCACCGGAGAAAAACTCTGCAGCAGCCAGATTAACGACAGCCGGCATACCCTGGCCGCCGAACTCGGGATCTTCTGCCGCCCCGATCCACTCGCCTTCACGATAAAGGTCAAAAATTCTCTTAAACGACTCGGGAGTCTTTACCTGCCCGTTTTCAAACACACATCCCTGTTTATCCCCCTCCTCGTTTGCCGGAAGAAGCTCTTTTAACGCAAGGTTCCTTGCCTCGGAAACAACCATGTCGATTGTTTTACGGTTGTAATCCGCATACTTTTCATACTTTGAAAGCTCCTCCACGTTAAGCATCTCGTGCAGAACAAAATCGGCATCCCTTCGGTTTGCAAGTGTTCCCTGTCCCATAACGATTCTCCTTAAAATTTTATTTATAACAATTAAATTATTTGCCAACTGAATGAAGCTTCATTCATTAACAGCCTTGCCCATGATTGTCAACCCGAAGAGCTTTTTTTATTCGGGTCTGCATTTTTCAGAAAGATTTTACCCTTTTACCTCCCAGCCAAATCAATCATCATGCCATATGACAGGACATTCCAGGTTTCAACCTGCACATGCCTGGCCTAAATCAAACTCCTGTGCTATTATCATGCAGCAAAAACGAAAAAGAGAAGAACCATTGCCTACAAAACCCAACCAAAAAGAAAAGTCAGGGACATACATACAAGTGTCCGCAGAACTGGAACCTACCATCTACATGCCAGTTGTGCAGTTCGGGGTGCGAATAGGACTGGGCATGCTTGCGGCAATATATTTCTTTGCCGTCCCGGTCCCTTTGTTTTTTTTAAGCAGGCCCCAGATATTTGCAATTATCGGCTGTTATGTTGCTTTCCATATCGGCTGGTGGATGCATTACCGGCGTCATGGCATGGGCACCCTGGGGATAAGAATGGGAGCACTTGTGGATCTGCTCGCGGCATTTACAGCGGCAACAATGGATCCCTTTGATGTGCCGCCCACAGGTATGCTGATAATTATAGCAGCCATGGGTAACGGCATTCAACACGGTCTTCGCGTATTTTTCGAAAATATAGTTGCGATCCTGCTGTTTACGATTCCCGCTTTTGCAGTCCGGCAGGTTTTCATCCCGGAAGCCTTACCCTATCAGCTTACTTTCATACTTATATTTGCAACCGTATTATTATGCTACACCTACCTGCTCTTGAATGAAATCGAGCTGTTAAAGAAAAAATCGGAAAAACTTGCAAGACAGGACCCGCTGACAAAACTCTATAACCGCAACGCTTTCATGGAGGCTGCCGGCTACCTGCTTTTGCTCCACAAAAGGGAACGGATCCCGCTTGTCGTGATGTTCGCCGATCTTGACAATTTCAAAACGGTCAACGACACCATGGGACATGCCGTGGGAGACGAGGTGCTGAAAAGCTTTGCTTCCATTGCCTGTAAACTGCTCAGAAGCTCTGATATTGTCGCACGTTACGGAGGGGACGAATTCGTGTTTATCCTGGCGAACACGACGGTGCAGGAAGCACGACAAGTCGCCGCCCGCCTGGAAGACGGGTTTGCAAAATGGGCTGCCGGGCGTGGCATCGCGGTCGGTGCAAGCTTCGGAATAACAGCCATTCCGGAAAGCAGCATAGACCTGGAGGGTTCTCTTAAAAAGGCTGACACTGCATTGTATGAAGCCAAAAGAAACAAAAACAAAAGCGGCTCCGGAATCGTCATAGCGCCAGGCAATCAGCCGCAGTCATAAACTAAAAGTTAAATGGTAATGAAAAGAAAAACGGTTGACATAGAGCGGTTTATAGCCGCCATGAAATCTGCCAGAAAAAAAAGCCAGGCGCCGGTTGTTACTCTCATAGCCAACCGTGGGGCCACTCCGTTCGAGATCCTTGTATCGACCATTCTCTCCCTTCGCACAAAAGACGAGGTGACGGGCAGGGCAGCACAAAAACTCCTTGCCAGGGCAAACACGCCGGAACAGATAATGGAGCTTACGGAAAAACAGATTGAAAAACTTATATATCCCGTCGGGTTCTATCACACCAAGGCAAAACGCCTCAGGCAGATCTGCCGCATCCTCACAGAGCAGTATGGCGGCCAGGTGCCTGACGACCTGGAAGCCCTGCTCGAGCTTCCAGGGGTGGGGAGAAAAACCGCCAACCTCGTGCTTATCGAAGGCTTTGGGAAAGACGCAGTGTGCGTGGACACGCATGTACACAGAATCAGCAACAGGACAGGCATAGTTGACACCAAAACCCCTGAACAGACCGAATTCGCTCTGCGGAAAAAACTTCCAAAGAGCCACTGGAAACAGTATAATGAACTGCTGGTATCATTCGGGCAAACGGTTTGCACCCCACTTTCTCCATTCTGCAGCCGGTGTCCGGTCGAAGCGGAATGTCCAAAGAACGGGGTTATCCGCTCCAGATAAACCAAGGTAACAAGCCATGCAAAACCCTGAGCCTTTTGAACTCCTTATTGAAAAAATAGAAAACCGTACTGCGCGCCTTGGAATTATAGGCATGGGATACGTCGGTCTTCCCCTTGCCATAACCTTTGCCGAAAAAGGATTCCAGGTGACAGGTTTTGACATCGACCAAAAAAAATGCGACCACATAAAGTCAGGGAGAACATACATACGTCACATACCGCTGGACCCGGTAAAACATCTCATAGAATCCGAAATGTTCAATGCAACAACGAAATTTGAACGGCTCAGCGATATGGACTGCATAATAATCTGTGTGCCGACCCCACTTACAGAAAAACGCGTGCCTGATCTCTCGGCCCTTTCAAACACGGCCGAAACCATAGCACGTTTCCTGCGCAGGGGCCATATGGTAGTCCTGGAAAGCACCAGTTATCCGGGGACTACCGAAGAGTTGCTTATGGAACGTTTCAAGGCAACGGGGATGGAACCGGGCGTGGATTTTTTCCTGGCGTTTTCACCGGAACGTGAAGATCCCGGCAACAAGCGGTTTTCAGTAACAAACATTCCAAAGATAGTTGGCGGCACCACTTTTGCCTGTCTCAAGGCTGCAAACGCGCTGTACAGTTCCATAACAAAAACGGTGCCTGTCAAATCCACCCGTGTTGCCGAATTTGCAAAGATCCTTGAAAACACCTTCAGGTCTGTAAATATAGCCCTTGTAAACGAGCTCAAGATGCTGGCCCACAGAATGGGAATAGACATATTCGAGGTCATAGAAGCCGCAGCCACCAAACCGTTCGGATTCATCCCGTTCTATCCCGGTCCCGGTCTGGGCGGGCACTGCATACCCATAGACCCTTTCTACCTGACCTGGAAGGCCAGGGAGTATGGCGTGATAACGAAATTCATAGAACTTGCCGGTGAAATCAACACCATGATGCCTGACTACGTGGTCGCAAGGATCATGGATGCTTTGAATCGGCACGGCAAGTGCTTAAACGGGAGTACAATCCTGGTGCTGGGTGTCGCCTACAAGAAAGATGTTGACGATGACAGGGAATCTCCGGCCTATCCCATAATGAAAAGCCTTGCCGGCCACGGAGCAAATATCATGTACAATGACCCCTGGATTCCAAAGCTGCGGCCTACAAGGAAGTATGATTTTAAAATGGTATCGGTCCCGCTTGAGCAACAAACCATAGAAAATGCGGATGCAGTGCTTATACTGACAGCACACAGCGACTATGACTTTGAATTTATAGTCAAACACGCCAAACTGGTTATAGATACCCGCAACGCTACAGCCGATATAAAAAGCGGGCACGGCAAAATAGTGCCCGCTTAGCATGGGAAGGTATATCTGCAAAATAAAAGGAGCACAACGATGGAACTCAAGGAAGCAGCCATAGCCAGAAGAAGTATAAGAAAATTCAAGCCTGACCCTGTGTCAAGGGAAACCCTCACCGAAATCATAGCTGTTGCAAACAGGGCGCCATCGGCCATGAACACCCAGCCATGGGAATTTTTCGTCATAGCCGGCGACGTGCTTGAATCGGTGAAAAAACAGAATATAGAAAATCTTCGCAATGGCATACCTCCAGCACCTGAGCAGATCATATCCGGCTGGCCGCCTGACAGCCCATACCGTAAACGCCAGGTTGAACTTGGGAAACAGCTCTTCACACTGATGAATATACCAAGGGACGACATGGCCAAAAGGGTTGAATGGATGGAACGGGGATTCCGCTTCTTTGACGCGCCGGCCGCCATCGTGATCACCTATGACAAGATGCTGTCCGAACCCGGCCCCCTGCTTGACCTTGGAGCGGTTATGCAGATGATTTGCCTGGCAGCTGTGGAGCACGGTCTTGGAACCTGTATTGAAAGCCAGGGTGTACAATATCCCTCGGTCCTGAGGAAGTTTGCCAACATTCCAGAGTCCAAGAAGATGGTAATAGCCATAGCGATAGGCTACCCCGATCCCGATTTTCCGGCCAACAAGGTAAAAAGCAGCCGTGAACCGGTTGATACGGTAACGACATGGGTCGGTTTTTAGTATTAGCAAGACGATAGTATGTTAAAAACGATCCACAACGGACTTGCAATTTTCCGGTTTGCGAACCTGTCTCGGCAGCCAGGCCTTGACCATGCGGTATTCACGCGCAATGGCGGCTTTAGTTTGCCTCCCTTTGCTTCCCTTAACGTTGGTGAAAACACGGGGGACAGACCGGAGGCGATCCGAAAAAACCGGCAGATGGTTGCAGGGTATTTCGAAGGCAGGCCACTTGTGTTTGTTAAACAGGTCCATGGGAAAAATCTGCTTGTCATGGACGGTACAGATACAGCTGCTTCAGGTGAAATAAAAGAAGCCGACGCAATGATAAGTGCGGTTCCAGGCCCGATGCTCTGTATAAAACTCGCCGACTGCCAGTCTGTAATGCTGTATGACCATATAAAAAGGGTTGCGGCAAACATCCATTCAGGATGGCGCGGCAGTGTCGCAAACATAATCGGGACTACTGTCCGAACCATGACCGATAAATTCGGCTGTCTCCCATCCAACATGCTTGCGGCGATCTCACCCTCGCTTGGGCCGTGTTGCGCTGAATTTAAAAATTACGAAAAGGAGCTGCCGGAAGCTTTCTGGAAATATAAAGATGGTAAAAACAGGTTCGATTTCTGGCAAATAAGCAAAAAACAGCTTACAGACGCAGGAGTGCCCGAAGCAAACATCGAGACTGCCGGAATTTGCACATCCTGTAACACGGATTTTTTCTTTTCATACAGGAAAGAAGGGATAACAGGACGATTTGTCACAGCCATCGGAATGGCAACATAAGAGTAAACCTTTTTAATCAACCAATCGGGAGAAAAACCGGAATGGAGAACAAAGTCATAATAACAGCTGCTCTTTCCGGGGCAGCCACCTTTAAAAACAACAACCCTGCCGTTCCCTACACCCCGGAAGAGTTCGCAGAGGAAGCGTACAAGGCCTACAACGCAGGGGCGTCAATGGTTCATGTTCATGCTAAAACCGACGATGGATGGCCTACATGGGATATAGACAGGATCAGGCAGACACACGACGCCATAAAGGAGAGGGTCCCGGAAATCATAGTAAACTTGAGTTCAGCCGTTGGCGCAGGCGCAACAGCCGAGCAGAGAATCGCCCAGATAATCGCCATAAAACCTGAAATGGCATCGCTTAACACCAATACCATGAACTTCAGCGTTCTCGACAGGAAAACCGGCAAGATTGTTATTGATTACGTGTTTGAAAACACTTTTACAATGCTTCAGGATTTTGGCAGGGCAATGGAGGAGAACAAGGTAAAACCGGAAATAGAGATATACGATATTGGCGGGCTTGACAACTTCATTGCAATTTCAAAACAGGGCTTTTTTACAGAGCCGCTTAACTTTAATTTCGTGTGGGGTGTCACAGGCGGCCAGATGTTCAGGCCGGATGCCTTTGTTGTACTCGTAAATGCGGTGCGTTCCACTGGCTGGAAAGCCAATTTCACCACCTGCGGGGTGGCCAGGGACGAGTTCCCTGCTATCATGCAATCTGCGATCATGGGTGGACACATGCGCGTAGGGCTGGAGGATAACACCAGGCTGGGCAACGGCGAGCTTGCTAAAGGAAACTACGAGCTCGTAGAGCAGGCCGTTAAAATTGCCGGAATACTGGGCAAAGAGCCGGCGTCCCCTGACGAGGCGCGGCGCATAATGGGAATAAGGCAAAACACCTAATCGAATAGCTAAAGGCTATCCCTAAAATTTTCATCCCCGGCACTAAAGCCCCAGTGGCCGTGTCTGCACCTGCCCATCATTCGAAGTGGGTGATCAGGGCATCATATCGAAAACGTTGGCTCCTGTGGCAAATCAACTGGTCAACTATCCGGGTTGAAAAGGCGGGATACGACATGCCATCCCTTTTCAATTTGCCTGTGCTACAGAAGAGAAAACCGGCTCATACGCACCTTTTTTTGTACGGCCATACAATTTATAAACATAACCCATTTAAAATAATATATAAATTTTCGCAGTACATCCTTTGACAAGTTGCGCGTTATACGCTATATAAAAACGAAGATTTATTATTCCTTAGCCAAACAAGAGGTACATTATTGGCAAAACCTGCGACATCGATCCTGATTGTTGATGACAGCGCGGCAACCCGCCGGCGTCTCATCAAGCTGCTGGAACCACTGAGCGCATCGTTCGAAGAGGCGGAAAACGGTCGGCAGGCCTGGGATATTCTCTGCTCCAGGCGTTTCGACGTTGTCCTTACAGACATAGATATGCCTGTAATGAACGGGATAGACCTGTGCAGGTGCATGAAAAACAACGAGCATACGCAATCGATCCCTATCGTGGTTGTAAGTTCTCTTGATTCGGAAGATGATATAGAAAGGGGATTCGAAGCAGGGGCCAACTACTACATAGCCAAAAACGACGTATACACCGACCTTTTCAATGTCGTTGAAGAGCTCCTTTCCAGGACCAGGCGGAACAGCACTCAACTTATAATGGTTGTAGATGATTCAAAAACCATACGAAACATCGTTGAAAAAGGTTTAAGAGCCGCCGGGTTCCAGGTTGTGACAGCTGAAAACGGCCTGATGGCTCTTGAACTTCTGAAAGAATATACGCCTGACCTTATCCTGAGCGACATTGATATGCCGATGATGAACGGCCTGGAATTCTGCGAAACGATCCATTTGGACCCCAACCTTTCGGGAATTCCGCTGATCATTATGAGTGCCAAGAGCGACCGTGGCCACATGAACCTGATGCTGCAGCGCGGTGCAGCATCCTACATATGCAAACCGTTCAACATCGACGCCCTTGTCATACAGATTGAAGAGACACTTTCCAACCATTTTCTCCTGTTGCTAAAGGAAAAAGAACGGCTTGAAACTGAGAGAAACCTCGTAATAGCAAGCATATCAAGCCTCATATCCGCTCTTGAGGCAAGAGATCCTTACACAAAAGGCCATTCAGAAGCTGTGGGCAAAATCGTATCGGGAATGGTCGCCCTTACCGGGGCAAGCAAGCAGGAGATACAGAAGGCTCGAATCGGGGGCAGGCTCCATGACATAGGCAAAATAGGCGTACGCGACAGTGTTTTGCTTAAAACCGGACCGCTTACCGACATAGAGCTGACCCATATAATGGAACACCCCAGAAAGGGCACGGAAATCATAAAAAACATAACAAGTCTCCAGGATATAATACCAATGGTTCTTTATCACCACGAACGGATCGACGGGAACGGCTATCCCGAAGGACTCAAGGGCGACCAGATACCGCTTCTGGCCAGGATGACGGCCGTGGCCGATACATACCATGCACTGATCAGCGACAGGCCGTACCGAGTAGCGACCAATTATGACAGAGCGCTCCAGATTATATATGATGTGCGCGGGACTCAACTCTGCCCTGACTGCGTCGACCTTTTTGTAAAATGGTGCGAAAATAATCCGGACGATCCACTCATCGTCACTCCGGCCAAGCCTTCGCCCGATCTGGGAGAAGGGATACGGCTTATATGACCTGAACTGTTTTATTTGAAAGGTTTTTGCACCTGTCTGAGACAAAAACATAAGCAGCGCAAAAGCCATCTCACTTTCCGGTAAACAGGGGCCTGCGCTTTTCCAGAAAAGCGGTTATCCCTTCCCTGGCATCCTCCGTATCGGCAACATCCAACAGTTTAAGCGCCAAAAAATCGACGGCATCCCCAAACCTCATCTCCTCTGCTGCGCAAAAAGCCTCCTTGCCGATTCTCATTGCCGCGGGACTCTTTTCAGCCAGCTTGTTTAGCAGGTCATCAACCTCTCTGTCCAGTTGCTCATCATCCACTACTCTTGTGACAAGCCCCATATCGAGCGCCTGCTCCGCTGTCAGCCGTTCACCAAGGAGGACCATCTCCATGGCTTTCTTTCGCGGTACATTGCGGAAAATAAGGGCTCCTATCATCATGGGGAAAAGGCCGACATTGACTTCTGGTGTGCCAAACATGGCGCTTTTTTTTGCTACAACGATGTCACAGGCGAGCATGAAACCGGTGCCGCCTGCAAGACAGTGGCCGTTTACCCGTGCTACGGTAGGTTTTGGAAATGTGTATATCCTTTTCAAAAGCTGAGCATAGCGCAAAACCGTTGCCTTACGGCCGGCCATATCTCCGCCTGACAGATCAGCCCCGGAGCAAAAAGCCCTGTCACCTGCGCCGGTTATGACGGCCACACGGACCGTATCGTCCTTAGCAACAGAATCAAGCGCTTCCCCAAAAAGCTCCACTACCTCCGGGCTTATGGAGTTTCTCTTGTCAGGCCTGTTTATGGTAAGCCAGGCCGTGTTCCCTCTCACCTCTATGGCAAGCTCTTTTTCTGTCATACCGGCCCCCTTTTAAATTCTCCGGATAACTGTATAAAGCTAAACACAATCCCGAAAGCCAAGCTATCATGAATACCAGCCTTTATCTTTTCTTGTGCAGTTAATCGAGTTTACTGTCCAAAGCAGATAAAGCAACATTTTTTCTGCAAATTTCATTATGGGGTTTAATCAACCCTCCCCCGGTTACAAACAGACCTTGCCTGCTTTCCCCGATCATCACTGATCTTCCATGAGGATCGCCCTGACCGTGTCAGAATCGATTTTTCGTTGGGGAACAAGGTTGCCCCACAGTTTCAAGTTTATTCTTCGTCTAATATCGCAATAGCCCGAAACGAAATTACAGACAAAATAGTGCACGAACGCTATGAGGGTGTGGCATCCAAGACAACTTTACCAAAAACCAATTACGGATTTTAGAATCTTTCGCTCTTTGCCTCACACTGCCTGAAACAGACCGTTTTTTTCTTGATTTAACGGTGATCTACTGTAGTATTGTCCATCGTATTTTCAAATCGGACCTAAAGAAAAACCGGGGACCAGGATATGGATTACATGGAATGGCTGAAAAAGAACTGTGAAGGGAAGATCGTAAGCGCCGAAGAAGCAATATCACACATAAAAAGCGGTGACCGTGTCTTTATCGGAACAGGGTGCGGTGAACCCCAGCACCTGATACGGGCAATGGTTCAGGAGCAGAGTCTGCAGGACATCCTCGTCTACCAGATGTTGTCTTCAACCTTTGCGGATTTCGTAAACGACGAGTCTTTTTTAAACCGCTTTTCGTTAAAACTCTTTTTCATAAGCCGACCAATGCGCAAGGCCGCCTTCGAGGGCAAGAT
>MZGQ01000070.1 GCA_002085115.1 Desulfococcus sp. 4484_241
CGGGCACCGGAGTGTTCTTCCTCGGATACATCCTTTTTGAAGTGCCGGGCGCAATTGTCGCTGAAAAATGGAGCCCAAAGGGATGGCTCATGCGCATAATGCTGACATGGGGAATAATCGCCTTTTTCATGGCTTTCATCACAAAGCCGTGGCATTTCTACACGGTTCGCTTTCTGCTTGGAAGCGCGGAGGCGAGCTTTTACCCTGTTCTCTATGCCAGCATCATTCCCCGGTGGTTCACGCCGGAGGAACGGCCCAGGGCCATAGCCATGATGCTGACGTCGTTGCAGATCTCGTCCATAGTCGGCTCGCCCCTTGCCGGTGCCCTCCTGGGGATCACAGTGTTGGGGTTTAAGGGATGGCAGCTTTTATTTATCATTGAAGCGATCCCTGCGCTGTTGTTTGGAATATTGCTCTACTTTATTCTTCCTGATGCACCACAAAAAGTATCCTGGATGACAGAAGAGGAGAAACGATACCTTGAGGATGAGCTTGCCAGGGAAAAGCAGAAAAAAAACGACATGGCCCGCTACACGGTGTGGCAAGCGCTCGGGAACCGCGATGTCCTTAAACTGGCGCTCATATACTTCATGTGGATAACCGGTTTCTGGGCATTCAACTACTGGATGCCAACCGTTGTGAAAGAACTTTCGGGGTGGTCCAACGCATACATAGGGTTTATTTTTCCGCTGCCGATGATCCTGGCCCTTATCTTCATGGTATATATCGGCCACTCCTCCTCAAAAAGCGGGGAAAAACGTCTGCATGGAGCCATTCCGCTTGCAATTGCAGCCATAGGTCTTGGCGCATGCGCATTTATCGAAAACCCGGTTATAAATTTTGCTTTCGTGACTCTTGCCGCTATCGGACTGTACGGGCCGTTCGGCGTATGGTGGTCATATCCAACGACCTTTCTTTCCGGGGTAGCTGCCGCAGGAGCGGTTGGCCTGATAAACTCGGTCGGCAACCTTGGCGGCTATACCGGGCCATACCTGATAGGATTTTTAAAAGAGACGACCGGATCTTTCGAACTTTCATGGATTATAATATCGGCAATGGTTTTGGTATCCGGCATAATGATGCTGACACTCAAAGAAAAGGCACGGCAATCTTGAGCAGTAACAGGCAACACAAAAAAGAGACAGAAAATGGTGACGGGTTCCTTGAAGTTAAGTACACCCTTTTACGCCTTTTTTTCCTTGTCATGGGCATGGTGCCTCCCTGGGCAAGAAAGTGGCTGTCCTGGCTGTTGGGAAGAACCGCCTATATCGTGGACCGGGAACACCGCACCATTGTCATAGACAACCTGACACGCGTGTTTGGTGACATAAAAACCGGAAAGGAGATAAGGGCACTTGCAAGGCGCGTCTTTTGTAACACGGCCCTGATGCTGTTTGAAATAGGCTGGTTTACAAGGCTTGGACCATCAGACATCCCCAAGCATTTCAGGATAACGGGATTTGAACATTTTAAAAAGGCCCTTTCAAAAGGCAGGGGGGTTTTTGCCCTTACCGCGCACATAGGGAACTGGGAGCTGCTTCCGGTTGCGCCGGCCATGGGAATAGAAAACGCCGCATTTGTTTACCGTCCGCTTGACAAAAAAGTCCTTGACCTGTTTTTCGGCAGGCAGCGTACAAAGTTCGGCGCAAAAATGATACCATCAAAAAAAGCAATGTTTAAAATAATACGCAACGTGACCAGGGGGGGATGCGTGTTACTGCTGATGGACCAGAACGTGGACTGGTACGAAGGCGTGTTCGTGGAATTTTTCGGGCATTATGCATGCACCAACAAGGGACTTGCCCTTATGGCCATGAAAACGAAAACACCGGTCGTACCCATGTTTCTCGTTCGTGACGGCAAGGGCTACAACATAATATTTGAAGATGAGATTCCACTGGCAGAAACAGGGGACCGGACAAAGGATATAGAGGAAAACACCCGCAGATACAACAAGGCTATAGAGAGTATCATCCTTCGCTATCCCGACCAGTGGTTCTGGCTGCACCAGCGGTGGAAGACAAGGCCGTTTTGCAACATTGCAGACAACCCGTGGCGCTGAAAACCGGCCCATTTACTGTTATCCGGCGTTTTGACAGGCAAACAACTCTCTGCATATATATGGAGCTTAAATGAAATCAGGAACTGCAACCCGGCAGGGAAAACGGCTGGAGGACGCAGCCCGTATCAGGCGCATAACCTGGGCCGGGCTGCCTTGTTGACCTCCATATTATAGTGGCCCCCGACATCTCGGTTTGCGCAGGGCATGATATATCAGAGGCTGTCAAAACAGCGCTTACAGAGAAGTGCCGGGGAGTAATTGACGCACTGGTTCATATCGAGCCGGGGGAATGACGCAGTTACGGTCTTAAACCCCGCTTGTCCAGGTTAAGGGCATGGATTGTTGTAGCCATGGGAATAAAACAGCTTGAGAACCTGCTTGGCAGATGGCTTGCAGGCCCTGCTGCGATGCGGCCCGGAATGTTCGTGGTCGGCGGAGCAGTGAGAGACACCCTGCTCGGCCGTATTCCAAAGGACGTGGATATAGTTTGTGTGGATGCGCAAAGAGCGGCAAGGGAGATTGCAAACAGCTGCCGCTTCCGGGCCACAGTAGTCAGGCTTGAAAAAAAGCCACATCCGCCATGTTTCAGGCTTATAAATTCAAACGATCCTTCCGATTTTATAGATGTTGTGCAGATGCGATCGGGCAGTATAGACGAAGACCTGGCCGCAAGAGATTTTACCATAAACGCTATTGGAGCCACGATTACAGCCGGAGGAAAGATCGGCGATATGGTGGATCCTTTTGACGGGCAAAAGGATCTGAAAAACCGTCTTTTGAAAACATGTTCAAAGGGAGCCATGTCATCCGACCCCTTGCGAATCCTCAGGGCTGCGAGGTTTGCCGCAACCCTTGGTTTTACGATAACCGATGAAACCATTGACCGGATGGCAGAAGCCTCGCCGCTTCTTGTCCAAACGGCGTCTGAAAGGATAACAACGGAACTTTTCGAACTTTTAAAACATAACGACTCCTTTCCTTACATTCTGCTGCTGGACAGCGTCGGCGCACTTGAAACGATTTTCCCGGAAATTACTGCGATGAAAAACTGCCGACAGGACGGCTGCCACCACCTTGATGTCTGGAACCATTGCCTGGAAACTTTCAGGTGGTGTGAACTGTTTATCGCAGGGCCGGAAGCCATCTTCGGGAATGCCTGCGAAACAGCCGACAAAATCCTGCGGTCAGGCAACCACATACCGATGTTGAAGCTGGCCGCGCTTTTTCACGATTCCGGCAAACCCTCATGCGCCGCCTTTGATCCCGGCAAAAAAAGACACGTGTTTTACAATCACCCGAAACGCGGCCACACAATCGCACAGGAAATTGCAAAACGGATGAAACTTTCAAACACCGACAGGAAATTTTTCTGCCTTCTTGTGGAGCAGCACATGCGGCCATGGGAACTTTCAAGACCGGGGGTAAGGGGGAAAACATTGATACGCTGGTTCGGATCGGTTTCAGATGACGGCCTTGCAATAATCCTTCTTGCATGTGCAGACATGAGCGCAAAATCGGGTAAACAGATGCAACAGGCTCAAAAAGAGCGGTTTTTTACATGGGCACGGCAAGCAGCCCAGGCCTACCAGGACAGAATCAGGACCGCCATAAGCCAAAAACCCCTTGTCTCCGGCCATGATCTTATGGCAATCGGCATAAAACCGGGCCCGGATATGGGAAGGATACTTGACGCAGTAAGACAAGAGCAGTACAACGGTCTTGTAACAAGCAGGGAAGAGGGTTTGAATCTTGCGAAAAAACTTGCAGGACTGTAGGCCGTGAAGCGGCGCCTGCAAGCCATAGTCGAAAAAAACGGGGTAATCACGCCGGATCCTGGTGTACGGGGTATGACACGGAACATGCCAAAGTTTCGGCAACACAAAGGGAGGAGCCATGAAGAGTCACGAGATCGATTACAGAATAATCGGCGATGACATGCAGACCGTCGAAATAGAGCTTGACCCGGGAGAAACGGTCATCGCAGAGGCAGGCGCGATGAACTACATGGACGACGCAATAAGGTTCGAGGCAAAGATGGGAGACGGCTCTGACGCGGATGACGGGATACTCGGCAAACTCATAGGCGCAGGGAAAAGGCTTATAACCGGCGAGTCCCTGTTTATGACCCACTTCACAAACACATCTGAAGGTAAACGGCACGTGGCGTTTTCCGCCCCCTACCCGGGAAAGATTGTCGCCCTGGATCTTGCAGAACTTGGCAACGAGGTGTTTTGCCAAAAAGACGCCTTTCTATGCGCAGCCTATGGCACCAACATCGGGATCGCCTTTACAAGGCGGCTTGGCACAGGCTTTTTCGGCGGGGAGGGGTTCATACTGCAGCGCCTGTCAGGTGACGGTCTGGCCTTTATCCATGCCGGGGGCACGGTTGTGGAAAAACAGCTGAACAACGAAACGATCAAGGTGGACACAGGATGCATAGCCGCTTTCACCCGGGGTATAAACTACAGCATCAAGATGGCGGGAAACCTCAAGTCGATGTTCTTTGGAGGGGAGGGGCTGTTTCTCGCTACCCTCAGCGGCACCGGCAAGGTCTACCTGCAAACCCTGCCGTTTTCCAGGATGGCCGACAGAATCCTGCAATGCGCACCGTCTGCCATGGGAAAACAGAAAGGAGAAGGCTCGGTTCTTGGAGGGCTGGGCAGGCTTTTGAACGGCGACAACAGTTGATACGCTACCTTAACAGCGCGAGCGCAAATATCGCCGCATTTCCAAGTGCGTGGATAATAATCGGGGTAAAAAGGCTTTTCTCTTTTTCATAGGCAAGACAAAACAGGACTCCTCCGATGGTCTGGACAACCGGCAGCGCCCCGGCGGTTCCGGCGTGTATCAGCGCAAAAACAACGGTTGACACCACAACGCCGGTTTTAACACCATACCGCCTGAAAAATCCGTAAATCACCCCGCGAAACAGCAGTTCCTCGCATACTGGGGCGATAACAACACCGGTTGCGATGTATATGGCAGTGCAGTAAAAAGTGCCGGGAAACCTTATAAAAAAAAAGTCCCTGATATCGATGCCGAAAGCCGTGACGGCTACGCCTGCAAAAGACACAATGCCTCCGAAAACAACAGACCACCTTATGCCTGCGGCGATTCCGCCTGCCATGTTGGCTCTTGCCAGACCTATATCCGGCATGCCTTTCTGGAATATGAGGACAACAACCATTACAGAAGCAGCCTGGATCGCTCTTACGAACGCAAGCCGTATACAGTAACAGTACGCGCTGTAAAAACCCAGAGAGCTGACTGTAATGTCAACCAGGACAACCGCGGCTATGGATGCCAAAAGAGTTGTCAGCCTGACCTTGCCGGTACCCATCCCATTTTCCTCAAAACCGTATATGCATAATACTGGACATACCAGTGCCTGGAAGATTGCAGCTTGTTTACAAGCGCATCCTTTACAAATTCGCGTTCCCTGATTCCCATAGCCATTCCGGCCGCCTCAATGGCCTTGCAGGCAAGATAACCCGGTTCTGATCCCAGTACCGCTGGGCATAATCCGGAGTGTCAAGCAGTTTCCGCAGCCCCTGTACCCTGGCTATATCAACCTTGTTTTCAAACATATATTTAAGTGCGGCTATCTTCTCCCTTCGGGTTCCATCCATCAGCATCCTGTCAAGAACGGCCATGTCCATGCTGCCGCATAAAAATGGCACAAGGATGGATGAAACGCGCAGCGGTAAAAACAGCCCCGGCATAATGGAGAAAAAAGCAAAAACCGCAAAATAGAGCACCATGGGTGCAAGCCATGTTAGACAGAATTTTGTAAATTTTCTGAAATTGGATTTGCTGTCAGAAGCCTTTGAAAACTTTAAAAGCTGGGCCGCTGTAAAGCGCCTGAATCCGGCCATGTCGGTAACCACCACGGGTTTTAAATCGTGGGAAAGAGTAATGCGGTTACCGTCTTTTCGTACAACCAGGTCTGCCAACGCAGGATCTGCCACCGGAAAACAGTTGTTGTGAAGCAGCAGATTTTCAAACTCCTTTTCTGTCCTGATGTCATCCACACCTTCAATAGCAAAGGTGTTGACCTGCCTTGCCGCAAAAGGTTTCAGGAGTTCGGCCGGAAAGAGCGTATACCTGTAGTAAAAATTCACAACCCCTGTTCCCGGCCGCGTTGGTAAAAGCAGATTGTCCTTTATGTCCAAAAACAGGTTTTTGTTTACCTGCGGGGCCCAAACACACAGGAGTATGACCACGAAAAAAACATGGATGCTCTTTCTCCACGGCAAGGCACGGATACCATGACGCAGGGGCGACCATTGCAACGCCGCCAAGACCACTGCGGGAGGGATAACAACAAGAAATGCGGTCAGGGGATAACATACGCCGTTTGCATTGCCCCACATGATAATTGCCAACCACACGACAACCGCTCCTGCCCAGGCCGCACGCCTACAGGCCCCTGGCTTTACTGCCTGAAGCAGCAAAACCGTACCAAAGGCAAGAAGAACTATGCCCGTTCCAATGCTGAGTGTAAAAAACACTCCGCCTGCAAATGCGGCCCTGAAACTCGCCAGGGGCGGATCAATATTGAGCCCGGGTAACGCGTGGAATCCCGATTCTGCTACAGCCGTCAACCTGGCGGAAAGCGCATGGTTGGAGATCCAGAGGACAGCTGTTGCAACGGTTTGCGAAACGAGAAGGCCAAATGCGAGTACACGAACCGGGTAAAGCAGTCGATAGGTGTCTTTAAAGTGGAATAGCGTCAAGGCCTTCCCCGGGCTGTTTTACTGTTTCCGGTTTATGCAGGCGGCCATATAGCCTGCGCCAAACCCGTTGTCGATGTTTACAACCGCTACATTCGAGCTGCAGCTGTTGAGCATTCCGAGCAAAGCGGTAAAACCGCCAAGATTGGCCCCGTAGCCGATACTGGTGGGCACGGCAATGACCGGGCAGCTTGTCATGCCGGCCACGACAGACGGAAGCGCCCCCTCCATGCCTGCCACAACCACGATAACCGTTGCATCACGGATAATGTCGGCATATCCGAAAAGCCTGTGTATCCCTGCAACACCCACGTCATATATCGACTCAACGGTGTTGCCCATGGCCTGAGCAGTAATAAAAGCCTCCATAGCAACAGGTATGTCGGAAGTGCCTGCCGAAACAACGAGTATGGTCCCCCTGCCCATGTTTCCGGGCTCAGCCTTCTTCCACACCACCATCCGCGCATCAGCGTGATACTCCGCCTCAGGGAGCTTGTCTGTCACAAGCCTGGCAGCATCCGGCCCTATCCTGGTTACCAGGACCGTTTTCTCCTGCCTGCACATTCTTTCCATGATACCGCAGACCTGCTCCGGGGTCTTTCCCTGGCCGAAAATAACTTCAGGGAACCCTTTGCGGATGCTCCGATGGTGGTCAACGTGTGCATAGCCTATATTCTCATAGGAAATGCGCCCAAGAAGTTCGGCGGCCATCTTAACTTCAAGTGCGCCGCTTGCGACATCTTCCAGTATCTGCATCAACCTTTTTTGATCCATGCCAAAAGATATCCTTGCTCAATATCTGTTAAACAACCGCCCACCCAAGCTCATCAATCGATGGGAATTTACAGGGGATAATTATTGAAAAAACCCCGTTGATTAAAGCAGATATGGTCGCAAAGCAACAAAAAAACATCACCAACGAAGTTGCCTAAATGATAAAACAAACAATCCTTCCATTCAAGCCTGAAAAGACAAAAGATTTGATCACACTCCCATAACCTGGGCATTGATGCAACAGAACTTTACGCACACAGCCATCATCCGGAAGGATACATAAAGGATATATGGCTAACCTTGCTTTGCAGTCGCTGTTGATGGTCTTGTAAAAAGTCGGGGATTGAAATTTTTACTACTGTAATATACTGAAATCATTCAGTGGTAAATCGAAAAAATGGTATTTTCAGATTATTTTGGACACGAGTGATGGGGAGATGAAAAACATTTCCGCTCCAGCCATCTTCATCCTTTACGGTGAGGGAAAACCGTGTATATAACTGACAAGAAAGTGAAAGGAGAAACACCATGAATGAACGGAAAGTCGCGATCAAAGGTTGCACGCTTTATATGCTGGAAGACACAAGCGGCGCAAAAGGCGATGTAGTCCTCCTGCACGGGGCGAGTTTTAGCTCTGCCACATGGCAGAAGATCGGCACATTAGACATTCTGAACGGGGCAGGATACAGAACACACGCGCTTGACATGCCGGGATTCGGCAGGTCTCCCTCATGCACTGTTTCGCCGGTCAATCTTCTTTCCGCTTTTCTTGGGCAGCAAAACATTGAAAAACCGGTTCTTGTAGGTCCGTCAATGGGAGGCGGGATCTGCATAGACTTTTATTTTGCGCATCCAAAAGCCGTTGGAGGCCTGGTACTGGTGGGAACGGTGGGTATAGGGAAATACCGGGACAGGTTCTGCGAGGTTATGGTGCCCTGCCTGCTGGTCTGGGGAGAAAATGACACTGTTTCACCGCCGGATAATGCGCGGCTCCTTGAAAAGGAGATTCCTGACTCCCGGCTGGTGTTCCTTGAGAACGCTCCGCACCCGTGTTATCTGAAACAGCCGGACAGGTGGCACCGCGCTCTGCTCGATTTTCTCAATGAAAAGGTGGGCTGAAAACCTGCGTGTAGAAGTTTAAGCCTGTTTCCAGCTTAACTTCATTCAAATCATGTGCACCGAAAAGCGTTTTACTTTCCATATGTTTTCAAATAGAGTTGGCCCGGTAATACCCCGCCGGGGACCTTAATCCCCATGTGGTTTTATTCCGTGTACTTATGGAGGCTGTGTGGATATTGCCCGGACAGACGCGTTGCTGATTTCACTGCAGGTTGATCTTGATACCATAGGGTTAAAGCAGCTTCATGCTGTTTTGATGCATCGTGGTTTCAAGTCACTGCTGATGTACCTTCCATGCTTTAAGCCTGGAGATAAGTCCCTGCCGGAACGTATTGTCCATTTTATTGCCAGACACAACCCGGGTTTTGTAGGCATCAGCCTGATGTCCCATGAGTATTTCGGTGCGGTGGCCCTGACGCGTCGTATTAAGCAGGCCTTTCCCGATATACCGGTAATATGGGGCGGAGTCCATCCTACCATAGAGCCTGAGATGTGTCTTGATAATGCCGATTATGTCTGTGTGGGGGAGGGGGAGAACGCTGTAACGGCCATTGCCCGTGCTGTTCGTGATGGGCAAGGCTTTGAACATATTCCCAACCTCTGCTACAGGCGTCACGGTCGAACCGTACGGAATCCAGTTGAACCTGCCATAAATGACCTGGACAGGCTGCCTTTTTGTGAGCATCTTCCGCAAGCTGCTTACATTGCGCACAAGGGAAAAATTGTTCCCCTGGATCGTAGCTGCCTTAAACGCTACGGCAGATGGCGCGGTACGGTATACAGCATTATGGGCAGCCGGGGGTGTCCGTTTGCCTGCGCCTATTGTTGCAACGATTTTTTCTCACGCCTGTATGGTGCCAAAAAGATACGGCGCCGCAGCGTGGCAAACATCATTTCCGAACTTGTACGGGCCGTTAATGACCATCCGCAACTCAGATATATCAATTTTCAGGACGACTGCTTTCTGGCCTGTTCAGACTCCTATATGGATGAGTTTTGTCGCGCCTACCGCCGGGAGGTGGGCATTCCTTTTGTTGTTCGCTGTATCCCTTCTTTTACTGATGCTGAACGGCTGAGAAAACTCAAGGATGCCGGCCTTGCCTGGATCTCTTTGGGGTTGCAGTCCGGCAGTGACGAAGTGCTGTACGATATATACAACCGGCGTTCCACATCGGAGCAGTTTCTGTCTGCGGCCAGGTTAATTCACAAGTTCAGGGTTGCGGCCTATTATGATGTGATTGTTGACAACCCCCTGGAAAACGACGAGGATCGCTACAAGACCATTGAGGTGCTTACAGCTGTTCCAAAGCCCTATTTTCTCCAGCTGTTCAGTTTAACCATTTATCCCGGAACTTTTCTGTACAAACGAATAATACCCGATTTTCCAGAACATACCGATGCATATTTGAAAAAAAATTATCACCATTACCAGCACAATGATATAAACCGTCTGATACGGAGTTCAGCCTATCTGCCGGTTCCTTTTACGCGGCTGCTTGTCGCGTATCGCAGAAGAAGGCCGGAAAGCGCATTGTTCCGTTTGGCGCTCGGTCTTGCCAGTCTTTTGTCCGGCCTGGTTTTTGAGCCCATAGCCTATTTCAGGGTATTTTTGATGAGCCAGAATGGAAGCGTGACAAAGGCATTAAAACAGCTCCCTGTGTTCTTGCGGATCGGCCTGAGCCGTTATTCCAAGCAGTTCCCAACCAGCATTACATCCCTTATTGAGCGTCTGGTCAGGGATGATCTGACACCGGGCAAAGCATCAGGCCATAAAACTTCATAAAATCAGAAACGGATTTTCTGATGATCAGCAAAGAGGTTTTCTGAAAACCACCTGCATCTCTTCCAACGGATCAAAATAAAACCGTATCCTTCCCAGGCGCAGTGTGTCAGAGAGAAAACCAAGTAACTTAAGCATAAGCCGTGGATTATAGTAGTACTGCAGACGGTTGTGCAGAACATCAAGGGTACAGTAAATACCTGAACTCCTGATCGTTATCACATTAAAACCTTCATTTTCAAGCAATAGCCGCATGGTAGAACGGCTAAAGTAATAAAGATGTTCAAGGGGCTTTAATTGAATCCATCTTTTACCTGCAAGTCGCGGTATAATGTGTGAAATATCAGGGGTGCGTATGTAGCCTATACCGCCCGGCCTGAGTATGGAAAAAATTTTTTTGACCGCATCTCTTGGGTTATGCATATGCTCGATGGAATCTCCCAGCGTTACAGCATCAAAACTTTCAGCAGGGAAATCAACGTCATTGAAATCCCCCACCACCAAAGGTATTCCCAGATGTGTCCGGAACTTGTCCCTATGTACTGGAGAGATGTCGATGCCGGTTGTTTCCCACCCTCTTGACTTTGCTATTTCAAGAAACTCTCCTGATCCGCAGCCCACATCCAGCAACCGCCCCTTTCCGGGCAGGAATTTTTCTATAAAGCCAAGACGTTTTGCATATGTATGACGATTGACTGCGGCATTAAGCACATGGTGATTAAAGTATTCCGTATTATAGATGGTTTCGGTGTTTACCTTGAAAGGTTTGGGGTTGACGTAAACAAGCCCGCAGCACCTGCATCTTTGAATCTCCATGCCCTGGATGGTATACAAAGTTCTTGAATCATCGGCACCGCATAGGTTGCAGGTAATATATTCCAGGTCCAAAGTTAAATCCCCTTTGTAAGTTCCTGATACAGTCAGGCATAACCTGTTAGTGTACCATTTTGCCTGCAATTTTGTTTTCGAGCTGCTACGATTCAGCTATCGGAGAAAGAGCTTGAAATTGGTGGGTCAAATCAGCACTCCAAAGACTTATTATCCAAACAAAGAAAGGAGGGACCGAAATGACCCACTGCAAAGAGAATAACGCAATCGAACATATGATGGAAGCGATAATTGAAAACGGTATGAAAGGCCTGGACACTGCGATTCCCATATTGATCGGCGAGGATTGGAAAGGCAGGCAAGGTCTGTTTGAAACCGGAGGAGAATTGATTAAACCCCATAATGAAATTTACAAAAAAATGTTGCTTTATCGGTTCCCAGGCCAACGCCCCTCTGTATTTAAAACAGCTTGAATTTCGGTGCAATTGTCGTCATGATAATAAATCAGGAAAAGCAGCAGATTGCCTCTTTGGTTTAGTGCCATAGCCTGGGCAGCTGCCAATAAAAAGGTTGGTACCATGGACAAGGTTCTTATCGTTGATGACAGCCCGCAAATTCTGAGCTTAATGCAGAAGGTCGGCAACAGATACAAAGACGAGTTTGAGCTGATTGCGGTAAACAGCGGCCGGAAGGCCATGGAGGTTCTGAAGAAAACCCGCATCTCTTTGGTTATCACCGATCTGATCATGCCACAGATCGATGGCCTGACACTTCTTACACATATCAATCAACAGTATCCCTACACCCTGTGTGTAGCCATGACAGCTTATGCCACCGACACCCTGATACGCATGCTGCCGGACAACCTTGTGGCCGTTTTGCGTAAACCGTTTAATGTGCAGGAACTGATCGACATTATTCGAAAAAGCCTGAAGACGAAGCCTGCCAGCGGAACCATGCAAGGTATTTCGATCCCCAGCTTTCTTCAGTTAATAGAGATGGATCAAAAATCATGTGCACTTAGGATCTCTCTGTCGGACGGCAGACAGGGCGTGTTCTTTTTCAAGGAAGGGGACGTGTATGACGCGGTGTTTGAAGACCTGACCGGGAAAGAGGCGGCCATTGCCATGATCAACATCGGGGAAAAACCGCGCTTCACTCTTACCCCGCTGCCGGGCACCGACATTCCCCGGCGAATCAACTGCCGGCTCATGGAGCTGCTGCTTCTGGCGGCCCGGGAAAAAGAGATGGCAGACCGCACTGGGCCATGATCCACCGAAAACAGTGGCCATGTAAAGCCGCTGCTCTGGGAACACTAACGATTCCCCGTTTCTGAATGGCCGCACCGGCAACGCCCACTCAAATGCGGCTGAAGTCATAAGAACCCGCCTGTTTATGGCTTTTTTATGGCATGTTCTCCTTTTAAAAAATGCGAAACGAAAAATTATTGTCCGGTTTTTTTTCAACCCGACAGGGCACAAAACGATGCAACGGGGTTACGGCAATCCGGTCCCGGTTTGCAGAGCCCTTTTTATCCCGGTTACGATTTTCTCCAGGGCCTGCTCGTTTATGGTAAGGGGAGGCCGGATGATGACGCTGTGTTTTGCCACCTGTCCGGGTTTTACCAGTACTCCATGTCGAATCGCACTTTTACAAAATCTTTCAGCCGCCTGTGCGCCTTCAAATTCCAGTGACAACATCATTCCGATACCCTGTACGGATTTTAGTTCCTGATTTGAGGCAGCCAGTTTTTTCAGCCTTTCCTTAAGCACTTTCCCCAGTTTTTGTGCGTTTCGCCAGGGTTGTATCCGGTCATATTCGTTTAAGGTCTCGGCTGCAACCCGGCAGCCAACATCATGGCCGCCGAATGTCAGCAGGTGTATCAGGGGATGTGCATCAAAAAACGTCTTCACGGAACCGGTAAATACCATGGCTGCGATGGGAAACATGCCGCCGCCCAGGGCTTCGCCAAGGAGCATGATATCAGGCAGCACGCCGAAATAATCTGCTGCAAACTTTTCCCCGGTTCTCCCGAAACCGGTCTGGGTTTCATCAAAAATCAGAAGCGTCCCTGTTTTGTCACAAAAGTTTCGCAGGGCAGCAAGGTAATCCCTGTCCGCGGTGCGGCAGTTGTTTTCCGCTTGAACCGGTTCCAGGATGACAGCCGCCGTCTTTTTGGTAATTGCCCTGCGGGCAGCATCGATCTCATTAAAGGGGATCGTCCGGATATCCGGTATCAGAGTGCCAAAGTCTTTCCTGTCTGACCGCTCGGACAGGGACATGGCAAATCCGGTCTGGCCGTAACAGCCCCCGTCCACGGTGATCAGTTCGGATCTTCCGGTATAGCCCCGGGCCAGCTTGCAGGCTGCATCCACTGCTTCCCCGCGTACCACCGTAAACAGGAAACAGTCCAGCCCGGGGGGGGTAAACCGGGCCAGTCTTTCCGATAACAACGCCTTTTCCCTTGAAATCATGACAAAGTTGCCCTGGTCGGTTTCATGGATGGCCTGTTTGAGTGCACGGGCGATGGCTGGATTTTTCCGCCCCAGGTTATACGTACCGGCCGAACAATAACAGTCAATAAATTCATTGCCGTTTGAATCATGGACAAACGAGCCCTCCCGGCCGGACTCTATCCAGTCCATTTCCTTTGACGCCAGGTTCTCCACAAACCCTTTTCCAAACACCTTTTGCGCGTCTGCAATAAGTTTATCCATACTTT
>MZGQ01000071.1 GCA_002085115.1 Desulfococcus sp. 4484_241
CCGCTTCGGCCTTTCTGTGCATGTTCAAGGTATTGCCGACCGAAAGGACCGGGTGGAGGTCATGGAGCGCCGTGTGGCCTTTGACGAGGATCCGACGGGCTTTATGGCCCGGTGGGCCGAAGAATCCCGCAGGTTGGCAGATCGGATCGAGTCCGCGCGAAGGCTCTATCCCCGGGTAGTTATAGAACGGGACCAGCTTTTTGCCATTGCCGATTTCTGCCTCGAGGTCGGGGTGGACGGCCACAGGGGAGACATAATCATGATGAAGACCGCCAAGGCACTGGCAGCCTTTGAAGGAAAAGAGAAGGTCGAGGAAAACCATGTGGAGGCTGCGGCCGAACTGGCCCTGCCCCACAGGTTACGTCGCAGGCCCTTGATGGAAATGGGCGAAAGTGTTAAGAAGGTCAGGGAATTTAGGCAAAAGACGGAATGAACCGAGCCGACGACAAATCCTCCATGATCGAGGTGCAAAACCTTCGGAAACGCTTCGGCAGCTATACGGCTCTGGATGGTGTCTCTTTCCAGGTCAAACCCGGCGAGATTTACAGCTATCTCGGTCCCAATGGTGCAGGCAAGACCACCACTATCCGTATCCTTACGGGTCTGGCTCGACGCGACAGCGGAAAGGTGCGTCTGAATGGATGCTCTATTGATGACAACCCTTTGGAATACAAGACTAACTTTGGTCTGGTACCGCAGCATACAAACCTGGACGTAGACCTTTCCGTGGAAGAAAACCTTGTTATCCACGGGAGACTGTATGGCATGTCAGGGCGAGAGATTTCCGCCCGAATCGACGAGTTGCTCAAGGAGATGGAGCTGGGCAATAAGCGAAAAATTACGGTAAAAAAACTTTCCGGGGGGCAAAAACGGCGGCTGCTCATAGCAAGGGCCTTATTGCACCATCCAAAGATTCTTTTCCTGGACGAGCCGAGCGTTGGGCTTGATCCGGCCATTCGCAGGAGTCTTTGGGGAGTGATTAAAAAGATTAAAGGGGACGGGGCCACGGTATTTCTCACTACTCATTACATCGAGGAAGCTGAATTCCTGGCCGATCGGGTGGCGTTTCTGGATGCAGGCAGGATCGTGGCCGACGCCAGGCCCGCTGACCTCATGGCCGAAATCGGCACCTGGGCCATCGACATTCTTCAATTAAATCGCATTCAATCTTTCTATTTCCGAACCCGGCAGGAAGCCAACCAGTGGGCCGCTTCGCAAGAGAGCGAGTTTACGTTGCGACGCGTCAGCCTGGAAGATGCGTTTCTTGCCAAAACAGGGAAAAAAGTCGAATGATACGTGGTTGGTCGGCAGTATACTTTCGGGAGATGCTGATATTGCGGCGCCGACTCTTCAGGCTTATCAGCGCCTGGTCAGTCTCCCCGCTGCTCTATCTTATCGCCTTTGGCTATGCGATGGGAAAAGGGATCAGCATCCAGGGGCATACCTATATCGAATTTTTGATTCCCGGTTTGGCAGCCATGTCCAGCATGACCCAGTCTTTTGCCATAGGCAGCGAGATCAACATCGCGCGCTTTTATTGGCATATCTTCGAGGAGTTCCAGGCAGCACCCATCAGTAACACGGCCTATGTTCTGGGCGAGGTGCTGGCAGGTATGACCCGCGCCCTTCTTGCAGGCTGTGTAATCCTGGTGTTGGGAGCTCTCTTTGACGTGGTTCTGTCGTATGGCCCATCTTTTTGGTTGGCCTTTCTGCTGAACAGCCTCATCTTTTCTTCCCTTGCAGTGGGGCTTGCCATGCTTATCAAATCCCATGCGGACCAAGCCATGGTGACAAGCTTTGTCATCACCCCAATGGCCTTTCTGGGCGGCACCTTTTTCCCTATTGAGCATCTGCCGCACTGGGCCCAGATAATCCTCTGCTGGCTGCCCTTAACTCATGCCGCAAATGCAATCCGGGCATCCTCTTTTAATGAGGCACCCCAATTCAGCAATTACCTCATCCTCGTCAGTTTAGGGATCTTAGCTTTTGTTTTTGCGGTTATGACAGTCAACAGGGCAAGAGATTGACGGCAACACCGATAAAACAGTATTTGATGCCTCTTCTCTGACGACAGAAAGGGCTGGTGGTCCACACCGCCCTGCCGCTCTACTGAGCCAAGGCCCTGCACGGGCGAGCCGCAGGCGAGTACCGAGGGGATGTCACTGCGCAGCAGGGCACAAAATGTGGAGAAAAACAGTTCCCGTACACCGGCGTGGAGAACGGCACCTGTGGGGCCTCAATGTATTGTAAATAAAGGGCTTTTAGTGTGATAGCCCCGGGGAGGCCGGATTCCCGGAAGGCGGCGCCCCCTCCAGGGAACACCGGGTGAAAAATTTTCACCTGCCGTGGCCGTCAGGATAACTTTATCAAAAACCGATCGCGGATTTTGGGGCGGACAAATTTCTTGACATAGTCAGTGGAGCACAAGTATTATCTTCAAAATGATCACCAGCGGACCAGGCGGTAAGTAAGCTCTTTTCCGTAGAAAATACTGTCTTTGCTTGTCAAACGGAGGTTTCCCGGAGATGGAATCACAGGATGAACGTATCTCGGCTTTTCTTGAAAAAAACGAGGTGAAACGGGTTCTTGACAAAATTAGCGAGGAAACCCGAATACGCATGAGCTTTAAACCTGAGGTGTGTGAAGCTTTCACGGGTAAATACACTGCGGTAAGAAACGTATCAGGTTTTAAGTTTTATAAAAACAAAGAGGCTGAAAGGCAGCTTCCCGACATAATCGATAATCCTGTACAGCAGATTTACCGGGAAGATTCACCGGCAGAGGACTACAGGCAAAAATACTGCCAGAAACGGACCATAGGAATAGTGTTTTCCGGCGGACCTGCACCGGGCGGACATAACGTTATTGCAGGGCTTTTTGATGCTGCGATGCGCGCCAACCCGGAAACCACCATATATGGTTTCCTCATGGGGCCTGATGGAGTCATAGAAGGAGAAGCCGTTAAGATAACCCGGGAAATGGTCGACAGGTACAGGAACACCGGCGGGTTTTCCATGATAAAGACCGGCAGGACCAAGATAGATTCGAAAGAGAAAGTGGAACTTTCCCGGGAAACCTGCGCCAGGTACGGGCTCGATGCTCTTGTCATAGTCGGCGGTGACGATTCCAACACCAATGCGGCTTTTCTTGCACAGGCACTTATTGAAGACGGTGTGCAGGTTATAGGTGTTCCAAAGACGATCGACGGTGACCTGCAGGTGAGGGATGATGAAGGCAGGGTGCTTTGCGCCATGTCTTTCGGGTTTCACTCCGCAGCGCGGGGTTTTGCAAGCCAGATCGGCAATCTGTGCACGGACTGCAGTTCCGATGTGAAATACTGGCACGTGTGCAAGGTCATGGGGCGGGTGGCAAGCCACCTGGCGCTTGAAGTGGCTTTGCAGACCCATGCGAACATGACGTTCATAGGTGAAGACCTTGCAGATTATGTGGATAAAAAGAGGCTGGAAGAGGCGGAAAAGAAAGGCACGGTTGACTATACCGCATACGGTATGACACTTCGTCATCTTTCAAGGGTTATATGTGACGGTATAGTAAGACGTGCCGCAGTCGGAAAGAATTACGGGGTAATAGTCATACCCGAGGGACTGCTTGAGTTTATAAACGAGATCCAGGTTTTCATAATCAAGCTCAACACCATTATAGGTGAGTATAACCATACTCATGACACAGATTTTCACACCGATTTCCCGCTGCTCGAAGACAAGCTGGACTATCTCAGGCGCCTGGCAAGGCGGTCAAGGGAAGAGGCCTCATTTTCGATCTGGAACACGAGAGATGACGACCTTTTTAACGACATCCCGCCCTTCTTCCAGGAAGGACTCCTCATGGAGCGGGACAGCCACGGCAACTTTCCGTTTTCCCAGGTTGAAACGGAAAGGGTCGTAATGGGGCTGGTGACCGATTACCTTGACAGGCTGATGGAGCAGGGCCAGTACAAGATCGGCATACAGAAAGAGTATTACGAACAGACCATGAAAAGAGACGGTCTGGATCCGGAGTATTACGGGCCCTTTCTGTTTGGAAACTGGAAAGAGGATTATCTGCTTTTTCACAGCAGCATGATATCCCATAAAACCTTGACAAATGAACTTATACGGCAGGGGGCGCTGCTGGAAAATGAACAGGTGCCACCGGCAATCGAGAAACTTTTTAAAAAATCGACACCAAAATTCAAGGTCCAGTACCATTTCTACGGTTATGACGGCCGGGGAAGCGATCCCACATCATTTGACTGTACCTACACCTATAATCTTGGCCTGACGGTTTTTTCCCTTATAGTGGGAGGCGCGACCGGTCAGATGGCCGCGATAAAGAATCTTGAAAAAGGGTTTTCAAGCTGGGTGCCGCTTGGCATCCCAATAGCCCCTCTTATGCACCTGGAGGAACGCAAGGGCAGGCTTGAGCTTGTGCTGGAAAGAAGCCTTGTGGATGTGAATTCCCCTGCATTTCTGGCAGTAAAAGCCAAGCGCGAGGAGTGGCTGGCCGCACGCCCAGGTGAAGATTGCTACAGGAAACCTGCGCCCATTTCCCTTAGTTCGGAAACAGATGAAGACCGCCCTTTGACCCTGATTCTGAATTCATATTCGGAGGATTTAAAATAACGGGGTTGGCAGGAATATGTATATGTTGATTTATGCCGTTTTTTGTTAAATACAGCGGCCGGTTTCCAACTTTAGCTTAAAAGGATAAAATCATGAGTGAAGATATTTATCGTAAACTTGCAAAGGTTCTTGACACCTTGCCAAACGGCTTTCCGGCAACCGAAGAGGGCATAGAGATAAAACTTCTTAAAAAGATGTTCGAACCGGACGAGGCTGAACTTTTCTGCGATTTGAAACTAAAATTCGAAACGGTTGATGATATTGCAAAGCGAACCGGACGCCCGGCGGAAGAACTTGCCCAAAGGCTCAATTCGATGTGGGAGCGGGGGCTTGTTTTCGGCGTTGAGCTTGGAGGAGTAAAGCTTTACAAGATGATGCCGTGGGTATTCGGCCTTTATGAATTCCACATAAAACGCATGGACAGGGAGTTTGTGGAACTTTGCGAGGCATATGCCCCGTATTTCGGCGAGCAGTTTTTCAACCACGGCCCCAGCCTTATGCGTGTCGTGCCCATTGAGAAGGAGATTTCCGCTGGTCAGCAGGCCCTGCCTTACGAGAGTGTGTCGGCCATCATAGAAAACGGTCTTTCCTTTGGGGTAAACGATTGCATATGCAAAAAAGAGCAGAGAATGATTGGCAAGGGGTGTGATAAACCTTTGGAGGTCTGTCTTGCCATAGCGCCGGTACCCAACGTTTTTGACAACTCTCCGCTGGGGCTGCGCGTTATAAGCAAAGAGGAGGCCTACGATATTTTAAAAAAATCTGAGGAGGCAGGCCTGGTACACCTTACCGCTAACCAGAAGGATGGCCAGTTTTTCATATGTAACTGCTGCGGCTGCTGCTGCGGGGTTCTGCGCGCCATAAACGAAATGGGCGTGACCAATGCGGTGGAGTCCAATTATTACGCCCGGATCGATCCTGACGAATGCATACAGTGCGGGTTGTGTGCCGAAGAGAGATGCCAGGTGCATGCAATAGAAGAAACAGAAGAGGGATATCGCGTTATACGGGAAAAGTGTATAGGCTGCGGCCTGTGTGTAAGCACCTGTCCTTCAGAAGCGATCAGGCTCTATGCAAAGAAACCTGAAGAAAGGATAGAACCGCCTGCAAACGAAGAGCAGTGGTTCATGCTGCGGGGCAAGGCCAGAGGAGTGGATTTCTCGCGGTTCATGTAGTATGAATATTCTGTAAGCAAAGGTTAACGCAAAACCCCCGGGTCTGCCCGGGGGTTTTGTGTTGCAAAGGATTAACGGCCAGGTATGGAGCCACCGAGGAGACTCGAACTCCTGACCTACGCATTACGAGTGCGTTGCTCTACCAACTGAGCTACGGTGGCGTCCAATGTTTTTGGAAAACTATCGCGGGCATGCTTCAAAATCAAGAAAAAAAAGCGGTAGATGAGCTGGCAAAATCACTGCTTTCCGGCGGTGCGGCCTTA
This sequence comes from Desulfococcus sp. 4484_241, assembly GCA_002085115.1. Lineage (GTDB taxonomy): Bacteria > Desulfobacterota > Desulfobacteria > Desulfobacterales > Desulfosudaceae > MZGQ01. The sequence goes on from MZGQ01000071.1 coordinate 6,061, forward strand.
AACTGCGTGGGAGTCTGCGGTGCGGCGGACGCATACATTACATGGCGTATCCACAGAGCTGCCGGCATGCCTGTGGTTCTCGCAGTGCCTGACTCATCAGAGGCTGCAAGGCTTGTGGATGACCTGAGATTTTTTGCGGGCCGGGAGGCGTTTGACGATATTGCTCTTTTCCCGTCATACGACCTGGCTTCTTTTCGTTCCGTTTCCTACAACATACGCACGGCTGGAGAACGTATTGCGCTTCTTTACAGGATATCGCAGGGGCTTTTGCCTTCAGTAACCGTGGTTCCTGTCGATAGCCTTATGCAGAGGCTTGTACCCACAGAAGAGCTTACGGGCTTTGCAATGAGTATCGATGAGGGACAAGAGATAGACCGGGATGCTCTGGTGGCCAGGCTTGTGGCAGGTGGGTATGAGCGGACACCCGTTGTCGAGGAGGTAGGGGACTTTTCCGTTCGCGGGGGTATTATAGATCTTTTTTCCCCTTTTCACGAACAGCCGGTGCGGATAGATTTTATGGGTGATACAGTTGAATCCATAAACTTTTTTTCTCCGGTAACGCAGCGGCGCTCAAGACAAACAAACAGCATACTGGTTCTGCCCGCAAGAGAGGTGGTAATAGAAAAAAAATCCATGGGCAGGATAATATCGTCCGTTAAAAAAAGGGCCGGCGCCCTTGGCCTTCCCGTTTCGGCAAGCCGTGAGATTATAAGAAAAATGGAACAGAACGAGTGGATTGACGGTATTGAAAACCTGATGCCGCTTATCTATCCTTCAACTTCCACCTTTTTTGACTATCTTCCTTCAGATACCTGCCTGGTATTTTTGCAGCCTGAAAACATGCGCCATGCAGCGGAAACCAAGGCGGCCCGGGCATTGGAGAACTATAATTCCGCCAAAGAGGATGGAAAACTGTGCGTCGGCCCGGATGATCTGTATATTTCCTGGCAGGATGTGGCAGACAGTGTGCGTGAAAGACCGCTGCTCATGTTTTCCATGCTGGCGGACGCTTCATTGGAGCAGATGCTGGGGCGTCGGGTATTGTCGCGGCGCATAAACGTTTTTGACAACACGTCAACATCCGCCATGCTTCATGTTGGTAAAAATGACGGCAACAGAGCGATAGCCCCGTTGCTGTCATGGATAAAGGACAACAGGCATGCAGGGGCCGCATCTGTTGTGGTATGCGGCAGCCGGGCAAGGCAGGAAAGGGTGGAAAAACTTTTCGAACTAAACGATTTCAAGGTTGTCACGGTTGATGATTTTACCGGTTTGAAAAATAGTGGCAGCGCTGTTTACGTTGTGCCCGGAGCCGTTTCATCGGGATTTAACTTTTATGATGAAAGAATCGCCATAATAAGCGATGCGGAGATTTTCGGGACACCGCTTAAAAGACACAAAAAAAAGGAAAAGAGTCTCAGGGATGAGTGCCTTGATCTTGACACACTCAGGCAGGGCGACCTTGTCGTACATGTTGACCACGGCATAGGCCGTTACGAGGGAATTGAAAAAATTAAGGTCGATGGAGTAACAAACGACTTTCTGCTTATCACATACAGAGACGGTGACAGGCTTTATCTTTCAGTAGACCGAATGGACCTGGCCCGAAAGTATGTGGGTGCCGGTGATATCGCCCCTCCGCTTGATAAAATGGGGGGGAAATCATGGGCCAGGACCAAGGCACGGGCCAAAAAGGAGGTCGAAAAGATCGCAAAGGAGCTGCTTTCCCTTTATGCGAGGCGCAAAGTCAGCCAGGGCCGTTCCTTTACCCCCCCAGAGGAATGGCTGAGAGATTTCGAGGCCGGATTCCCCTTTGAAGAGACAGAAGACCAGCGTAGGGTTATAGAAGAAGTTTTAAGCGATATGCAATCCCCTGTGCCGATGGACAGACTGGTATGCGGTGATGTGGGCTATGGCAAGACCGAAATAGCCATGAGAGCATCGTTTGTTTGTGTAAGCGAAGGGATGCAGGTGGCGGTACTGGTTCCGACCACTGTTCTTGCGGAACAGCACTTTGCAACATTCTCGGAGCGTTTTTCAGGGTTCCCGGTTAATATTGCCGCGTTGAGCCGCTTCAGAAGCGTTCGCGAGCAAAAGAAAATAGTTGCAGATTTGAAGGAGGGCAGGCTGGATATAGTTATAGGTACACACAGGCTGCTGTCCAAGGATGTTCAATTCAAGGAACTTGGCCTTGTTGTGCTGGACGAGGAGCAGAGGTTCGGAGTTAGGCACAAGGAAGCGTTAAAAAAACTCAGGACTACGGTAGACGTCCTGTCGCTGACAGCGACCCCCATACCGAGGACACTTCACATGTCTCTTATGGGGGTAAGGGATATCAGTGTTATCACCACTCCGCCTGAACGCCGCAGG
>MZGQ01000125.1 GCA_002085115.1 Desulfococcus sp. 4484_241
GATATTCATCAGCAGTTCATTGATGACGTGGCAAAAGGCAGGGGTATGAAGGTCGGGGATGTCAGGGCTCTTGCTGACGGACGTATCTATACGGGGAGAAAGGCCCTGGAACTCGGACTTGTGGATAATATCGGGAACTTTTATGACGCCTTGGAATATGCCGGCCAACTTGGCGGCATAAAGGGCCGGGTCGTTCCGGTGTATCTTCCGGAAGAGAAAAATTTTTCCCTTATCCGTTTCCTGTTTGGTTCAGATGCGAGGAACATGGTAGAGGATTTTGTGATGGATAAGGAAGGCGCCATATCCGGCGGGTATCTTTACAGGCCCGGCATGTAATACCGGGCAAATTCTGCGTTTTATTGGAAAGTGGTTATGAGTGGCGGAACATTCAGGAGAGTGGGCAAGTCGGAAACAACCTTATACGGTCCCCGTGCCATGCTGGTCTGCGGTTTTCCCGGATCGGAAAAAAACGGTGTGGTTGACCTTGTCAGGGGTATTGGCCTTGAAAACCTTTCGGTCGTTTTTGCATCTGCTGATGACGGGACTGCAAGGGTCGGCGAACTGCTGGCAAGGCCGGATATGTCGGGATTAAACAGTGCGCATGGGCCGGTGCGTGCAATTGTTCTTTCAGGCATAACCGAAAAGGAACTGCACATGATACTTTCCCGTTACAGGGAATCCGGTATGCCAAGGCCGCTTTGGGCAACCCTCACCCCTGTGTCTGTGAACTGGTGCCTGGCAGATCTTCTCTCGGAACTCGATGCGGAACGCCGTGCAATGGAAAAGAGAAGTTCCTGAAGCTTTATTTATAATCTCCGGTTCATCTGTGATTAGTGAAATTACGCTTGAAGGTTGTGAAGGGACGGGGCCACCGTCGATAACAATCTCCAGGGTTTTCCCGAAATGATCATGCAGCAGGGATGGATCTGTGAATGGGACCTTGTCAGGCCCGGTGGCTGTCGTGGATATTATTGGATTGCCAAGCGTTTTTACCATTGCAAGGCATATGGCATTGTCAGGTACGCGGATGCCTGCTGTTTTCCGCTTGGAAACCATGGTCTTTGGTAAAATACGCGATCCCTCAAGGATAAATGTGTATGGGCCGGGCAGAAGGCGTTTCATGGTTTTGTATGCGTAGTCCGATACCTTTGCGTACCGGCTTATGTTTTTAAGGTCGCTGCATATGAAGCTGAACGGTTTGCTTTTGCGCCGCTGTTTTAGCTGGTATATTTTTTCAACGCTTTTTTTCTGTGTTATGTCGCAGCCTATACCGTAATAGGTGTCGGTCGGGTAGGCTATGATTGCCCCCTGCCTCAGCGCATCCACCACTTTATTTATAAGACGCTCCTGCGGATTTTTCGGGTTTATTTTTAAAAGCATGGCATCTGTCAACCTTTCTTTTTACATGTTTTTGCTGCTGTTAACATTTTTTAACGTTTCATGCCGTAACTCCGGGGGGAATATTTATAACACCATATCCTGTTTTTCTTTTGCATTCAAATAAAGATTGTGCCACAAGGTATTTTTGTGTTATGTGAAAACCTGTAAACGGAGAAGGAGATATTCTTCTCCGTCTTCTTATTTATTCTTTTATAACAGATGGTTAGACACGTTTTAATCCTGTCTCCCGGGAGGTGAAATAGATGAAGATAACACCAGAGGAAACCTATTCTTTTGACGACGTTTTGCTTGTGCCCGGTTACTCCGAGGTGCTGCCGGAAGAGGTAAACACCATGACCCGGCTGACTGCCGATATTACTCTCAACATACCGATCGTGAGCGCTGCAATGGATACCGTTACCGAGTCGGCTACTGCCATAAGCATGGCAAGGTCAGGCGGGCTTGGCTTCATCCACCGTAACATGAGCATCGAGGCACAGGCTATCGAGGTTGGAAGGGTAAAGAAATCGGAAAGCGGAATGATAGTGGATCCCGTGACAACCGACCCTGACGCCTCCATAAGCTCAGTCCTTACGCTTATGAGAAAGTATAATATTTCTGGTGTTCCTGTTACAAAAAACGACAGGCTTGTTGGCATAGTGACCAACCGGGATCTGCGGTTTGAAACCGATCTTGACCGAAAAGTCTCCGAGGTAATGACCAGCGAGAATCTGGTTACTGTGCAGGAGGGGATTACCCTTGAGGAGTCAAAGGAACTTCTCCACAAACACAAGATCGAAAAGCTTCTGGTAGTCGATAAAAGCGGCCGGCTTGTCGGAATGATCACAATAAAGGATATTGAGAAACTTAAAAGATTTCCCAATGCCTGCAAGGATGAGCTTGGCAGGCTGAGAGTCGGAGCAGCGGTCGGCGTCGGACGTGAGGCCATTGAGAGGGCTGATGCACTTGTCAATGCCGGAGCGGATGTTATTGTTATTGATACCTCACATGGCCACTCAAGGAACGTTATTGAGACGCTCAAGGAGCTAAAGAGCACCTTTAAGGAGATCCAGGTGATTGCGGGTAACGTCTGCACGGCCAAGGGGGCTGAAGATTTGATCGAGGCGGGTGCTGACGGCGTAAAGGTGGGGGTAGGGCCCGGCTCCATCTGTACTACGAGAGTAGTGGCCGGCGTTGGCATGCCGCAGCTCACCGCGATTTTGAACTGCCGTGCCATATCGAATAAGACGGGAATCCCGATTATTGCAGACGGCGGTATAAAGTATTCCGGCGACATTACAAAGGCCCTGGCTGCAGGAGCTCATACGGTAATGGTGGGAGGGCTGCTTGCAGGGACCGAGGAGAGCCCTGGCGAGACCATCCTTTTCCAGGGTAGAAGTTACAAGGTTTACAGGGGTATGGGCTCGGTAGAGGCCATGAAACAGGGAAGCAAGGATCGTTATTACCAGACATCCGATGTTGATGACAGTCAACTCGTGCCCGAGGGGATTGTGGGCCGCGTTCCTTACCGCGGTACGGTGACGAGCAATATCGTGCAACTCGTTGGCGGGCTCAAGGCCGGTATGGGTTATGTCGGTTGCAGGACAGTTGATGAGCTCAGGGACAGGGGGCGTTTCGTGAAGATCACTGCCGCCGGCCTGAAGGAGAGCCACGTTCACGATGTCATTATAACCAAGGAGGCTCCCAATTACCGCCTTGATTAAGCACACACCGTATTTGCGCGGCTGTGCCCTGATGTTTTTACAGCCAGCGGCCTGTTGTTCGGAATATGTGCAGGTCTTTAATCATTCCTGAACACGGCTTTTGTCTGTCTTTCATTTAAAGGGGTTGATATGACTGAAGCTACATCGCCCGATTTTGTTCATCTTCATGTCCATACCGAGTACAGTCTTCATGTCCATACCGAGTACAGCCTTCTTGACGGCATCATAAGGCTTGACGATCTTGTAAAACGCTCGGTCGAGTATGGCATGCGTGCGGTCGCCATTACCGACCATGGAACCATGTTCGGTGTGATCCATTTTTACAATAAAGCGGTAAAGGCAGGTATAAAGCCAATAATCGGCTGTGACCAATAATCGGCTGTGAGTGCTACCTTGCCCCGCGAACCATAGCGGACAAGACCCCGCTGGATCATGAAGGACTTTCCCATATTGTGCTTTTGGCTGAAAACATGGAAGGGTATAAAAACCTGTGCATCCTTGCCACTGTTGCATCCCTCAAGGGATTTTACCATAAGCCACGCATAGACAAGGAACTGTTAAGAGAGCACAGCGCCGGTCTTATAGGGCTCTCTGCCTGCCTCAAGGGTGAAATTCCGAAACACCTTAACGCCGGCGATATCGAAGCCGCGGATGAAGCTGCAAGGTCATACCTTGAGATTTTCGGTGAAGACCGGTTTTTCCTCGAAGTCCAGAACAACGGGCTCCCGGAACAGCAGAAGGTGAACGAGGCCCTGTCGGAAATGAGCAAAAGACTTTCCATCCCCATCGTCGGTACAAACGATTGCCATTACCTGGACAGCAGGGACAGCAGCATCCACGAGATTTCCCTGTGTCTTCAGACAGGCAAGACGATTAACGATCCCACGAGGTTCAGGTTCCGGACCAATCAGCTGAATTTCAAACCCAGGCACGAGATGTGTTCTTTTCTCGAACCATTTCCTGAAGCGGCCGCAAACACGGTCGCCATTGCCGACAGGTGCGATGTTGATCTTGGTTTCAAGTCCCTTCATTTCCCTGCCTTTGAGACGCCAAAAGGCAAGACGGTAGAGGACCTGTTCGAAGAAAAGGTGCGCGCCGGATTTCCCGCCAGGCTTGAAGAGATTCGCATGAAAAATCCGGCGGTAGACGAACAGGTTTACAGGGACAGGCTCGAATACGAGCTTTCCGTGATAAAGGAGATGGGATTTTCGGGGTATTTTTTGATCGTAGCCGATTTTATCGAGTATGCCAGGAGGGAAGGCATTCCTGTAGGGCCTGGCAGGGGATCGGCAGCGGGAAGCATAGTTTCCTACTGCCTTGGGATTACAAACATTGATCCGATCGAGCATGGGCTCCTGTTCGAGAGATTTCTCAATCCGGAGCGAAAGAGCATGCCCGACATCGATGTCGATATCTGTATAAACGGCAGGGAACGTGTGTACCGGTATATTGTCGAAAAGTACGGTGGAAGCGACTATGTGGCCCAGATAATCACATTCGGATCTATGAAGAGCAGGGGGGTGATCCGTGACGTTGGCCGTGTTATGGATATCCCTCTTCACGAAGTCAATAAAATCGCAAAGCTTATTCCGAAAGACAGCGGGAATCTGGACGATGCCCTCGCAAAAGAGCCGGAACTGAAAAAACTTATAGAATCCCGGCAGGACCTGGTGGAACTGATGGAGGCCGGGCGTGCGCTTGAAGGTCTTCCCAGGCACGCATCCACACATGCGGCCGGCGTATCTCGACCTGAAAGATGAAAAAACCTACCGACTGCTTTGCCGCGGGGACACCACCGGCGTTTTTCAGCTTGAAAGCGTGGGGATGAAAAAGCTCCTTGTGAGTATGAAGCCCGATTCCTTTGCCGATATAACAGCCCTGGTTGCCCTGTACAGGCCGGGACCGAGGGGAAGCGGAATGGTTGAAGACTACGTGGAAAGGAGGCATGGCCGCAAAAGGGTTGAATACCTGATACCGGAGCTTGAGCCTATTTTAAAAGAGACATATGG
>MZGQ01000072.1 GCA_002085115.1 Desulfococcus sp. 4484_241
CCGGTGAGTACCGCCAGGTCGGCTTTCCCTGATATAATGGAGTTGGCAGCGTAACATAACATCGAATGGGGAGACGTGCCGCCAAACCCGGCAAGAACACACTTTGCACCTGCGGCCCCGATCGCATCCGCAACGCACCCGGGCGGATTGGCAATCCCCATGTCGTTAAACATCGGCACTGTTATAACCATATCGGCCCGGGCAAGTGATTCGGCTGACATACCAGCATCATCCGCCGCAAGTTTTACGGCCTTTATCATCAGAGCAATGGGCGAACTTGCCTCAGGCGGGGAAATATCCCTTTCAGTAATCTGCCCTGCTCCTATTATAACCGGAGACGTATCCTTTGCGTCTGTCATATTATATTTGATGGTCTGGTAAAAATCTTTTTTTCCGGCAGACTGAACGGTGTAAAATCAATGTATAACAATGAGCCAAGCCATCTTTCCTTTGACTTTTATACGATACCATTATGATGTGTAAAGAGGCTGAAGGTCTACCTCATTTTTATTTATGTACCTTTTACCATCAATTCCGAAATGGCGTTAATGACACGTTTTGGAAGAAACCGGTTCAATACAAAAAAGAGGAAACGAAGATGCGGCTCCGGAATGTATACCCGTTTACCACGGATAAAGGCTTGAACCCCTTTTTCGGCGATGGTGGCCGGATCGCTTTTTCCTGCAAAACGGTAAAACCGCAGTTTTTGGGGGAAGCCATCTCCCCGCAACAGCGGAGTATCCGTATAGCCTGGGTTAAGGGTGAAAATACCGACCCCGGTGCCCTTCAACTCTTCATTCACGGCCTCGCTCAGTGCTTGAATGAACGCTTTGGTAGCACCGTAAACCGCATGACGAGGGGTGGGCACGAACGCCGATACGGAGCAGACATTCAGCACATATCCTGTTTTACGCTGGACCATTTCAGGGATGAACAACCTCATCAGCATCATGTAAGCCCGTGCATTGACGACAAGGATCTGATCATGAGTGGAGGGTGAAAGTTCATGGAACGGCCCGAATGCCATGGCACCGGCGTTGTTCACCAGCACGTCGATATGCGGCACGCAGCTTTTGACCTGGTTATATGCATCTTCCGGTCCATCGGGGCGAGACAGGTCACAGGTAATAGTCCAGACTTCAACCGAATACGTACGTTTTAATGATTCAGCCCACTCTTTCAGGACCTCTTTTTTTCCTTCCCGTGACATGAGGATCAAGTTAGAGCCTTCCCTGGCAAAACAACGGGAAAGCTCTTTACCGATACCGGAAGAGCCTCCGGTTATAAAAACCGTTTTACCTTTTAAATTAATTATTCCCATTTTTAACCTCAAATTGTTGGTTGTCTATACTGTTTCATGTTTTTTACATCCAGTCCACTCGGGGAGTATCACGTTTGACCGGTCTGTCTATCTTCCCCTTTGGATAACCTATGGCGATGCTTGTCACAGCCTCAAACGGGCTTGTTATCCCGAGTTTTTTCCTGAACCCGGCCATAAGTGGCATTGAAAGCGGCTCCATGGGTAACGATATGTAGCATGTGCCAAGGCCGAGGGAATGGGCTGTCAGCACCATGTTCTGGGTGCATATGCCTGTGTCAAGGTCCGGGTTGCTTATGCCGTGCCTGTTTTTCAAGATCAGTATGACAGCAGGCGCATTGTAATAGATCCTGCCATTTGTTTTATCAGCCTTTTCCATTGCAGTAATAGGGCGGGGATCAAGCTTGTTTACCATAAACCAGCTCATGAAACCGAACAGGGCGGCCTTTATCCTGGACCTTTTCCCGTTTTTTGCAAGGTAAAAGTTTTTCAAAAGCCTTAAGGCAATCATTGCCTTGCGTTCAAACTCGTGAATCAGGCGCTGGTCGGTAAGAACGATAAACCTGTAAGGCTGACAGTTGCCTGCCGACGGCGCAAACCTGCCTGCCTCCAGGATACGCACCAAAAGTTCCTTTGGCACCGGCTTGTCCTTGAACAACCGGACAGAGCGCCTGCGATAGATGACACGCTCAACATCTGTCAGTTCATCCTCTATCTCTTCATACGGTCCTTTACCATAACCCAGCGGATGAGGCTCATCCATCTTTTCTTCCAGCATGGTCCTGTAACGGCCCGACGGTATGACAAAGCTTCCCGTCATTGTTATGGCGCCTGACGGACAAACAGCAGTGCAGTTGCCGCAGTTAAGGCACGCCTGTTCAAACCCTCCGTATCCAACGGGTACCGGGACAGATCCCTTTTCCCACCTGTATCCATAGGTGGGACATGCATGAAAGCACCTGCCGCATCGGGTGCATTTGTCGGGATCAATAGTCCTGGTCGGGAAATACATCCTTGGCAAGTAACCCTGTTTTAAAGATTCAAACATGATTCTCTCCTTTCGGCCTTGGCAATCAGGCCACTCTTATGACGTTAGGAGCAGCGGGATCAAACTCCTCTTTAAGCACCCTTGCAAGTGGTTTTTCTGAAACGGTCTTAGGTATCTCGTCAACGATCTGAAAGTAGGTGGGTATAGAGTTTCTCTCAAGTTCAGACATACAGAGCTTCTTGACTCCCTCCACATCAACGGTCTTGCCCTCAAACGGGGCTATGGCGGCAACAATATCGCTTTCGCCCGGCGCGCCGGATGAAGCCGGTACACCGTACACACAAACCTCGGAGACCGATTCATGCTCGCCTATAATCTTTTCTATGAGATCGGGCTGTATAAAATCACCCTGGCGACGCAGGCCGCCACCCTTGCGAAAATCAAAATAAAAAAAGCCGTTCTCATCCCTGTGGCAGATGTCACCGCTTCTGAGCCACCCTCCCCTGGTCTTGTCCCTGGATGCGTCATCCTTGCCATAGTAAATAACCTCGGTGGGGCCGTGAACCATCCTACTTACCAGCTCACCCTTCACACCCGGCGGAACTTCGTTGTCATTTTCGTCCACTATCTTCATCTCCACCAGGCCTTCCGGCGGTTTACCGAATGAACCGACCGGGCCGAATCCAGGGGGATTGTGAGCAAGCCCGCCTTCAACAGCAGCGTACCATTCATGGATCTTAACATTGAAACGCTTTTCAAATGCCTCCCAAATGGCACGGGGGGTGCCTGCGCTTATCACGACCCTGACCGGGTTGTCAGCATCGTCCTCGCGCGGCGGTTCGTTGTAAATACCGGCCATCATCCCCCCCAGGAGGGAAAAGGTCGTACATCCATATTTCCTGCAGATATCCCATATCCTGCTTTTCGTGAATCTTTCACTTATAACTGCCGGAAGTTTCTTGGCAAGAGACGGCATGAGTGTTACCGACTGGGCGTTGCCGTGTGTCATTGAAAGACCGGTATAAGGAATATCGTCGGGCTTGTATTGCCATATGAAATCCCCCATAAGAGCATACATGATAAACCGGTCAGCTTTGAGCACAACCCCCTTTGGGTCTCCTGTAGTGCCGGAAGTATGTATGATCTGGGCCGGCCGTGTGTGGTCAAACGGGAGCATTTTGGCCGGCATATCAGGGCTTTCGGCCTTTAGCAGTTCGTCCAGGGAAGGATAGGCGCTGTTTACCGGAATGTTGTGATGTTTCTTGTACAGGACTCCTATTATCGGTATATCGCCGATCTCCTCTTTCACTTCCTCAATATTACCAACAAACTGATCGGCTGCTATAATGCCCTTGGCTCGTGTGTTCAAGATCTGGAACGCAAGTTTCCTGCCCCTGGATCTTGGATCCACCGGAACGGCTATGGCGCCTATGGACAGAGCCGCAAACAGCGAGTATATGAATTCGGGATGGTTTTTCATCAGCATGATGAATGTATCCCCATTGCCCACACCGGATTTTAAAAGGAGATTTGCGGTCCTGTTGGTATTCTCAAAAATATCCCTGTAGGTAACAGGCTCTTCACTCTCGTCCTCGTTGACAAACCTGAGGGCTATACGCTCCGGATCATCTATTTTCAGGTTGATTGCTTTAAAAATCGGAAGATCTTCTATCATGGCACCTCCGGAAATTCACCGGGCGCAAGTATCAACACGCCCGTATTTTAAATGTTTTAACAACTCAACGGCTTTTTTTTACCGCCAGGCCTTGAACAGAAAACATCCAAAGCTTGTGATTATCAAAAATCCGCCTGGAGAATGGTAATAACCATTGCCGCCTCTTCTATTCCAATATTCCCGCCACCGTTTTCGGCCAGTCCTATCCTGGCATTTTCAACCTGCCGGCCATCTGCCTCACCGCGCAGCTGCCAGACCAGCTCTGCGATCTGTCCGACTCCTGTGGCGCCAACAGGATGCCCCTTGGATTCAAGCCCTCCTGACGGGTTTATCGGGAGCTTGCCGCCAAGCGTGGAATGGCCTTCTTCTGCGAATATACCGCCCTCCCCTTTCGGACAGAATCCCATCGATTCGCTGTTTAAAATCTCTCCGAACGCTGTTGCATCATGAAGCTCGGCGACATCCACATCCTCCGGACCGACACCAGCCTGCTCGTAAGCTCTTTTGGAAAGCCTTTCCCCCAGGTCGGGATCATCAAAACCGCGGTCCATACCACCGCCAAGCACGGTGGCAAGGATCTTTACGGGTTTTGATGAGCCGAGCTTTTTAAGGTACTTCTTGGAGCAAAGTATTGCTGCAGCAGCGCCGTCCCCCACTGGTGAACACATCGGCAGGGTAAGAGGATATGCTATCAGCTTGGCGGCCAGCACCTCGTCAACCGTAAATGGCTTGCGGTACTGGGCATACGGATTGTGAACGCTGTGATTGTGATTCTTGGCGCTGACGATCGCAAGCTGCCGCTGTGTAAGCCCGTATTTTTCCATGTGGAGCCTGGCTCCCATGGCGTATATCTCCATAAAAGCGCTTCCGCCCGATGACTCCTTTTTATCCAGGACTTCGCCTTTTGCCTCGGCCTCCCTGCGTTTTCTCTCGGCATCCTCCTTCATGGCCTTGACAAGCATCTCGATCACCTCGACATCTGCCGAAGCGGAAAACAGTTTAAGCCGTTTTTCACGGTCTTCCATGTACATCTTTTCCATCCCCAGAACCAGGGCAACATCGTGGAGGCCTAATGCTATATCCATCCATGCCACCTGCAGGGCCGTTGAAGAAGAGCAGCACGCGTTTTCCACGTTTGTCACAGGGATATCGCCTATCCCCATGGCGCGAAGCACGACCTGTCCCCTGATCGACTCCTGGCCGGTTACAAGCCCCTGGTAAGCGTTGCCTACAACGGCGGACTGGATTTTATCCTTTGTAATCCCTGCATGTTCAAGTGCATTGTCCACCGCTTCAGATGCAAGGGTTTTCATGTTCTTGTCCATGTGCTTGCCAAACTTGGTCATACCTACGCCAATAATGTAAACATCTCGCATTCCAAAACTCCTTTCCTTGATTCGTAAAGATGCGTTGGCTTTTATATCGACTAAACTTTATAGGAAGCAAGATCCATACCCATGCTGCAATAAAAATAAGTTATTGTTTTACATCACAATTTCAGGAGGATCTCATAGCAGGCGAGCATAGTGACCGTATATAGACAAAAAGGTGTCCATATAAAAACATATTGTTGACTTTCCGCTTGCATAAGGGTTTATTTAAAATCATTAAAAGCGTACCAATTGTAATACAGTCATTTGAACCGGGGAAAAATTGCCCCCAAAATCATGGCATTTGCAGATGGCATCCGTAAAAATCACATACCAGATGGAAGAAGCAGCCCGGCTCGAGGTGGATCTTGCGCACAGCGCCATTGAAAAGGCGGACCGGGAAGCTGCAAGGCTCCATTTCCATAACGCTGTTTCACGAATCGTCAGGGCCCCGGGCAATTGCCTTACAAGCAGTACACTTGTTTCCGCCACCCTGGAGCTGTCCACGCTCAACTTTATACTGGGCAAAGGCTTCAGGGAAACAATACCGTTTCTCAAGGCAGGGCTCAAGGCTGCGGAAAATCTTGGAGACCTTCGCTCCAGGGCAATGCTAAAACTGCATCTGGCAAGGCACTACTATTTTTCAGACCGGAGAGCAAGAGCTCTACAGGTTTTTAAAGAAGGCAGGGCCGAGGCGGAAGCTCTCGGGGATGAAGACATACTTTCCAATGCGGCTGAATTTATCGGTCTTTACTACCATATACAGGGAATGTTCAGGGATGCCATAACATTCTTTGAACGGGCAGTGGAGGATCTGGAAACAGCGCAGGGAATCATTCTGACCAACCCTTCCGCTCCCATGTGGCTCGGATACTGCGCCGCCTACCTGGGGCAGTTTCACCGTGCAATAGGCACTCTTGATTATTACCGCAGGCTGCTCATAGACAGGGGCGACCTTGCCCTTGCCGCTACCATACGCGCCGTTCTCGGGATAATTCTGCTTGAACTCAAAAAATACAAGGAAGCGGTAATACACCTGTCAGGCGCCATCCTGGAAGCTGAAAAAACGGAAAACGCCCTTGCCCTCTACTTTGCAAGGGGTGGGATGGCATGCCACCACTTTATGCAGGGGCGAATCGGGGAGGCACACAGGTATATCTCCCTTGCCCTGAGGGAAGGAGCTTCTGCAGGTCTTGTGCGCCAATACGCGTCCCCGATCTTCCTTGAACTTGCGTTCGGGCTTTACAGGCACGGGCTGTCAATATATCCCGAAGAAGGACTTCAGCAGGAAGTCCTCAGAATAATGGAAGATCCCAATGTACACCTCAGAGGGGTTCTGCTGCGTCTCCTGTCAGAGGTCCGGCTTGAGATGGGCGCAGCCCCTGAAAAGGTGCGGGCCGACCTTCTGACCAGTGAAGAATACCTGGAGCAGTCAGGGACCCCGGTACAACTGGCCAAAACCAGGTTCGCCCTTATCAGGTTAAGCCTGATGGAAGGCGACAGGAAAAATGCACATGCACTTGCGCGCAAGGCATGGCAGGACCTTGCCGGGTACGGCGACATATTTTTCCCGGATGATATCCGCATACTTATTGCCGACGAAGCGTCAGCAGCTCCTGTACCGCGGCATCATGGCAACAGGTCTGCAGACCGGTTTGTCAGGACCCTGGGGGAGATTGCTGCAACCACCCCTCCCGGCCGCCTCTCCACTCAGCTGGTCCGGGCCACCAACCACTATTTCAATGCGGAACGCGGGGCCATTTTCCGGGTTCCCGGCGCAGGCCGGCCCGGCCGTCCCGAACTGGTTGCATCCTGCAACCTTAAAAACACGGTGCTCTCTTCAGAGTCCTTTCGCTCCAACCTGGCTCTTCTGTTTGACGCCCACCGCAAAAACAGGCCAAAAACGGTGCGTAACACAGACAGGGACGGCTACCTGTACAATGAAAAAGCGATCCTGTGCCTGCCCTTTAAAGCAGAGAACGGGAACGATTCTTTTGTACTCTACCATGACAGCGCCTACATGTCGGACTGCTTTGACTTTTATGACGAACAACAGCTTATGGAAATCGGCCGGGCACTTGGAAAACATTTAAAACAGGCGCAAAGCAAAAGTATCGATGTTTCAGCAGCCGATGTTTCAACAGATGATTGGGCCGACCGGGCAGTGACCTTGGAACGGGCCGCAACTGTCGGTATAATCGGCGAAAACAGAATGATGAAAAAAATTATGCACCAGATCGACCAGATTGCCGCCACTGACAGCAACATACTCATTCTGGGGGAGACCGGTGTGGGCAAGGAGCTGGTTGCAAGGCGTATTCATGAAGTCGGGAACCGAAGGGATATGCCGCTGGTTGTGGTGGATCTTTCCACCATACCGGAAAACCTGGTGGAAAGCGAGCTGTTCGGCCATGAAAAGGGATCGTTCACCGGCGCCGACCGCCGCAAGAAAGGACGGCTGGAGCTGGCTCATGGCGGGACTCTCTTCATAGATGAAATTGGCGAGGTCCCAAAGTCCGTACAGGTAAAACTTTTACGGGCAATACAGGAAAAGAGTGTTGTCCGGGTTGGTGGCACAAAACCGATTTTCACCGATTTCAGGCTGATCGCCGCCACCAACCGTGACCTGGCACGGGAGGTAGCCTCTGGCCGGTTCAGGGAGGACCTTTACTACAGGCTCAACGTTATCCCGATAACAGTCCCTCCGCTGCGGGAAAGAAAGGATGACATAATACGCATTGCCGAACATTTTCTAAGGCGCTATGCGGTTCGCTACAACCGCCTCATGGTTTCCATCTCCGATGAGGATAAGGCAAAGCTGCTTGCCTATGATTGGCCGGGCAACGTACGGGAGCTTGAAAACATTATCGAACGGGGTGTCCTGCTTTCAAAAGATGGGC
>MZGQ01000073.1 GCA_002085115.1 Desulfococcus sp. 4484_241
GAGGATGCCGTTGCCGCCGTGGAGCAGGAGATGATTATAGATGCGCTTAAACACACGAGGGGCAAGATTACCCATGCCGCGCAGATGCTCGGCACGACCGTCAGGAAGTTCGCCTACAAGGCAAAACGGTACGGCATAGACTACAGGCATTACCGATAGGCAGTATTTTCATGCAATATCCGGGTAGGTCCGGCGCCACATGTCAATCTTATCTTGTTTTATGCCGTTTGTGTTTTATTGATAAAAACAGACAAGTGCGGTCATGCCTTCCTGCCTGTGAGCAGCTCCGGGAAGTTGGTGAAAATACCGTCTGCCCCCATGCTTTTGACCCGTTCAAGATCGGCTTCCGTGTTTACGGTGAAGACAAAGGCCCTGCAGCCCAGGGCATGTATATCGGCTATAAGCTCTTTTGATGCGAAATCGAGGCTGACATGTATCGACCAGGGAGAAAGTTCCCCAACCAGCCGGTCGAGATGAAGGGGAACCCCGTTGATATTCAGGCCTACGGGGAGAGACGGTTGTAACATTTTTGTCGTTTTTATCTGCCTATGATCAAACGATGAGACAAGAAAGTCCTTGTAGCTCCATCCATGCTGTCTTACATATTTATTAACCACCTCAACCAGAGGCACCGCCGTATCCGGCCCCTTGAGTTCTGCGTTTACCCCTGTGCGGCGGGCCACCAGGTCAAGAATTTCGGTGAAAAACGGAATCCGGTTCCCTTTGCCTGCGTCAAGCCCCCGGAGGTAGGTCAGGTTGTGATCCGTCACCCAGCCTTTTCCGCTTGTGGTGCGCTCCAGCGTGTTGTCGTGAATGACCACGAGCCTGTTTTCAATTGCAAACAGGTCAAGTTCTATCCAGTCGGCTCCAAGTGCTATCGCCTTTTCAAATGCAGCCAGCGTGTTTTCCGGTTCATGCCCGCTGGCTCCCCTGTGAGCAATGCATATGAGCTTTTTACCCATGCGATTGATTCCGGTCAGAACAATCCCTTTATGACAAAAAGGAGAACCGTGACACAGTAGGCGAGCTTTATGGCGGTTCCGGCAAGTGACCCAAGGAGCACCCCCCAGCCGGCCCTGACAGCCGCGGATGTTTTTTGGCCAACCAGCATCTCCCCTGCGATTGCGCCAAGTATGGCCCCTATGAATATTCCTGCAGGGGGAAATAAAACCAGGCCGGCTATCATACCCAGTCCCGAACCTATTATTCCGGCTTTTGACGAACCGAACTTTTTGGCGCCGATCATGGCGGCAATGTAGTCCAGCACTATCATGAGCAGGGCCAAAAGTCCCATTACGACCAGGAATGTTGCGCCAAATGCGCTCCAGCCTTTTGCCATGTCGAGGAACACCAGGGACAGGTAACTCAGCACCGGACCGGGCAGAATTGGCAGCAGGCAGCCGACTATGCCGCCTATTGCGAAAAGGACACCGATTGTTATAAGGAGAGCGGAACCCATATTTTAAATCCTCATGGCCGAGATACGCTCGAGAGTCTCTTTTGCTTCTTCAACCATACGGTCAAAGAGCTCTTTTACGGTTGGAATGTCCTTTACGAGCCCGATCCCCTGCCCGCATGATATTACGCCGGCTTCAAGATCGCCGGTGGCATACATCTGTCTGGCCTTGTCGCCCGCTACCACGCTTATAACCTCGTTGAAGTCTCCGCCCCTGGTTTCAATATCGGCGCATTTTTTTGCAGCGGCATTGTCCCATACCCTGTGGGTGGCTCCGATTGACCTCATTATAAGCCTTGTGTCAAGCTCGGTGGCGTTCAGCAAAGCCTGCTTCAGGTTTTCGTGTATAGGGCATTCCTTTGTCACCAGCAGGCGGCTTCCTATTATCACTGCCTGGGCTCCAAGGCCAAGCAGTGAGAGAAGCCCCCTGCCGTCCGACACGCCGCCGCCCCCGATTACCGGTATATTGACCGCATCCACAACTGTAGGGACAAGAACCAGGGTTCCAATATCCAGCTTGCCTGTTGCGCCGCCGTTTTCGTATCCAACGACCGTGACAATATCGGCTCCCATGCTTTCAGCCTTACGCGCGTATCGTGCACCGACGCACTTGTGTATCCAGGTCATGCCGGCGTCCTTAAACCGCGGATAGAGCTCTTCAGGAGCGGAGTGGCCCGATGTCTCTACTATTTTGACACCTTTTTCCGCCATCACGTCTATGTATATGTTGTTGTCTATGGCCGTCATCGCCGGGAAGAGGTTGATGTTTACGGCAAACGGCCTGTCTGTCAATTCCTGTACCCGGTCTATGGCTGCCGCGAAATCGTCACGTGTCTTGTATATGGCTGACGCCAGTATCCCCAGCCCGCCTGCATTGGAGATGGCCGCGGCAAAGTCGGCGTCTGTTATTGACATCATTGTTCCGCCTATGATCGGGTGCTGTATGCCTAAAATTTCGGTTACGGCTGTCTTTATCATCGGCTTTCTCTTTGCTTATGAATATTGGTTACTGTTCCTGATGTATCTCGATCGAATCGAGATAGGCCTTTACCGTTGCAAGGGTGCTGCCGAACATCCATTTTCCCGAATCGATGATCGGCTGGGATTCCACATTATCGCAAAGTCCGGCAAATGCTGATCCTATGATCTCGGCAGGGTCTGCCCCTTCAGACGCAGATGTCATGGCACCGGTGTAAATCTCGGTTCGTTCCCGTATAGAGTCAAAGTAGTTCACCTCTATTCCGGAGATCGGGCATGAAGAATGACAGCGCCCAGCCGGTGAATACTATTCGAAGAAGCTGTATCTCGTATTCAAGAAGGGTCTTGTCTATATCGGCTTCGTCCGGGATGTTATCGAGCTGGATCTTTATCTCTCCCCTGTCCATGGCAAAACCGGCGAGGGCCTCTGCCGCCTCGGCAACTGTCGTGGGCTGTTTTTCAATCATGATTTCTCCGCTGGTGGTGTGTTTGTTGACTTGACATCTTCTGTTTTTATTCCATACTGGCTTTGGTTTGTAAATAAATTATTGGCTGTGGACTTTTGGGGAATCCTTTTTTTAAAAAACAGGGAAAAAAAGATGATCAGTGTGACAATACCGGGATACAGGACTCTTGAACTTTCTTATCTTGTGATGGACTACAACGGTACCATGGCATGCGATGGCAAGCTGATAGACGGCGTCCGTGAACTTCTTGAAAAGCTGGCCGATGACCTTGAGATCCATGTTATTACCGCGGATACCTTTGGCCTGGCCGCAGCGGAGCTCGAAGGGACGCCGGTGCTTTTACATGTTATGCCGGAGGAAAGCCAGGACAGGGGAAAGCTGGAGTACATAGAGAAACTCGGATCTGATTCAACCGTTGCAATTGGAAACGGCAGAAACGACAAGCTGATGCTTTCCGGGGCCGCACTTGGCGTCGCTCTGATACAGGAGGAGGGGGCGTGCGTCGAAACAGTGTGCGCGGCTGACATGGTGTGCCCTGATATCCTGTCCGCACTGAGGCTCCTGTTGAACGGCAAGCGTCTCGTGGCAGGGCTAAGACGTTAATGCCTATCGGGCTGCCCTGTTTTTTTGCGAGTCATCCGTTTTGCACAGGCTGATTATAAGATGTTCCAGAGCAAGCCGGGGATCCGATCCGCTTTTAATG
The DNA here is from genome assembly GCA_002085115.1 of Desulfococcus sp. 4484_241. GTDB lineage: Bacteria > Desulfobacterota > Desulfobacteria > Desulfobacterales > Desulfosudaceae > MZGQ01. The sequence goes on from MZGQ01000073.1 coordinate 3,605, forward strand.
CGGCGGTCCGCAGCCTGCAGGTGCGAGAACGCCGCTGAAAGTTCATCTACCGAGAATCTGGCGGCCTTTTCAAAATTTTTGTAAACCGGGTATAGCTTTCGTTTATCCGGTGCGATAAAAAGATCCGTGTCATGTTTTTTTTTGGATATTTTGCCTTTCCCGGGCGGGCTGAACACCTCCCGGTCCAGTTCCTCAACGAGCCTGGCCGTTTTTGAATCATACTCTTCCAGCTTCTTTGCAACCTTTGCCGAAAATTCCTGGTAGGATATGCCCGGACGCCATGTGGCGCTGTTATCGCTTTCCATGAAATCTCTTATCACCGCGAGCCTGCGGATCATGTTCAGTATGGCGGACAGTATGGCTGAAGGGTGTATGTCGTCATGCGCCGAGAGGAGACTGCTTAGGAAAAAGAGAGCCTTGACCGTGTTCCTGTTCCCAATAGCGCCTGTAAGTTCGTATATCGGGTCGGTCTTTGTTCTTCTGAGTACCTGCCTGACATCATCGGTGGTTATCCGCTTCCGTTCGCCGGTATATGCGGCCAGTTTTTCAAGACTGTTTTGAAATGTTCTTAAGTCAAAACCTGTCATTTCGCAAATAAGGTTAAATGTGCGGCTGTCGATGGTTTTGCCGCTTTTTTCCAAAAACCCGCGCATGAGCCCGGAAAGTGCGTCTGACTGTGCTTTCTTGGCGGCTTTTGATGATCCGGTGGCAACGGAGCAGTCCACCACTACGCCATGTGCCTTGATCACCTTATAGAGTTTGCGGCGTTTGTCGATTATTTCGGTTGTTATAATCATGTAGCAGCCTGGCGCAAAACCGTTTTCAATGGCATTGGCCAGGGCGTCCGCTCCTCCCTGCCTGGTTTGGCCGTTTTTTACCCTGCCGGAACAAAATGGAATGACCGCCTCTATCCAATCATCCAGGTCGGTTTGTCCGGGAGCAAGCGCGGGGCGGACAGCTTCAGGGCCACGGGCTTCGACCTCTTCGAAAGGTATGTCAAGCATGGCAAGCAGCTTGAAGAAGCTTGAGACACCTTTTTGAGGGTTACCGGCATCTACTGCGTTTCGGATCTCTTTTATCAGATCGTCTCTGTTATCTTTTGAATAGAAGATCTTGGTGTCCATGAACCCCACAACCCGGGGGGAGCCATCCAGGGAGTAAGTATTTACCCGTTCTATAACCTCGTGGATGTTGCCGTCCAATCCTTCTATTTCTTCTAAGGCAAACTCCCTCTGGTCATCGGTGACAATTGCCGATACGATCCTGTCAAAAGCTTTCCTGCGGAAAAACTCTTCGCCGTACAGCAGGTAGACCGGTGCAAGACCGCGTTTTTGCGCGACATGCAGATCCAGTTTGTCAAAGGGTATTTCAGCCATCTGTCTTCTTTGACCGATCCCTCAGGTAGAGTACAACGAGAACCGCGGCGGAAATCACCGCCGCTGTCAGCCCTATCGCCTGTGAGGTCGAAAGCATGCCGCCGAACACCGAACCCCTCGGATCGTTGCGGAAGATTTCTATGAAGGAACGGGCAAGCCCGTAGATAAGTATATACACGAGAAAGAGTCTTCCGGAGCATTTTGCACGGCGGCTCATTGTAAAGAGGATTGCGAATATAGTAAGGTTTGCCAAAACAGAGTAAAGCTGGGTGGGATGAAGGGGAACACCTATGGGCCGGGCGAGTGTTTGCGGATTGGTAAACCTGACGGCCCAGGGGAGAGTGCATATTCTGCCGTAGCAGCATCCGGCAAAAAAGCAGCCCATGCGTCCGATCGCGTGGCCAAGAGGGGCGCATACCGCGATTACATCAAGAACCGCTCCCGGCTCCAGGTTGTGCCTGTATACGTAGAAGGCAACCGCCAGCAAGGCGCCGATAAGCCCTCCATAAAACACCAGGCCCCCTTCCCATATTTTGAAAACGTCCAGCCAGCGGCCGTAAAACAGGCTTGGGTTGAGGGCGACGAAAAGGCCTCTGGCACCTGCAAACCCGCACAGGATGGCATAAAAGGCCATGTCCATCACCTGTTCTTTGGTGATGCCTCTTTTTTGAGCCTCGTATGTTCCCATCCAGAGGGCCGCAAGTATGCCGAGGGCAACGAACAGGCCGTACGTGTATATAGTTACAAACCCTATGTGTACGAGAACAGGGTGCATGGCTAATCTGGCTCCTTCCTGGTCATTATGTGGAACACAAGTATGGTCAGGCCGATAGTTATAGCGCTGTCTGCGACATTGAATGCCGGCCAGTGCAGCTCCCCGGCATGGAAGTCCAGAAAGTCAATGACCGCGCCGAACCGTACCCTGTCGATGAGATTTCCCATTGCTCCTCCGAAAATCAGGGAAAGTCCTGCAAGCATGCATGGATAGTTGAGCGGAGTAGCCTTGTAAAGGTAGAGCACCAGGCAGGCCGCAAGCAGTGACGCGGCAAGAAAGAGAGCCGATTGTGAACCGTGTACATGCCCGGCCATGAACCCGAATGCCCCGCCCGGGTTATGCACACGTACTATGTTGAAAAATCCGGGTATCACGCCGATCACCTCGTAAGGCCTCATGGTCGCAAGTATGACATGCTTTGTAACCTGGTCGGCAACTACCGTCAGGATGGTTATTGCGGGAAGCATGCGCCATTTCCCGGTTGATGTAAGCTGTGCCATTTAAAGCCCGTGTCAGATCTGTTTTAAAACCGTCGCACATCTTTTGCAGATTGTTGGGTGGTCGTTGTCTTTACCAACGGTCGTATCGTATATCCAGCACCGCTCGCATTTTTTCCCCTCGGCACGTTTTACGGAAACCCTTACACTCTTTGTGTCCGGTCCTCCTTGCTGGGGTTTTTCTTCCTGTACGGATACGCCCGAAACGATAAGGATCGACCTGAGTTCGTCACCGTAAGATTTCAAAAATTTGGCAAGCTCGCGGTCTGCGTATATGGTGACCTGCGCATCAAGGGGATGCCCTATGGTTTTTTGCGCTCTTGCCTCCTCCAGCGCTTTGGTAACCTCTCCCCTTATGTGTAGAAGTTTTTCCCAGCGCAACGCAAGTTCCCTGTTTTTCCACTGCTCTTCGGCATCCGGCAGTTTTGTCATGTGGATACTTTCGCCATGTTCCTTGCCGTGCGGCATGAACTTCCAGATCTCTTCCGCCGTGAAAGGCAGGATCGGCGCCATCAGGCGGGCAATTGCGCCGACGATCGTGTACATGACGGTTTGAGCGCTTTTGCGCTCATGTGAGCCTGCCGGGGACGTGTAGAGCCTGTCCTTGAGTATGTCAAGGTAAAAGGCGGACAGGTCAATGGTGCAGTAGTTGTAAAGCCTGTGGTATACAACGTGAAATTCGTATGTGTCATATGCCTTGCGGAGCCTTTCCGTCAGGACGCCCAGAGCATGGAGCGCGAACCTGTCGATCTCCTGCATACGGTCATACTCCACTGACTCTGATTCCGGCACAAAATCGTACAGGTTGGCAAGCATGAACCTGCAGGTGTTGCGTATTTTTTTGTAGGCATCCACCAGTTGCCTTATGATCGAATCGGAGATCCTTATGTCTTCACGGTAGTCAGATGCAGCGACCCACAGCCTTAGTATCTCGGCCCCGTGCTTGTTTATAATGGTTCCGGGCGCAATGACGTTACCCATAGATTTCGACATTTTTTTGCCCTTGCCGTCCACGACGAACCCGTGGGTCAGAACAGACCGGTATGGAGCGTTTCCCCTGGTACCGACCGCTGTAAGAAGGGAACTGTGGAACCATCCCCTGTGCTGGTCGCTTCCCTCAAGATAGAGGTCTGCAGGCCAGCCAAGGTCCTTCCTTTTTTCAAGGACCGCGGAGTGGCTTACTCCGGAATCAAACCAGACATCGAGGATATCTGTTTCTTTTACCAGCTCTGTTGATCCGCAGGACGGGCACTTGGCATCGTCTCCGAGCAGTTCGGACGGCTCGGTTTCAAACCATACATCAGCACCGCGTTCCCTGACAAGCTCATATATCCTGTCCCGCAGTGATTCGTTCATCACTACGGTTCCGCATTTCCTGCAGTAAAACACGGTTATCGGGACTCCCCATGTTCGCTGCCTTGACACGCACCAGTCCGGGCGGTGGGCTATCATGTTTTTTATTCGTTCCTTGCCCCATGCCGGTATCCACCGGACATTTTCAATCTCTTTGAGCGCCTTTTCGCGCAGGCCCGTTTCGTCCATCGATATAAACCATTGCGGAGTCGCACGGAAAATAACCGGTTTTTTGCATCTCCAGCAGTGCGGGTAGGAATGGGTTATGCTGCTTTCCGCCATCAGGGTCCCGTTTTCTTTCATCAGGGAAATTATGGCCTCGTTGGAGTCAAAGACGAAATTTCCTCCGAACCTCTCAACTTCCGGGTAAAAGCATCCGTTGTCATCCACCGGCGAATATATGTCCAGTCCATAGGCAAGCGCTGCCGCGTAGTCCTCTTCACCGTGGCCGGGAGCCGTATGCACAACCCCGGTCCCGGTCTCGAGTGTCACGTGATTACCGCAAATCACAAGAGAAGACCGGTCGTAGAATGGGTGGGAAAACCTCTTTTTTTCAAGAAGAGACCCGGCAAAGGTCGCTATAACCTTGTATTCAGCAATGCCAAACAGGGTCATGCATCTGCCTGCCAGCTCGGACGCGAGGATCAGCACACCATGTTCTGCTGTTTCGATGGCCGAGTATTCAAATTCAGGGTTCAACGCTATGGCAAGGTTGGCCGGGAGCGTCCAGGGCGTGGTGGTCCAGATGACTATGGAAACATCCTTTCCGCTGACCTGTGGGACCAGGTCCGAGATATCGTCTCTTGCAGGAAATTTAACGAAAACAGACGGGGATCTCTCATCTGCATACTCTATTTCAGCCTCGGCAAGGGCAGTTGAACAGTGGCAGCACCAGTATACAGGTTTTTTCCTTCGGAAAAGGCTTTTGTTTATTGCAAATTCGCAGCATTCCTTTGCAATCGTGGCCTCATATTCGTAGTTCATGGTAAGGTAGGGATCATCCCACTCGCCCATTACACCCAGGCGTTTGAACTCCTCTCTCTGGATGGAGACGAATTTTTCGGCGTATTTTCGGCAGATCGAGCGTTTTTCAAGCAGGGAGACATCTTTTTTCCTGGGGCCCAGCTCCTTGTCCACGTTGTGTTCTATAGGCAGTCCGTGGCAGTCCCATCCCGGCACATAGTTTACCCGGTAACCGGCCATTCTTTTGCTGCGGGTTACAAAGTCCTTTAAAATTTTGTTTAAGGCGGTTCCAATATGGATATGCCCGTTTGCATAGGGAGGGCCGTCGTGAAGGATAAACCCGGGGAGGCCCGATGTCGCCTCCTTTATTTTGTCGTAAAGGCCGCTTTCCTCCCATTCTTTCAGCTGGGCGGGTTCGCGCTGTACAAGCGACGCTTTCATCGGGAACTTTGTGGTTGGCAGGTTCAGCGTTGTCTTGTAATCCATACTTGTCCTCATTGTTTAGAAACTCTGTTTTTTTTGCAAATAAACCGCTGCCCGCAGGTGGCTGCATAAGGTAACGAGATATTATCGTTTTACTTAATTGTTTGTAAAGCAAAAAACCGGAAAACAATTGGGCGCAAAGGCAGGTTTTATCCTTTTTTTCGACGCTAAAGAAAAGCACCCAAAGAGCATGCCCTGTCAGCATGGTTTGATGCTGCCCTAATGTGATGAGCTTGCATGCCGCTGCCGGTTGCAGTCATGGTTTTTTCGGGTGCTGACAGGTTTTCCCAAGATTATACCGCTTGTATGCCGCAGGTGGGGACTACTCTTCAAAATCCATTACCACCCTGGTCTCACTGCCCTCCCGATGGATTTTGGCGTTTTTGTAACGTTTTTTGAATATGTGCAGCATCGCCGTGTTGTCGGCAAGCACGGTGGCGTAGAACCTTTTGTATCCGTTTTCCTTGGCAATATTTTCAAGAACCCCCAACAGGTATGTGGTTATGCCCATACCCTGGAAATCCTCGCGCACCACGAACGCAACTTCTGCGGTGTCTTCGCTGTCAGACTGCGCATAGGAGCCTATGGCCATAAACTCCTTTCTGCCCTTTTCCCTGACAAGACCTATTATGGAAATATTCTTACGGTAATCTATGACCGCCCAGTGTTTTTGCAACATATCGTGGGAAAACAGACGTTTTTTGTGAAAAAAGCGGTAGTATATGGTTTCCTTCTTAAGAGAGTAATAAAAGTTGCGGTATGAGAATTCGTCCGACGGGAGCAAAGGACGGAATTCCACGACACGTCCGTCCTTGAGCTTGAGGGTGCTTTTGTATTTTTCCAAAAACAGGAGGTCCTCCTTGGTGGGAGGGAGCTGGTCCGGGAATATGTAGTGATGTTTTTTTGCTATTTCCACAAGTTCTTCACGGAAATCAGGGTGCGCTATCTGTGCCAGCTCTATTGTCCGCTGGTATATGCTCTTGCCATGGAGTTCGGCTATGCCGTACTCTGTGACCACAAAGTGTATGTCGCCCCTGGTTGTAGCCACCCCTGCACCTTCACTCAGATGCGAGACTATACGGGATACCTTGCCGTTTTGCGCTGTGGATGGAAGTGCAATGATTGAAAAACCGCCATTGGACATGGCGCTGCCTCGAATGAAGTCGACCTGGTCTCCGATACCGCTGTAAAACAGGTAACCGACCGAGTCGGAGCAGACCTGGCCGGTAAGGTCCACCTCAAGAGCCGAACTGATTGATACCAGCCTGTCGTTGCGTGATATAACGGTCGGGTCGTTAACAAAATCTGACGAACAGAACATGAACGCAGGGTTTTTGTCCACATAGCGGTAAAGATTCTCTGTGCCCATGCAAAGAGATGCGACAGCCCTGTTTTTTAGCAGTGTTTTTTCACGGTTTGTTATAACTCTTTTTTCAAACAGCGGAATCATGCCGTCCGTTATAACCTGTGTGTGCAGGCCAAGGTCATTTTTACCGTCCAGATATCCCAGGATGCTGCTCGGCAGCTGTCCAAAGCCTATCTGCAGAGTGGCTCCGTCCGGGACAAGCTGGGATACGTAATGGCCTATTCTCTGGGATATTTCGTTGCTTATTACCCCGGTAAACCCCACTACCAGTGGTTCTTCATGGTGAACAAGGTAGTCTATGTCGTTTACGTGTATGAACCCGTCGCCATAGGTTCTTGGCATGTAAGGGTTTATTTGCGCTATCACCAGTTTTGCGTTTTCCATGCCGGCACGGGTAATATCGACCGAAATTCCGAGGCTGCAGAATCCGAACCTGTCGGGCGGGCTTACCTGTATAAGAGCCAC
>MZGQ01000074.1 GCA_002085115.1 Desulfococcus sp. 4484_241
TGAGTTATTCCGCCGAACATCACATGGGCCATGCGTGAGACCTGGTCCGTGACCGCCCGGTTCAAAACCGGATGGTTGTAGCCGTGGATCGCAGTCCACCACGACGCCATGCCGTCCACAAGGGTTTTCCCGTCTTCAAGCAGGAGGGTGCAGCCCGATGCCGACCGCACGGGGTATACGGGCAGCGGGTTGGTCATGGAAGTGTATGGATGCCATATGTGCAGCCTGTCAAACTCCAGCAGCTCTTTTATCTTTGGTTTTTCCATATCCTTATTTTAAGACCCTGCACGTTTATATACAGTTTTTAATCATCACAGGCAGGCAACTCATAGGAAATAACATTTTTGCCTGTTACACACAAGGCAGGCGGGGTCCCCAAAATCTGCGACTGGTTTTTGATGAGGTTATGCCGGAAGTTTCGGAAGGAAAAAGTCCTGTTGCCTTGACACGTGCATGTCGGCCCTGTTTTGAAAAATGAAAAGCAAACTTACAGCACTGAAACAAGAAAATCGCTGTTTTTGTCTGAGACTTTGCCAATATTTGCGGCCGGTATGCCTGCGGCCCTCATTGCGGAAAGGCACCTGTCAGCGTCGCTTTGGTCAACAGAGATGAGCAACCCCCCTGATGTTTGCGGATCAAAGAGGATGTCCGCCAGTACGGGATCCACGGACGGGGCAACAGAGACCTGTTTGTTGAAATGTTTCCTGTTTGCGTGACATCCTCCGGGCAGCACTCCCATCTGCGCAAATTCCATTGCTTTTTCAAGCAGGGGAACATTGCCGGCCTCGATTACAAGGGTTTTGCCGCTTGCCGCGGCCATTTCGCACGAGTGGCCGCAAAGACCGAAGCCGGTGATGTCTGTGCAGGAGTGGACGGCAAAAGCTGCCATCGTTTCGGCTGCTTTCTTGTTCAGCATGGCAGCTGTTTCAGTAACCAGGGCGGTTGTGCGTAGGTCGGCCAGCCCGCCCTTTATAGCGGTTGCAAGCACTCCAAGCCCAAGAGGTTTGGTGAGTATAAGGGCGTCTCCTGCCTGTGCGCTGCTGTTTGTAATAATCCTGTCCGGGTGGACAATACCGGTTACCGAAAGGCCGTACTTAAGCTCCCTGTCATCCACGCTGTGGCCTCCTACCAGCACTGCCCCAGCCTCCCTGATCTTTTCAAGGCCTCCCGCCAGAATCTCGAAAAGAACCGTTTCAGGCAGATCACCCGATGGAAAACAGACAAGGTTCAAGGCGGTGATCGGAACGCCGCCCATTGCATATACATCGCTTAAGGAGTTTGCAGCCGCAATCCTTCCAAAGTCGCGCGGGTCGTCAACGATTGGAGTAAAGAAGTCCACTGTCTGTATGAGAGCCGTTTCAGGGCTGATACGGTACACACCGGCATCGTCCGCAGTCTCGATCCCAACGATCAGGTTCGGGTGGCTCTGCAGTGCAAGCTTCTTCACAGCCTTGTCCAGCTCCGCCGGACCAAGTTTTCCCGCTCAGCCGGAAGCTCTTACTTTTTCAGTCAGCCTGCAGCCTTTTGTCTTGTCTGGAAACATCTGTCGTCTGGCCTGTTTTTTAGTGGTGTGTGCAAGTTCTGCCTTTTGCCGGATATTGAAGCAAAATCCGTATAAATGGGATTTGCACAGTATTTTTTATTGAACCGGCAACAGGTCTGTCAAACAGGAAAAACTGATATGGAGACCCTCTGTTATTGAAAAAATCGATAAAGGCACTGTGCAGCGGCCTCATACCGTTCCGGTCAAATCGATAGCGTTGTATTCGAACACCGGCCCGTCCTTGCATACATGCCTGTAGCCGTGCCGTCCGTTACCGGCCCGCACGGCGCATCCCATGCACGCCCCCAGGCCGCAGGCCATGACCGTTTCTATCGACACCTGGCATGGAATACCCCTGGCATTGGCCATTTTACCCACGGCATTCAGCATGGGCATGGGGCCGCAGGCAAACACTGCGTCAGGCCGGTTTTTTGCGATTTCCGGCTCGAGTATTTCCGTTATAAGACCCTGGGCACCTTTGCTTCCATCCTCTGTCGCGATGTGAAGATCCATGCCGCACGATAAAAAATCGTTTTTGCACAGTATGTCATCACTTGTAGCACCGCCCAGAAACACCGAGCACTTTATACCTGAATCGGGAATTTTTGAAATGGTTCGGGCTAAAAAAGCTATAGGCGGCACACCTATGCCGCCTGCGACAAGAAAGCATTTTTTAACCCCTTTATACAGGGAAAACCCGTTTCCAAGCGGGCCGGTCACACCAACGAGGTCTTCTGCCGGGAACCCGGCCATTAACCGTGTGCCGGGGCCCACTACCCGGTAAAGGATTTCAAAACTGCCGGGGCTGCTGCTTGTCCTGTATATTGAAAACGGCCTGGGAAGAAAAGGCCTGCCGTCTTTGCCCGGCACGCTTAGCATCACAAACTGGCCGGGAACAGCGGATAAAATCTCTTCCGGGCACGACAGGACCATTCGCATGCACCGGGAGTTTTCCCGCTGGTTTTCAAGGACTTTTGCAGTGTAACGGATCATTCTGCCTCATTCTGCCTGCCTACCTCACCACGAAGCCGGATATTATCTCCTTCATTATTTCTGTGGTTCCGCCGCCAATGGAGAGTATGCGGTTGTCCCGGTAAAGCCGTTCGACCAGGCCGCATCATAGGTGACCTTGTCGCTCACCTCGCAGGCAAAGTTTTTGGCCATGGAAATCTCTTTTACCTGGTTTACACCTGCGTTCATCTTTGCCGCAACCCTGTATGTAAACTCCCTGCTGGCTTCAACCAGGGTGGCCATGTCCACGAGTTTATGGCGGGTCACCTGGAACCCGGAAAGCGGCTTCCCAAAGGCCTGTCTCTGTTTGGCGTATCTTATCGCCTCTTCCAAGGCAAGCTGGGCTGTCATGTTGGCCATTACGCACAGGTGAAGCCGTTCCATCTGGAAGTTTTCCATGATTGTATAAAAACCGCTGTTCTCCTCGCCTATCAGGTTTTCGGCTGGAACGCGGCAGTCGTTGAAAAAGATTTCTGCGGTGTCCGAGGCCAGCCAGCCCATTTTTTCCAGTTTTTTGCCGGTTGAATATCCCGGAGTGTCTGCTTCTATCACGAGAAAGCTTATTCCATGAGCGCCTTTGTCCCCGGTCCTGACGGCACAGGTAAGCTGATCTGCCCTTTTGCCGCTGGTGATGAATATCTTGGACCCGTTGACCACGTAGTGATCCCCGTCACGAACCGCGGTGGTCTGCAGGTTGGCAACGTCTGAACCGGCTCCGGGCTCCGTGATGCCCAGCGCCGCGATCCTGTCACCCGACAGCACGGGCTTTACAAACCGCTCGATCTGTTCGGGGGTTCCCTTCAGTGCGATCGGCGGCAGGGCTATACCGTGGGAGCCGAGGCTTGCCACAATACCCCCGGAACCGCAGCGCATGAGTTCTTCGGTTAATACGATTGTAGAGAAAACATCTCCGCCGCTGCCACCGATCTCTTCGGGAAACCCGACGCCGAGAAATCCCAGATCCCCCATTTTTTTATACAGATTTCTGGGAAATTCACCGGCCTGCTCCCATTCAGCCACGTTCGGAGTTATCTCCTTTTTGACAAAATCTCTCAATGCGTTACGCAGCATGTTGTGCTCACGCGTGAAATATTCCTGGTACCCCTTGCCTCCGGAATCGTTGTCAGACATGGTTTCTCCTTATTATTGTTCAAAAATCGGTTTTAAGAGTATATCGTTAATGCGAAAAACCCGCAAAGGTCCCATATTCCCACCAGCCGGTCTTTATTGTTGTGTGAGTGCGGTCTTTTATCCCATGCAGCGCAGCCGAAGCAAAATTGCAGGACCGGGGGAGAAGTTGCCGGACTGTTTGAGCGAAGCGAGTTTCCGGCAACGCCCCGGCACGCAATTTTGCAAGGGAAGCCGAAGGCCAAGCTGCCGGGTGTCTTTTTCTTTTGGACAAGGTTTAAAGGGGACTTTAACAAAAAGGCGCTTTTGGGGTTTATTTTGGACAACAATGGTTTCTCCTTAAAATAAAGACAAAAAGTATGTTTAAGGGCACTTAAGAACAAAAAACAGAACCTTGAAAACAGATTGTATGCCAGCGGCTGTCCCCATGTCAATTTGTTTGCAAGCGTTGCCCCTGCCCCCCCCCTGCTTTCGGCCTGTTTAGGGTTGAAGCGCGACTTTGCCGGATGATACAATATGCCGAAAATTTTAAGGCAGCAATTGTTTTAACAGGAATGTCGATGTGAGCAGGGCCGGAAAATCAGCAGCAGCAGCAGTGGCTGCTTTTATTGTGATTGGCACGGCAGCGGCGTGGTGGAGTCTGGTTCTATATGGAAAGTCTCCGGCCAGACCCGGTGCGCCGGCATGTGTTGTCGTGATCGGGCGGGGCGTTGGAATAAGCGCGGTCTCAGGAGTTCTTCACAGCCGTGGAATTATCAGGCATCCCTTTATGTTCAGGCTTCTTTACGCCGTTTTCGGCGATGGCCGTACCGTAAAGGCCGGTGAATACATGCTTTCCGCAGGCATGTCGCCGTCGGCGATCCTTGAAAAGCTCCTTAAGGGAGATGTCGTGCTGCACAGGCTGACAGTGCCCGAGGGATACACGATGCGGCAAATAGCCGAACTTGCCGAGCGCGCAGGGCTTTGCGGTAAAGATGCTTTTCTTTGTGCTGCCACAGACAGAGCGTTTGCCGCCAGGATGGGGATAGACGCCGATTCGTTCGAGGGATACCTTTTTCCAGACACCTATTATTTCCCGGCATCAATCGGGCCGGAAAAGATAATAGAGACTATGGTTGGGAGGTTTTGGGCCGTTTTTTCCGACAAGTGGAAAAAACGCGCAGCTATGATGGGGCTTACAATACACCAGGTGGTTACCCTTGCCTCGATCATTGAAAAGGAAACCGCCTCAGGCAGTGAACGCCCTCTGATTTCATCCGTTTTTCACAACCGGCTTGCCAGGGGCATGCGGCTTGAAAGCGACCCCACAGTGATATACGGGATACAGGATTTCAACGGCAACCTCACCAGGGATGACCTCAGGCGGCGAACACCATACAACACATACAGGGTTAAAGGGCTTCCCCCTGGCCCCATTGCAAACCCGGGAAGGGATGCCCTGCATGCGGCCCTTTATCCGGCATCGACCGGTTATCTCTATTTTGTGTCAAGAAACGACGGAACCCACCAGTTTTCCGCCACGCTTGAAGAACACAGCCGCGCAGTGAGAAAGTACCAGCTTCACAGACAATAACGTTTTTGTCTTTTATGAGGCGCAAAACCGGGTTGTTGCGCCTGTCCTTGCACCCTCAGGGATATAAGCGCCAAAAGAGCATGCCCGGCCGCGGCCGTATTGTGCAACGCTCGTCAAATTGCATTTTGCATTTCCGGCAGATCAAAAGTTGTTCGGCAGACGGGCAGATTTCAGGTGCCTTTGCAAAACAGCCCGGCAGGGAAAAGTTTCTCATCAGGGTGTTTTCCCCTGGATTTATATGGAATTTTAAGGACTTGCCTGTGTTTGGCCCGCCTGCACGGCCTTGTCCTGCGCAGCGATCTTTTCTTTTAACGTCATGTAGGTTGTCATCGCCTGTATTGTCCGCACCGCTCTTTCCGGGCCTTCGTAGAACGGCAAGTCATTGTCAAACAGCGCCTTTACGGCCGGTTCCGACGTGTTATGGTAGGAGAAGCACACAACAGGCTTTTTCGATTTGGTTATAAGAGTCTTCATCTGCTGGGCAATGCTTTTTAACACACCAGCCAAATTTTTGTCCAACTCTTCTTTGGAGACCCCGATTTGAATAAGAGCCCTTTTTATCATCTCCAGAGGCGCATAGAAATAGAACATCAACAGGTCGCAAAGAGGGTCGGAAAGCAGGGCGGCCGGAATTGTTGAAAAGAACTGCATTACATCCTTTGTAAAGGTCAGGTCTATCGGGTTTTTTATGCTGGCAGTTGCAGGCACGAGATCCTTTAGGGCGTCCCTGGTCTGATCCGATGGCGATGGAAGTTCCAGCCCGGCACGTCCGCATGCATCCGCAGCCACCGCGCCCGGCCCGCCTGAGTGTGTCTGGATGAACACCCTGTTTCCCTGCGGCAGGGGCAGCCTTCCAAAGGCCATGCAAAGATCGAAAAGCTCTGTTATGGATGATGCCCTTATAACGCCGCTTTGCCTGAAAATACCGTCATACAGGGCGTCGGGGCCGGACATTGATCCTGTATGCGACAGCGCCGCTTTCCGGCCGGTTTCAGAGCCGCCGACATACAGTGCCACTATCGGTTTTTCGGGAACAATTTTCCTGGCAGTTTCGACAAACTCTCTTCCGCGGCGTATGGCCTCAACATAGAGGGCTATCACTTTTGTGTGCGGACAGGTCCCGAGGTATTCAAGACAGTCAACAAGGTCTGTATTGGCTTCGTTGCCTATGCTGAAGGCTGTGGAAAAACCAAGACCGAACTGGTCCAGGTATTCGAACATCTGGGTGACGAAGCTGCCGCTTTGCGAAACCATGCCGATGAAACCCGGGTTCCCCCGGTAGGAATGGGGAGTGGTGTTTATCCGGGAGTGGGTGTTTGTTATGCCAAGGCAGTTTGGCCCTATTATTTTTATTCCATATTTGTCGGCTATCTCCACGAGCCGTTTTTCCCGCTGTGCACCTTCGGGCCCGACCTCCTTGAATCCGCCCGACACTATGACTGCGTTGCGTATCCCCTTGGCGCCACACTCCTCAAGCGTGTCGCATACTATGGCTGTTGGAAGAACTATAACCGCCAGGTCGGGTGCCTCCGGCAGTTCACCCACCCTGGAATAGGCCTTTAGTCCCTGCACCTCCTTCTCACGGGGATGCACCGGGTATACCTTTCCGGGATACCGGAACGCAAGCAGGGCCCGCAGAATAATCGTTCCCATGGAAGATGGGTTGTTTGATGCGCCAAACATGGCTATGCTGTCAGGGTGGGTCATCCTGTATAGACGGTGTTGTTCAAGAGCAGTAGACACGGGAATTCTCCTTGGATATTTAAATGGTAAATGTCATGCCAGGACTATCAGAGCATCGACCGCCTTCACACTTCCATCGGAAGAGACCAGAACCGGGTTTATGTCTATTTCAGCAACAGTTTCCCGGTCCAGCCCTATCTGTCCGGCACCGGAAACGCACCGGAACAGAGCTTCCCGGTCAACAGGGCCGTCGCCCCTGAAGGCATCGAGTATTTTTTTACACCGGAGCTGGCCGGCCATATCCTCGACCTCCAACATGTCCACGGGAGCCATCCGGAAAACCGCGTCATTGAGAATTTCAGTCATTATTCCCCCGAGCCCGAGCATCACGCACGGGCCGAACTGCGGATCACGGTTCATACCGACCACCAGCTCACGTTTCCCGGAAACCATCTCCTGCACCAGCATGCCGTCAACCGGGCCGGACAGGCGGCCGGATATCCGGTCAAAAGCCTTTTTTACATCATCTTCGCAACCCAGGTTCAACGCCACAAGCCCGCCTTCGCTCTTGTGCATGATCTGCCAGGAACATGCCTTCAGCACCACGGGATACCCCAGCCTTGATGCAGCCTGCACCGCCTCCTCCGGCGTCCTGGCCAGGGCCTCACGTGTGACCGGAACTCCGTATGCGGCAAGAACCTGTTTTGATTCATACTCGGAAAGAGCCTTTCTTCCCTGGTCAACAGCTTTTTTTATGATACTTCCGGCTTCCTCTTTTTTCGTCATTTGCATCTTTCCATATATGTTTTAAAACGTTACTTTACAGACGCTGCGGCGGATTTTAGTTTTTCCGTAATTTTGTCTGTTAATTCGGCAACCTCGGAAAGCCCGGCCGAAATATCGGCAAGCCCCTCCTCCTTGGCCCTGTTTGCCCATTGCATATAGGTTTGGCCATGGCTTTCATTATGACGAATCCAGTGCTCAAAAAGCGTGGCAAGCTTTTCTTTTACAGACAGTCCGCCGGTCTCATGGCCGTGTGTGTGGTTATCATCATGGTTGTGCGTGTGGTCATGGTGGTGTGTCATTTTCTTGCTCCCTGGTACTTTTTCGTGTAAATCGTATTAATACCACAGGTAAATGGTGGTTCGTCAAGAACATAATATCTGTTTGCCGTTTTGTCTCATGATTTGCGGGGTGGCAGTTGTCTGTAAAGGTAAAGAGGCTGGCCGTTTTTTGTGTTATCATCGCCGGCGTGTTTTTCGGAACCGCTGCCGGCGTGTTTTTCGCGGTGGTCCATGATCTGCCGCAGATACGTTCGCTCGAGGATTTTTCCCCGTCGGCGACCACCAGGGTCTACTCCTCCGACAATGCCGTTATTGCCGAGCTTTTCGTGGAAAAACGGGACCCGGTCAGAATTGATGATATTCCCGCTTACCTCGTTGATGCCCTCGTCTCTACGGAGGACAGAAATTTTTACCGTCACAGCGGCATAGACCTGAAAGGCATAGCGCGGGCCTTTGTAAGGGATGTTTTCTCCATGGAGTTCAAGGAGGGCGGCAGCACCCTTACCCAGCAGCTGGCAAAAACCCTTTTCCTGACATCACAGAAGAACCTGCTGCGCAAGATCAGGGAAGCTGTGCTCGCATTCCAGATCGAGCGCAGGTACACCAAAAGGGAGATTCTGGAGTTTTATTTAAACCAGATCTATTTTGGAAGCGGCGCTTACGGGGTAAAGGCTGCTGCCCGTGTCTTTTTCAACAAAAATCTTGATGACCTGACCCTGGCCGAGTGCGCCCTTATTGCCGGCATGCCAAAGTCTCCATCCCGCTATTCCCCCCTGGTGAACAAAAAGCTGGCCATATGGAGGCGCAACGTTGTGCTGGGGCAGATGCTGAAAAATGGAAAAATTTCCCGCAGCCGGTACGACGAGGCGGTCAGGGAGCCGCTTGAGCTGGCATCCCAGGACGGCAAAGCCAATCCTGCGGGGTATTTCACCGAGTATATCCGCAGCAGCCTGGAAGATGCCGTTGGCGTTCAAAGGCTTTACAGGGGCGGGCTTTCGGTTTATACAACCCTCTCGTGGAAACTTCAGCAGGCGGCGCAGGCCGCTGTCTGTTCAGGGCTTTCGGAGCTTGAGGCCAGGATGGCGGCCAACGGGCTTACATCCACCCCCCAGGCGGCCCTGGTGTCTCTGGATGTTCGTACGGGCGGTGTCCTTGCGATGACAGGAGGACGCGATTTTCAAAAAAGCCCGTTTAACAGGGCAACCAGTGCCATAAGGCAGCCGGGGTCTGCTTTTAAGCCTGTCCTTTATGCATGCGCCCTGAGCCACGGTTTTACCCAGGCCACGACCGTTTTGAACACCCCGGTCACCTTTCCGGGACCGCGCAGGGGTACATGGTGGACACCTGAAAATTTTTCAAAAGATTATTCCGGTGAAATGACCCTGCGCCGGGCACTTGTACATTCGGAAAACATCCCTGCTGTACGGGTTATAAACAAGATCGGGCCGGCTTCTGTTGCCCGTTTTGCAGCAAGGCTCGGCATTACATCCCCAATGTCGCCTTACCTTTCGCTTGCCCTTGGAACATCCGGGGTATCACTTATTGAGCTTACCGGCGCATACGCTGTTTTTCCCCGCCATGGGATATTTATCAAGCCTTACGGTGTGTCACGGATCGTAGACCGCCATAACCGGTTGTTGTGGCAGGCAAGACCGGTGTTGTCAATCGCCCTGTCACCGGAGGACGCAGCCATAATGACCGACATGCTGCAGGGAGTCATCAGGAGTGGCACAGGCCGCGCGGCACAGGGCCTGCCATGTCCGGTAGCAGGCAAGACCGGCACCACCGATCAGTTCAGGGACGCCCTTTTTATCGGGTTCTCCCGGGATGTCGCTGCCGGCGTGTGGGCCGGTACAGACGATTACACCACCCTTGGACCGGGTGAAACCGGCGCCAGGGCCGCGCTTCCGATCTGGAGGCGTTTCATGAAAAAGGTGCTTGACAATAAACCATGCAAAGGGTTCGATATTCCGGAAGGTATGGTAAGGGAAGCGGTTGACCCGGTGACAGGGAAGCCGAAAAGCAGGGAACGCGGCGGGGTTTTGATGCTTTTTAAGAAAGGCACGCAGCCTGGCAGTTGATGCGTGTCGGGAGTGGGCAACCCCCCAGGCAGGTTTGCAAAAAAATTTGCACCCGGGGTTTTATCGATGAAAAAAGGCAAGGGAGGCTGGTCTATGGGCCCTATCAGGCGGTTTTGGGATGTGTGCAGCGATCCGGTGGAGTATGCCAGGCAGTGGAAAAGATCAACAGGCGGAAAGGTTGTGGCACACACCTGTTCTTACGCACCGGTTGAAATATTGCGGGCGTCCGGAGCGCTTAGCATGAGGCTGTTTGGCAAAACGGAAGATTTTACCTTTTCAGACGGACATCTGCAGGCGTACTGCTGTTCTCTTGTGAGAGGGATACTGAACGAGGCGCTTGCCGGCAACCTGGATTTTTTGGACGGCGCCGTTTTTCCCCATACGTGTGATTCCATGCAGCGCCTTTCAGACATATGGCGCATTAACACCTCGTTTTCGTTGCACGGGGATCTTGTGCTGCCCGTAAAGCTGAATACCGATACGGCAAAAACATACATGGTCGATGTTCTCAAACTGTTCATGCAGAGGACCGGGGAGCAGCTCGGTGTCGTGATTACCGGTGAGGACCTGGAAAAAGCGATACAGGAGACAAACTCGACAAGAAAGGCGCTTTGCGATCTTGCCGCTATGAGGGAACGCAGCCCGGGTGCCGTGAGCGGGTCAGACATGTACGTTGCCGCCTGCGCGTCCATGATAATGGCTCCTTCCGAGTGGCTTGACACCATGAACAGCCTGCTTGCTGAGCTTGGGCAGGCAGCCCCCGGGCCGCCTGCTCAGCGTCTAAAGAGGATCGTTCTTTCCGGCGGGATTTGCGGCAACACACAGATATATGATGTTATAGAAAAAAACGGCGGTGTCGTGGTTCATGACGATCTTTGCACGGGCGCCCGGTATTACGAGGGCCTTGTGGCGGAAGGAACGGGCGACCCGGTTGGGGCGATTGCCGAGCGTTACAGGACCCGTGTTGTATGCCCTGCCAAGCATGCAGGTATCTATTCGCGCGGACAGGAGCTGGTGAAGATCGCAGAAGAAAAACAGGCCGGTGGGGTGATCTTCCTGCTTTTGAAGTTCTGCGATCCGCATGCATTTGATTACCCTTACCTGAAACGGATGCTTGACGACAGGGGCATCCCGAGCCTGCTTCTTGAAACAGAGGATCCATGGAGCATAGGAGAGCACGGAACAACAAGGGTTGAGGCGTTTATGGAGATAGTTCGGCAACGATAGTACCGGCCTTGAAAACCCGGGTCAGGACCAGGAGGAATCATGAGTGACCAGGAAAATACAAAGAAAAAAACCCCGTCGCTGGAAAAGCTTGCGGAAATAATAATGGCATATTATGCGGAAGCCAAGGCGCCCCTGGAGGAGCGGGGAGGGAAAAAGATAGCCTGGATTACAAGCGGCGGGCCCGTGGAGCCTCTTATAGCCATGGACATGATACCGGTGTACCCCGAGAATCATGGCGCCATGATTGGTGCGTCCAAGATGGGCGGCGACCTTTGTTCAAAGGCGGAAGAGATGGGTTACGCCCCGGACCTGTGCTCCTACGCCCGTTCCGACATTGCGTGCTCCGTTGTCAACGGCGGCCCCATAGGAGGCCTTCCCAAGCCGGATCTGCTGGTATGCTGCAACAACATCTGCGGAACAGTGATGAAGTGGTACGAGGTTCAGGCGCGGTACTACGACGTGCCGCTGTTCATCTTTGACACTCCCATGTGTCACACCGAATTCACAAAGGAAGCCAAAAACTATGTGATAAACCAGTTCATGGAGTATCTTGCCATCCTTGAGGATGTGTGCGGTAAAAAAGCCGATATCGACCGGCTCATGGAGGTGGGCCGCCTGTCCCTTGAGGCGCAGCGGCTTTGGCAGAAGGTGCTTGACACAACGACCAGCCGCCCCGCGCCGATGACCGCGTTTGACGCGTTTTTTCATATGGCTCTTATCGTAACGCTGAGAGGCAGGGAGATAGTGGTGGATTA
>MZGQ01000013.1 GCA_002085115.1 Desulfococcus sp. 4484_241
TGATAACATTGGCCCCGGCAATAAAGCCTACCGAAACCGTCCCGGAACCGGACACGGAAAGACCCACAGACCGGATGGTGGAATCGTCTTCAGCCAGAAGGCCACTATCAGCGCCGGCCGTTACCACCGAGCTGCCGGTAATCGAGGCGTCCACCCTGTTGGTTATGACATTGCCGAAACCCGTGGCATCGACCGCCACTGTGCCGGAACCGCCCACTCCGACGGTAACAGAAACAATGCTGGCTTTTGACCCGGTGTCGAGCGTCAGGCTCCCGTTTGTAGCGTTTACAGTCGAACTGTCGATGGAGGTGGTAATGGTATTGGCGATGACGTTACCGGTAAAAGCGCCGTTGACGGCAGATCAATGGGAGAATCCACCAGGTAGGCATTGATATTATCCATGTCCTCTTCTGATACAATCCATTCTGGAATGACGCTGGGCGCAAGGTCGGAGGCGGCCAGGGCCACATTATCGGCGGCGGTAACCGCAGAGCCGGTAATAGCCGCCTCAACGGTATTGGCAATGGTGTTGCCCATGGCCGTCACCTGAACGGAATCATCGAGGTAATGCTGTTGGTAATGACGTTGGCGGACAGGGCCACACCCACAGCCGTGGACCCACTTCCGGATACACCGATACCAAAGGCGTCGATACTGGAGGAATCATCGGCCGTAATCGACAACGGGCCACCGGTGTCCACAGTGGAAGCTATGGTTACGCCATCCACCACATCGCCATTTTCGTCAAAGGTCCGGTCATTGATGGATGCTTCCGTGTGGTTGGTTATAACATTTGCGGCAAGGCTGACCTGAACGGCAGTAGATCCCGAAGCAGCCACGCCGCCGGCAAAACTGTAAATGATGGAACTGTTCTGAGCCTCCACGACCATGGCCGCGCCACTGGAAACCGCCGAACCGGCTACCTGTGCCGTGACCGAGTTGGTAACCACGTTGGCGCCGATCAGGGCAGACACTGCCGTACTGCCCGAGGCGGCCACGCCGATGGCAAGGGACCTAATGGAGGACTGGTCATAGGCCCTCAGGTTCAAATCGTGACCCGAAGAGACGATTGCGCCGCCCTGGATGGATGATGCCACGGTATTGGCAATAACGTTGCCGAACCCGGTGGCCTGCACGGCCACGTTGCCGGAACCGCCAACGCCCACTGTAATGGCCATGATACCGGCCCTGGACAGGGCCGCCGCACTAACATCGGCCGCGGCGTTAAGCACGCCACCAGTGTCGGCATTAACACCGGCCAGCACGGTGGAATCATCGACCATCGTTTCAACTGTATTGGTGATAACATTACCCATAAGGGCACCGCTTACGGCCGTTTGGCCGGATCCGGCCACGCTGACCATGATGGCCAGGATGTTGCCCTGCGGATCGACAGGCGATCCGGAGAGACTGTCGTCAAGAGTGGCCTGCTCGCCCGGCGGCAGCCCCATGGAAGGAATAATCGCCGGTGCAATATCGGATGCCAGCAGGGAAACATCTCCGCCGGCCATGACCGTAGAACCGCTTATTTCAGCAGTTACGTCATTAGCAACGGCATTGCCCAGGGCCGACACGGATACGGCCACCTTGCCGGAACCGGATACGCCCATGCCCAGGGCACGGATGATAGACGAAGATTGTGAATCCATCGTTACAGCCGCATCCGTATTAGTCACGGCCGTACCATCCGCATTAACCCCGGCCCGGACGGTGGAATCGAAAATCCCGGTATGAATATCATTGGTTATGACATTGGCGGAAATGGCTCCGCCGCCGGCCACGGAACCTGAGCCGGCACCGCCGAAGGCGATGGCGTCAATCACCGAAGCATCGATGGCCGACAACGCCACTCCGGCATGGCCGTCCAAGACCGCGCCGTTTCTAACTTCCGCCGCAATCGTATTGTTAACAATATTGGTGGACACTCCGAACCCGGCTGCCACCTTGCCGGAACCGGCACCGCCCACGGTGACATTGTAAATGGAAGAACTGTTGGTCTCGGGCAGGTTCACCCCGTATGTCCTGAGATCGACATCGCTCAGGTCTGCCTTGGTAGCCGGCGGCGCGATGCCCGCAGCCAGGCTCACGGCCCCGCCGGTTGACATAACGGTGGAATCATCAATAGCGGCTGTAATCTCATTGCCCACGTACATTTCGGAAAGGGCCAGTCCCACCGCGGCCTTTCCGGCACCGGCAAAACCGCCGGCCACAACTACCGCCGTGGTGGTATCGCTGGCCGTAATGTCTATATCACCGGACGTTTCCAGCGTCGATCCGCTGATGATTTCAGCGGAAACGGTATTCATAACCACATTGGCGGAAAACGACCCGCCCAGGGCGAACTTGCTGCCGCCGGCCCCGCCCAGAGTGACGCTTGCCAGCAGCTCTTCAGCCACCGCATCCACACCAATTGTTGAGGCTGCCGTAATCGAACTGTTTTCAACTCTGGTGCCGGCGGTATTAAATATGAGATTGACGCCAACGGCAGCACCCCCCGCCGCCCCTGTCGATCCAGCGGCGATGGCAATCCCACCGGCCAGGGCCACGCTGGTAGACCGATCTTCAGAACGAAGGGCCACGGCCCCGGCGGTAATAGCACTGTCAACGATCTCAACGCCAATGGTGTTGTCAAAAATATTAATGGCCACAGAGCCTGCAATGGCCAGCTTCTCCCCGCCGGAACCGGCCACCGCCAGGGTCACCACGGTACCCGCTTCATGCGCAGTGGCGCTGAAGTCGCCTGTGGTGTCCACGGTTGTCCCATCCACCAGGACTGTAACGCTGTTGTTCAGGGAGTTGACGGCAATGGCCGCACCCAACCCGCCGGTCTTACCGGCGGCAATGGCCCCGGCAAATGAATAGACGGAGGTGTTGTCTCCAGCGTCAAGGGACACGTTGCCGGCAGACGCAGCGGTGGGGGTTACATCGACCATTTCGGCCGACACGGTATTTTGCAGCAGATTGATGGAGACAGTTCCCGCGCCAGCATAGCCCTTGGCCTGCCCCGCGGAAATCCCAACAGAACCGGTTACGGCCACAATCAGCCCGTTCGCGGCGGCATCCACCGTTACGTCACCGGTGTATGTAAAATCATCCAGCCCGGAAACAAGGGCGCTGACCTCGGTTTCCGTCCAGGAAAAACTCATGGCAACACCCACACCGGCCTTACCGCCAAAGGCCACGGAACCGGCGATGGCCACCAGATTGGTGCTGTCCGTTCCGGAAACCGTCAGGTCGGTCACCTGAACAGCACCGGTAATATCACGAAGCGCCGCTTCGGTCGTATAGGTACTGATATTAACGGCCACGGAGCCGGCGACGCCCACGCCCTTCTGTCCCAGGCCGATACCGATACCGGCCACAACAGCCACGTTCCAGCCGCTGCGATCGGCGGTAATCGTCAAATCGTCGGCTGTCAGACTGCTGGATCCATCAATATATGCTTCTGTAGCGCCGGACAGAACATTGACCCCGAAAGCGCCACCCACGGCGGTTCCCGACCCCTGACCGCTGCCCTTGGCAAAAGCCACGGCACCGGCAAAGGAGCCCAGGTCGCTGCTGTTATCCGCCTCGACAGCCAGGGAACCGCCGTTCGTTATGGCGACATCGCCCGTATTGAACATGTAAGCCCGGGCATCATCCTCGATTACGTCAACGACCACCGAACCGGAAAGACCAAAACCGGATTTGGACTGGGAAGTCTGACTGGTGGATTTTGATGTATCGCCAGCCACGTCGCCGGACAGTTTCCCCTGGTCCCTGCCCTCTGTCAAAACAGAGCGCCACTTGTCCTGCCAGGTAGCCAAAGCCTGATTGCTCGTCACACTGCCGTCCGAGCCCTGTGTGCCGCCGGTGCCCGGATTTGGTTTATCGCCATCGCCGGTATCGGCCGTTTGCTTGGAACCTTTAGTAACCCCGCCAGCCACGGAAAAACCGCCAATAAAACCGTCATTGGTGGCGGCCACCACCGCATCACCGTCAACGGTCACAGAGCCCCGATCCGAGGCGGCAGTCTGATCGGCATCTGCAGTGTCATGCAGATCACCAATCACAGCCTGGGTGTCGCGGCTAACGATATTAACGCTTACCGAAGCGCCGATCCCAACTGCGTCTGAAACCGCCACGCCACCAGCCACATCCACCAGGATGGTATCATCCAGCGCGTTAACCACCAGAGAGGCCTTCCCCGTCAGTCTGTGGTTACCACCTGTGGCAACGCTTGCGTCAAGGTCAACCAGATTCCCATCACTGTCCCTCAGCCGCACAACTGTACCGGACACGTCCACATAGTAGGTTGCACCATCCGTCAGACCGCCGATGCTCGTTCCGCCCCCGTTGCTGTAAACAACGGCGTCTCCCGTCTTCAGCCCATGCCTGTCCCCAAGATCAATCTTGTTGCCGCTGACGGTGTCTGCCGGATCAAACGCCACATCAATCGCCGGAGCACTGCCCACCACGATATCGGCACCGGCGTCAATCCTGGAAATTGTTTGATTATCGAGCACATCAACGATGACAACACCGTTAAATGCAACCTTGCCACCCTGTCCGCCCGAGGCGCCGACGGCCACGTTCATGGTGCCGGTTTCAGCATCCACCAGCAAACTGTCTGCATACAGTGCGACGCCTTCCTCGATGCGGGCCGTGGTATTATTGTTATAACTGTTGATCATGACCGTGGCACCTACGGCGCCTTTCCCGTCTTCAGCCGAAGAACCAAGCAGGTCCTTGGGTTTATACCGGGCAGACAGCTTGGGCTGGATCTTGCCTTCTCCCGGCTCGGAGCTTATACCCGGCAGTTGAATGTTGCCGCCCAGATGCACGGCTTCATTCAGTGTTACGGCCTGGACAACAACATCCCGTACACCGGCACCGCTGACGTTTTGATTGATCTGTGCCCCGCTTTTGATAATAGCGTCAGCATCACCATTCAATTCTATGTAAGAAACCGCTCCTGCAACCGCCAATTTTTCCCCCGCGGCCGTGGCCTGTGTCCAGGAGTTGCCCAGCCATCCACCCATGCCGAAATCACCGCCCATGTAGGTAGTAAGCAGAGTTACAAACTGCATGCCTTTATACCTCAAGGGATTAACGGCTTCCCATAGGGTCTCGTCTGAAAAATCAACATCGGTGGCAAAATCATCAACATGTAAATCCGCCGCACCTATATACTTGTACCAGGTCCCTTTGTCGCCGTTCCCGGTGTAACTGTCGCTCACCTCGACCGTTTCACCTTCCAGAACCGTCACCCCGGTATCCTCAGTGGTATAATCAGCTTCCTGAGTCCAGACATCATAAAGATTTCTGCCCCAGACAAACTCATAGTCATTCAGGGCGCCGGCGTACACATTTATATCATCAACGGCGTCAACCACGGCGCCGCTGTTGATGACCGCATCGGCGTCATTGTTGTAGATCCCGACGGAAACAGCGGCTGCACCTGAAAATTTGCTGTCGCTCGATCCATCTGTAGGCGTGGTATCCGGATTATTCTCCGCCGAAGCACCGGCCGTGATGTAGGGGCAGTTTGCAACAGTGCTTACCACCAGGACGGAACCGCCGGCATCAACCATGCCGTCGAAGGTGGCATCATCTCCGTCGCCGATCCTGGCAGATGACCTGTTGCTGTCAACGACGACTGCTACGGCACCGGCCACGTCAAAGGGGAATTCCTTGGATTCATCACTGATATGCAGCTTTTTCTTAAACCAGGCTACAATCTTGTCGATCCTGCCCTGAACGGGGGACATGACTTTTTTAATCAATGCAGACTGGGCCGAAGTCTTGGCATCATCTAAAATGTCGCCCTTGGAATTGGTCCCGACTCCTGCCTGTGCCGTTGTACCTATCGTTGTGGAGGGCAGGAAAAAAAGTTTTCTGATGCTGACGTTCTCCTGCCTCATGCCGGCGGAAACGAGTACGTCACCGCCGACAACCGCATCGCCATCCAGCCAGGCATTGGTGCTGCCGTCTTCCACCGTAATCGCAACGGCAATGCCCACGGCACCGTCTTTGCCGGCAACAGACAAAGCCGTGGTACGGTTGCGATCAACCGTTTCGGCCCGCATGGAGAGATTGCCTCCTATAGCAAGCACGGCATCCTTGGTCACGTGTACCATGGATTCTGAGTCAATAACCGATATCGCCACGGCCGAGGCAATACCCTTAACCGCTGAAGGCGAAGCCACCACGTTCATGGTGTTGTCGGCCAACGACCGGATGGTCACATCTCCGGTCACGGTAATGTTTCCGGCAATGGTAACATCGGCCTCGGTTATCGCAACGCCTGCAGCCCCGCCAAAAAACCATGACATGGTCGGCACTGCTTTCACATTGGCATAACTGCTGGCATAAGCGGTAAAATTTTCAGCGGTAATGGCCGAACCGGCCTGAATATCGATAGTGGCATGGGCTTCCACGTAACTGACCTTGATTTCCAGCGAAGCCAGGCTCTCCAGTGTACCCAGCGCGGTATCCAGTAAAGAGAGGGCGTCTCCTGCAAACCCGTCCTGGTTACTGTCGAATGTCCGGCTGGCATGGGCTGATGATAAAATCTCAACATCACCGCCCACGATCCGGGCGCCGTTTTTCATTGTAAAACTCACGCTGGTGATATCCACATTCACGAACGGCGTCCACAGGTTGGTATAATCCGCCGCCTCAATGCTGATATCACCTTTAATGGTGCCATCGGACAGTAAAGCGGCATTGGTCTCCAGGGTAATATCACGGCCCTCGATTTTGATATCGCCGGCTGTGCCGCCGGTGTTGCTGGTAGATACGGTCACACCGCTTTCAATTGTTACCGCGTCGGCCTTAATCTCCAGGGTGTGGCCTGCCAGAGTAATATCTCCCTGAATGACGACACTGTCGCTGCCGTCTGAATTCCGGTTCAGACTGCCGGCATCAAGCGTCAAATCGGCATCCAAGGCGCCCAGAGATTGAACGTGGATATATTCAGTCGTACCTGGTGCGTTGTATCCTGTATTGATCGTCAACGAGCCGGTCGGGTCATTGATGGTCGTTGTGGTGGTGCCGATGTCGGTTTCATCCACGATCTGAATTTGTCCGGCACCGGGACGGGAAACCGTGACGCGGTTGGCAATGGCAGGGCGAGCGTCAAACACAAAGTTTGTCACGTCAGCGCTGACAGCGGTAACCGTTTCAAAATCAGCGGCAACGGAAAGCGTATTATAGGTACACGACCCAAGATCAAGCGAATCAGTACCGTCCCCACCCTGCAGGGTAATCCGGGAATCAAAACTGCCGGCACTTACGGCCACACTGTCATCACCATCGCCGCTGTTGAGCGTAATCTGTCCGCCGGAGCCGGGATTATCAAACGTAATGTCATCAAAGGTATCACTGCTGACAACATATGTCGTACCGCCACCGCCTGCCGCAATATCGATCGTATCCGCGCCGCTGGTCCCGTAAATTACTATATCCTCTGCATATTCCGTGTTGACGTAATCAAAAACAGCGGAACCATTGAGGCTGAGGCTTGAAGCCCCGTGGGTAACGGTCTGGGCCGTACCGGAGACACCCCGCACTTCGTAAGTTATGCGATCGGTCCCCGATTCTCCGTCAATCGTTACCGTGGCGGAAGGTGCAAAAGACGCCCCCACAGTAATGCTGTCATCTCCGGCCCCGGTATTCAGATCCAGGGCGGTGGTCGGCTCGGCCATCTCAAAATCAACAAAGGAGTCGCTGTCGCTGACTATGGTAATCCTGCCCGTGCCGCTGTCCATGTCGACCCTTATCCCAGCGTCGCTGGTAACCGGGCTTTCCACCAAAGCGGTAATACCATCAGGCACTGTGGTGGATACAGCCGGAACTCCGGTCGGCCCGGTCACCTGAATGGTGTTGTCCCGCACAATGGCCGTGTATCCGGCGGCCTGAAGCAGGCCGACCCAGGTGGTCAGCACATCGGCCAGCACTTCATTCTCATTGGCCACAGTGTGCACATAATCCACACCGTCCACGATCAAAGTCCACTCCTGGTCCACTGCGTAGGGATCGCCTGCCAGATAAACCCTGGCTGTCCGGCTGCCTGTGTTTGAAACCGCCTTGTTGTCGGCCGTGGAGAGATCAATCACGTTCTCCATACCGATAAAACGGGTTATATCACCATCCCGCTCAATCCAGCCTGAGTCTTCACAGGCCCCGGCCAGCACAACATCCGTGTAACTGCCGTCTTCAATGCGGACTGTGTCAATAGCGCTTGAAGGCCCATATTCCTGCCCGATCAGGGAACCGGAAACCGAACCTGTGGACAATAAACTGAAGGTGTCATCATAATCGGCATGACCGGCCAGATTCTCAAACCCGGTAAAGGTAACGGCCCGGGACGTATCGTTGCCCGTGATCGTACCGGAATTGGCGCCACCCACCACCCAGGCGTTGGACTCTTCAAATCCAGTCAAAAGGTCGCCGGTTGAACCACCGCCGACCACTTCATCGATATTGTTGATGCCCTTAACGCCGGAAGCGCTTCCGGTCAACACCGTTTCCACCGATGAACCATCCACAGTGCGCGTTTCGGTAACATCCATCTGAGAAAGATCAACGGAAACGGTCGTGGTATACGCGGAGTAGTCCAGAATAGCGGTACCGGCACCGCCGTCAATGTAAGCATTCAAATAACCCTGGTCTTCGAAAACAAAAGTATTAATCCCTGCCCCGCCGATTATATTATCGATTCCACCCGACGCGCCCAGGATATTGGTGCCGTCGGTAACGGAAACCGTGCCGTCATCGTGGATGGTAAAGGCCAGGTCTGCTGTCACGGCCGAAAAATCCAGGGTGTCGTTGTCTATCTCGCCGGCCGAGGTAATGGTGTAGTTGCCCCAGTTGTCCACGAAAACAAACGTATCATCAGCACTGCCGCCGATCAGGCTTTCGACATTACTGATGTCACTGAGTGTGTTTGTGCCGTCGCTAATCGACACGGCACCGGTTCCGGTGAAGGTAAAGGTCAGGGACTGGGTAACGGCCGAAAAATCCAGGGTGTCGCTGTCAACCGCTGATGGATCGGTAACCGTATCGGTATCCCAGTCGTTTAAAAAGACAAACGTATCATCCCCGGTGGTCCCGGCCATGGTATCACCCAGGTTGGTGCCGACGACCCGTTCAATGTTACTGACACCATCCGTACCGGGCGCTGTGCCCGCTCCAAAATCCATCGTCAGGGCTGTACCCCAGTCGGAGTAGTCCAGCGTGTCAGTGCCTTCACCGGCAAGTTCCGTGATTGTGTCGGTGCCGTCGTTGGTCATGATATAAGTATCATCACCGACACCGCCGGCAAGGAGGTCATTGCCACCGCCTCCGGTAATGGTATCGGCTCCGTCGCCGCCGATGATGGTGTTTATCTCGTCGTCACCGGTCAGGGTATCGTCCCCGCTGCCGCCAACAATGGTATGGATATGGTCAATACCCGTGGTGCCGGTGGCCGTACCCCCAGCCAAATCCACTGTCACGGCGGTTGTGTAAGCCGAATAATCCAGGACATTGGCACCGCCGGCACCGCCATCGATAAATCCAGCAAAATCAGCGCCGTCTTCAAAAACAAAGGTATTGTTACCGGAGCCGCCGATTACGCCTTCAATAACATCGGCGTTGTCCAGGGTATTGGTACCGTCTGTCACGGAAACCGTACCGTCTGCGTGGAAGGTAACGGTCAGGGCAGCGGCGACAGCGGAAAGGTCAAGAACGTCAATCCCGCCTTCGCCATAATCCTCTATAATATCGCTGCCCCAGCTTCCGGAGAGCTGGAACCTGTCTGCGCCGTCTCCACCGATCAGGGTGTTGTCCTGGTTATCCCCGATCAACAGATCCGCTCCCGCACCGCCGGCGGCATCAATGATGTTGCTGAAAGTAGTGCCCGTAACCGGAGATACCAACACGGACCCATTAATCTGCGCCCCTGAGCCTGTACCAGCGATACCAAGGTCCGTAGCTGCCGTGGAATCACCCAGGTCGGAGATAATCAGATTGCCTGCGCCTCCGGCCGTATCACTGACGTCAATGCCGTTGCCGGCGCCGTTGATAACGGCACTGAGATTGGAGTTCGCATTAATGGCGTCCAATGCATCGCCGATGGTATCAGCCCCGCCCAGGGCCACGTCTACTGTCGTCCCGTCACTAAGCGTAATCCGCAGATCATGAGCCAGCGCGCCGCCGTTCAATCTGTCCCCGGTGCCGGAACCGGCAATACCCAGGTCCGAAGCCAGAGAAGAGCCGTTCAGCGCGGTAACCGTCAGGTTGCCGGCACCCCCGGCGTAATCATAGATATCAAGGCCGTTGCCAGCATCATTGATAACGGCGGTCAGCGCCCCACCACCGGCGTTATAAATTTCCGTCATGACATCGCCCAGGGTCCCGGCCCCGGCCAGAGATACATCAACAGTGGAACCATCGGTAAGAGTCAGGCTAAAGTCATGGATAATTGCCGATCCTTCCAGTTTACCACCTACACCAACGCCTTCTATGCCAAGGTCCCTGGCCACCGGTGATTCAGCCAGACCGGCAATCCGAATATCGCCATCGCCGCCGGAGGCATCAAAAATGTCGATGCCGTTGCCGGCGGCATTAATTTCGGCGGTAAGGTGGGTATCAGCCGCAGTAATGGCGTCCAGCACGTCACCCAGCGTTGTGCAGCCGCCAAGATCGAGAGAATACCCAGACCGTTGATGATCTTGGAACCTTCGAGCAGTCCGCCGGTTCCGGTACCTTCAATTCCCAGTTCATAGGCGGCCATCGCATAATTAGGCGCCGTAACTGCCAGGTCGCCCGCCCCACCGGAGGCGTCAATAATGTTTATGCCATTACCATCGATGTTAATTTCGGCGGTAAGGTCTGCATGAGCACCAGTAATAGCGGTCAGTACGTCGCCCACGGTTGTGCAGCCGTCAAGATCAACGTTGACTTCCTCACCGGTTGTAAGGGTGATACGGACATCATCACCATCCAAAAAGCTGATCCCTGAACCGTCATGAAGGTCGGCCAGCAAAGTTCCCGCCGTCAGCGTCGGGAGAATTCCCACCCCGGCGCCATCGTTAAGATCACCCAGCGGGGTGTCCGTGGTGAGCGTAGCCGCCGCCCCCACACCCGTGCCATCGTTCAGATCGGTCAGCAGCGTCTCACCAGTCACGGCAGCCGTGCCAACGCCTTTGCCGCTGTTAAGATAAGCCAGCGGCATATCCACAGTCATACCTTCCATGATGCCGGCATCATTGACAAAACCGCCCATATCCACTGTCCCGGCGCCAAGGTCGATACGTACCGGTGTCAGGTAGGCAGAAAAATCAAGCAGATTGTCGCCTGCCCCACCGTCGATGGTACCGTTAAAAGTAGCGGTGTTCTCAAATATGAAAGTATCATCACCTGAGCCGCTGACAATTGAGGCCACATCACCCGTGGTTTCCAGGGTACTGGTAAAATCATCGGCCAATATCGTGCCGTCGGCCCGGAACGTAAACTCCATGTCGTTGGTAACATTGGAAAAATCAAGCGTGTTGGCGCCCACGTCAGCGTCGGTGATGGTCGCCGCAAGCCAGTCATCGGAAAAGGCGAAAACATCATCACCGGCACCGCCGGTCAGGGTGTCCTCCCCGGACAAACCATCGATAATATCGTTGCCGGCGCCGCCGGTTATTTCATTGGCGTAGGAATCACCGACGATGATGTCGCCTGCGGCGCCGCCGATAACATTTTTAAAATTGCTGATGCCGCCACCTACTCCCGTGGCGGTGCCATCGGCCAGGTTAACTCCAACCGCCGTAGTATAGGCCGAATAATCGAGGGTATTGCTGCCGCCCTCACCCGCGTTGATATCTCCGGCAAAACTGGCCCCGTCTTCAAAAATAAAACAATTATCACCGGTGCCTCCGATGATGGAATCAATCCCGGTTATCGGCTGCAGCACGTTTGTGCCATCGGTCACGGAGATACTGCCGTCAGCGGCAATGATAAACTGCAGATCGGCTTTGACGCCCGAAAAATCCAGGGTGTCCCTCCCGGTTCCGACCGCGGTAATGGCGTCGTTGCCCCAGTTGTCATTAAAGGTAAACGTATGATCGGCGTTTACATCATCACTGGTAAATGTTTCGTTCTCTTCGGTGCTGACAAAATCCTCTAAAAGATGGGAATAGGCCGATGTATCCCCGACAACGGCAGGCGTCTCAATTGAGCCGACGTGTGCTTCCAGGTCCCAGTCGCCGCCCAGATCGGCGGCACCGGTTTGATCAACAGAAGCGGCCACATCGGCCCCGGTCAGCGAAGCCAGTGATTTTACAAAAGTTGCACCGGTGTCACCTTCAGCTACGTTACACCCATACAACAAAAGATCACCTTCAGCGTCAAGGGATACACCCCACCCGGCCAGGTCTTCGTTGCGTTCGGCCAGTTCATCAACGGTCAGAAGGTTATCGCCCAGGCGAATGCTGCCATCGTCGCCATGAGAAAAAACATGAACCGCGTCAAGATTGCTGTAGTTACTTAAAATCTCCGACACCTGATCGATGCCATCGCGTTCACCATCAAGTATATAAATATCAAACAGAGAGCCTTCGTGATTGCGGTTTTCAATCTTCTGCGAAGCGTTGGCCATATCGATGGTGGTGGCATCTGTACGGTCACCGACAATATCATCCAGCAAGGCATCCCGATCGGTTATGGTTGCATCAACAATAACCACCTGGCGAAGCCCTGTATCTTTTACCGTCCCGGCATCGTCATGGCCGCAAAGCGGGGATGCCTGCCCGGCATTTTCCCCGTCCGCAGGTGCAGCAACCGCCCCGTTCGCAACTTTATCCTGGAGGCCGTCTCCGGCCGGCGTGGCGGCAACGTCTTTGAACCGGTCTACGTTTTCCACTACCGGCGCTGATATAAGGCCCAGATCTTTGGGATCTACCTGAGAAATACCCAGATCGGCTGAAAGGAGCAGGCGCGGCTCCAGTGCTTCAAGCTGAAAAGGGCGTTCATTGCGGTTCATCCGCTGTTTTTTGCCCTTAGCCCGCCTGTTTCTCTTGTTGCCTCTTTTAACCCGCAACATCGTCCCATCTCCCGAGGCATCGCATGAATCGCAAGACCTCTTTTATGAAGATTAATCTCCCGGCCGACATATCCACCGAATCGGCCTGTTTATCCAGGTCACCCTGGTAATCCTTATTCTGGAAGATCCTTGTTCTGAATGTCCTTATTCCGGTTGTCCGGCTCCACGTCGCGCTGGCTGACAGGCTCAACCGGATTACCCTGAGAATCGGACTGAAGCCAGCTGTCAACAATGGTGATATCCTGGTCATCCAGAGTTCCCGCAGCCCGCTTGAGCATCAGGCTGTTAAGGATATAGTCGTATCTCGCCATGGCGTAATTCTGCCGCGCCAGTGAAAGATCCCGCTCTGCATCCAGCACGGCAAGGATCGTAAAAAGCCCGGACCGGTATCCCTCTTTTTTTCCCTCCAGCGCCAGTTTCTGGGCTTCCAACGCCTCACGGAACGATTTGGCCCTTTCAATTGCCGTATTCACGCCGTGATAAGCAACCCAGACTTTCCGTTCAATTGCCCTCATCTGGCGCGTTTCTTCCTGAAGAGAGGCATCAAGACGATACCTTGCCTCCCGCGTCCTGGAACTGACACTGCCCCCCGCATAAAGCGGCACGGTCATCCGGACCAGAATATCATTTGTTTTCACCTCGCTGCCTCCACCGAAAAGCGTACCCTCAGTGTCACGCCAGGTATAGTTGGCTTCCAGAGCAAGGTAGGGATAATGGCCTGCTTTCTGTCGCATGACCTCATTCCGCGCCGACTCGACTTTCTGGCCGGCCGCTTTCAGTTCCGGGTTCTGCTTGTGGGCGGCCTTGATCCAGACCTTTGGGTCGGAGGGATCCGGGGGGATCATTGGAATCTTATCCCTTAGAGAAGCAAGCTTGCCTGCGACAGGTCCGACAATTTCCTCAAGTGCCTGCCTGGCATTGTCCAGGTCACTGGCGGCCGCTATCCGGTTGGCCATTACCTCGGCCAGTCTGGCCTTGGCGTCATAAAACTCGGTACGGGTGGAAAGACCGCTGTCAAACCGCCCTTTAATAAGTTCGTAATGTCGTTTTACGGCCGCTTCTTCTGCGACAGTAGCGGCCATGCGATCACCGGCCTCAAGTACGCTGAAATATGCAGCAGCGACACGAATGGCCAACTCCTGCCGGGCGGCTTGCAGCTCGGCATCAGCTACTGCGAGCTGGGCTTTGGCCTTTTTGATATTTACAAATGACGCCATGTTAAACAATGGCTGGACAAAAGATAAACTATACTCTTTGGTGGGATAGCTGGAGCTGCCGGTCCCGTAAACGGTATTATCCGAACTGACAATTTCCTGGTCCGTTTCTGTATAGACACCCTCTGCAGCAAGATTTGGCTTCACTTCGGCCCAGGCCTGTTTCAAGATCTCTTCCTGGGCAGCTCTCTCATAACCCATCCCGACAAACCGTGGATCGTTTTTAAGCGCCAGGCTGAAAACATCCTTAAGGCTGACTGTCTGCGCAAAAGGTGCAGGCACCATGTAAAAAAAGCAAATGGCAGTTAACATCCACACTGCCCGAACTGTCGACGTCTGTCGACCCACCTTGCCAACATATGAATACAGTGCAACCCCCATCATCAACCAGCTCCCTTCCTGAATATTTGCAACACCAGCATCGCTGACTCCTCCCATTACTATTGTCCAAAAACGGATTCTGGACAGCAGTCGATAATGGCAAAAGACCATTAAATATAGGCTTTAACGCCGTATGTTATAAGGGACAAATGGTCTTTTGCAGGTGATTTAAGGATTAATGCCCTTAGTTTGTAAAAATACCCATTTTGAATTTTAAAGTAATATAGCAAAATAATTAACAAATACAACTTTTTTTAAATACAACTTTTTTTTAATTTTGGAATCAAAAATTATAAATTCAGGTGGTTATCAATAGGAGCACTTTTTGGGGGGATGGTCAGGACAACAATGTGGTGGGATATTCTATTGAATTTACTTTAATATTAATTCGGACGCTAATGACAGGGGCACTATTTTTGGTTCTTTTCATAAAGCAGTTTCGGCAACCTGCTTACGGTTCAACGATAAGGTTTTCAAGCTCGTCGGTGTCGTCGGGCCTGACAGGAAAAAAACGGGCCAGTATGGCGCCGGTCTTTTCCACCGCATTGCATATGGCGTCTACCTGTCTGCCCGCCTTGATGCCGGATACAAGGCCGGCCACGATCTCGTCCCATTGGCCCCCGGCCACTTTTTCGTTTATGCCGCTGTCAGCAAGCATTACAACCTTCCGTTCGAAAACCGAGATAAATATGAGGATGCCGGTCTGCTCTCTTGTCTTGTGAAGCCCGTGTTTGTAAAAATGCACAAACGCCGCCTCATCGACCTCATCGGCCATTTCCCGGGCCGAGACAAAAAGACGCTTCAGCCATGGGACACGGTTTACTATCGCATGCCATATTACGAAAGCCACGCACTCAGCGCCCAGAAAAATCCAGATATTGTTTGTGCCGAGCCAAAACAGGGCGCCAAGCAGACGGGTGAAAAGCAGCGCAGTCGGAATCCCCAGGGCAGCTCCGCCAATCATGGCTGCGGTCGGATAGTGGTAGCTTGCCGGAACCACCATGGGCACGATCTCGCCGGAAGTGGATTGTTCCACCTTCTTTACGGTTTCTATTATACGCTGTTTGTCCGATTCCGCTAAAAACTGTTTCATCTGTAAAAACCTGTTGCAATGAACCACCTAAATTAACGGCGCCCTTTGATCCCGGGCCGGATTATCACCAGCCGCCCGAGGCTCCTCCGCCGCCGAAGCCACCTCCGAAACCACCTCCGAAACCACCTCCGCCAAGGCCGCCGCCCCAGAACCCGCCCCGGCCCGTGATCCCGGATCGGCCGAAGTAGAGAGGCCCGCCGAATATACCTGCAAAAAGCCCGGCAAAAATTCCTATGGGTATAAGCAGCAACAGCCAAAACAGCCCTGCCCCGAATATCATCCAACCTGCCAGAGGGAAAAAGATTCCTCCGCTAACCGCCCCCAGCCTGCGGTTGAGCCTGCCAAGTATATTTATCATTACCAGTGCGAATATCAGCATGCCAACCATGTCGGAAGACCTGGGCTGCGGCTGGTGATCCGTTCTGTCTCTGTCTGCCGAAAATTCCCCTCTAACCACCTCGATCATGGTGTAAACGCCGTCCAGTACACCCTTGTCTATATTCCCCGCACGAAATTGCGGCACCATTATGTTTCGGATTATACGGCCCGCAACAAGGTCGGTCAGTCTCCCCTCAAGTCCGTATCCCACCTCGATCCTTATTTTACGCTCTTTTTTCGCTATGAGCAGGATTGCGCCGTTGTCCTTGCCCTTGTGGCCTATTTTCCATGCTTCGGCCACGCGGATGGAAAAATCCTCCAGGTTATCCCCTTCAAGCGAGGGAATGGTCAAAACAACGATCTGGGTGGAATCATTCTCCTCGAGCTGGCGCAGCATGATTTCAAGTTGCCGCACGGTTTGCGCGGATAACATGTGCGCATAATCGTTTACCCTTGCCCTTAACGGCGGGACATCAAGCGCACAGGCCGTTGCCGCACATATAACTGTAAGCAGGATGACTACCGCAAATGCCAGAACATGTTTTGCCGAGGAACGAATCATTGATGCTTCTTTCGTCAAACCAGGTTACCCTGAAAAATCCACCTTTGGGACAGCTGTTGCACCCTTGTCCGCCTTGAAATACTCTTTTCTTTCCAGGTGAAGCAGCAGCCTGTTTGTAATGTTGTATGGGAACTTGCGTATGGAGTAGTTAAACTCCTCCACCGCCCTGTTGTAGCGCTGCCGGGCAACGTTGATTCTGTTTTCCGTGCCTTCAAGCTGGTTCTGAAGGTCCAGGAAATTCTGGTTGGCCTTCAGCTCCGGGTATTTTTCAACCACTACCATGAGACGGGAAAGAGCGGATGAAAGCTGTCCCTGAGCTTCCTGGAGTTTTTGCATGGCAGCGGCATTGCTCAGGTCGCCGGGGGACAGGGTAACGGATGTTGCTTTTGCGCGTGCCTCGATCACGGCCTGGAGAGTTTCCCTTTCATGCGAAGCATACCCCTTCACGGTTGCAACAAGGTTGGGGATCAGGTCCGCCCGTCTCTGGAGGCTGGCCTCCACATCGCCCCATGCCTTGAAAACTGCTTCCTCCTGTTTCTGGATAGTATTGTATCCGCATCCGACAAGAGTCATTGCAACAGCCATAACTGCTATGATTTTCATCAGCCTGCTTTTCATATGCTGTTCCCCTTTGAAAAGTTTTCCAGGAAGTTAACCCGTTATATATATTTGAGGTGCGGCCTGTTTGACCGTTACCTGTAGAATATACCAGAAACCTCAAGGGAGTAAAAGCGCTTTACAACCATTTATCTATCGGGTATAAGTTACTGGTCAAAACAGCCAGCAGACATCCTGAGAATCTGCCTGCATGAAAGTTTATGTATTTTTCCCGATATATTAAAAACTTTGCAAAGAGTAAATTATGAAACCTGAACAGGTTCTGGTTATAGCCACCAGAAACAAAGGCAAGACAAAAGAGATAACAGACCTTCTTGAAGGCAGGGGAGTGGTAATAAAGAACCTGGATGACTTCGGTCCTATCCCCGAAGTCGTTGAGGATGGTGCTACCTTTGACGAAAACGCCTATAAAAAGGCGAGTTTCACGGCAAGGATTCTTGGATTCCCTGCAATGGCCGACGACTCAGGACTGGTCGTGGAGGCGCTTGGCGGAGCTCCCGGCGTTCTCTCGGCGCGTTATGCCGGGGAAAACGCAACAGACGAGGAACGCTGTAAAAAACTTTTAGCCGAAATGGAGCATCACGAAAACCGCAGGGCCGCATTCGAGTGTGTCATATCCATAGCGGTTCCCACCGGGGCCGCGCTTACCTATGAGGGGCGGTGCGAAGGCGAGATAACGCGCGAACCAAAAGGCCATGGCGGGTTCGGTTATGACCCGGTTTTTTATTACCCGCCTCTTGGAAAGACCTTTGCCGAGCTGACCAGGGAGGAGAAAAACAGGGTAAGCCACAGGGGCAGAGCACTGAACGAGGTAGCCCGGGAGTTTGACAAGGTTATGATCTGGATACGCCAGAACATGCCAATCTTTGAAAAAAGCGCGTGTGTGATCGATGACAATGATGATTGAAGACCTGATCAGGAAAAACAGGAGTTGCCGGAGGTTTTACGAAAACCAGCCGGTCAGTGAAGAGCTGTTAAAACAGCTTGTGAATCTTGCAAGGCTGTCGGCGTCTGCGGCAAACCGCCAGCCGTTGAAATATATCCTTTCCTGGGAAACGGCCAGAAACCGGCTTATATTTCCAGCCCTGGCATGGGCCGGCTACCTGCCTGACTGGCCTGGCCCGAAGCCTGGAGAGAGACCGGCCGCATACATAATAATCACAGGAGACACCACCATAACGACCAATTTCTGGTGTGACCACGGCATTGCGGCCCAAAGCATCCTGCTTGGAGCAAGGCAGGCCGGGCTTGCCGGTTGTATGATAGGCGCGTTTGATGAAAAAAGGCTAAGGTCTGTGCTTGCCATCCCGGAACATCTCAGGATAATGCTGGTGATTGCACTTGGCAGGCCCAAGGAGCAGATCGTAATCGAAGAGGTTGGGCCGGATGGCGATATAAAATACTGGCGTGACGACTCAGGCGTTCACCATGTTCCAAAGCGCAGACTGGAAGATATAATTGTAGATGTCATGGAGACCCCAGGTCGCGGGAAACAGATGTAATTTGGGGTTGTTCAACTATTTTGCTTTTTAAGTAAGGGGGGGTCTGGTCATGACGGAAATTGACATTGCCCGTATAATCGGAGGAATCGAAACTGTCGATGATGCACGTAAAATATTTGAAGAAACTATGGATGCGGAAAATCTCGCAAAGATAGGCCGCATAAAGACCGAAAAGGCCCTTGTAAAAATCGCCAACGCAATTGCCATGGGGCGGCCGGACGCCGTTTTCATCGATTCAGGATCGGAGGATGACCGGCAGTGGGTTCGGGCTCACGCACTTGAGAAGGGCGAGGAGGAACCGCTTGCCATGAAGGGCCATACCGTCCATTTTGATTTAAAGGAGGAGCAGGGAAGGATCCTTGACAGGACATTTTACATCGCCGATCCTGATGAGGAAATAAACTCTCTTGCAAACAAGAAACTAAGGGATGACGCAATAGAAGAGATAAAAAAGTTCATGACCGGCATAATGCGCGGAAAGACTCTTATCGTCGGCTTCTACTCCAGGGGACCTGTGGGCGCACCGGCTTCCAACCCTGCCATAGAAGCTTCCACTTCCGCCTATGTCATGCACAGTGCGGACATACTTTTCCGTAACATCTTTGAGCATTTTGACGATGAGGTGGCTGCAAGAGGCCATTTTTTCACAAACATTCACAGCGAGGGGAAGAATCGGCCCGAGGACCTTCCAAACGCCAGGGTGTTCATGGACAGGAAGGACCGTACCACATACAGCTTCAACTGCACCTATGCAGGCAACACCCTGCTTCTGAAGAAGGGTAACCACAGGTTCGCGGTTGACATGGCAGTGTATGAAAGGCGGGGCGAACAGCTTTCGGAACACATGTTCATAACCGGCATAAAGGGCCCGGGCGGCAGGGAGACCTGGTGTGTTGGCGCTGCCCCGAGCGGCTGCGGGAAGACCTCTACAGCCATGGCCGGTGATTTTTTCATAGGGGACGATCTTGCCCAGATGTGGATAGACGGAAACGGTTCTGTCCGTGCCATAAACCCGGAATACGGCATATTCGGCATAGTCGAGGATGTCAACATGGAGGGGGATCCCATTCTCATGGAGCGGCTGAGGAACCCCGGCTCTGAGGTTATCTGGTCCAACGTTCTTGTCGATGATAACGGCGTGCCTCACTGGGTCGGCAATGGTGAACCCATGCCCGACAGGGGCAGGAACTTCCAGGGCCGCTGGGAAAAAGGAATGAAGGATGAAAACGGCAAGGAGATTCCTCCGTCACACCCCAACGCCCGGTGCACCATTGCATGCTCCGAGCTTTCAAACTATTCGGCAAAGGCTGAAGATCCGGCAGGGGTTGAGACCCGAATGGTAACCTACAGCGGCAGGGATTCAGACACCATGCCGCCGGTCTGGGTTGCAAAGGACACAGACGAGGGAGTTGTCATAGGAGCCTGTATAGTATCCGCAGCAACGGCCACGGAGGTCGGGGCATCTGGTGTCAGGCGTGCGCCATGGGGTAATGCCCCGTTCATCCCCGGCCCCCTGGGCGATTACATGGAAGCACAGTTCGAGTTCTTCGGCAGTGACAGGATAGCGCCCGGAAAACGTCCGATCATGGCGGGTCTTAACTATTTTCTCACCCATGAGGCCCGCGGGGGTACGTCAAAGAAACTCCTTGGTGAAAAGAGAGATGTCAAGGTTTGGCTGTCCTGGCTTGAACGAATGGCGCACGGCGATGTCTCCTGGCTCGAAACACCCATAGGAAGAATCCCAAAATATGAGGATTTAAAAGATCTTTTTGCATCTATAATAGACAAGCCCTATCCCTATGAGCTGTACGAGAAGCAGTTTTCGCTTTATGTCGATAACATAATAGCACGTATAGATCTCCAGACAGAGGCCTACAGGAAAGAGGCACACATACCCGAAAAGCTGTTTACAATTCTGGAACGCCAGAAAAAGGGGCTGGAGGGGCTGAAGGCCAGGTTCGGAGCGGTTGTCACGCCGAAACAGCTGGAAAGCAAGTAACCCTTATCAATTGAAGAAAGGCCGCTTCTGTCCGTGGAACAGGGGCGGCCTTTTTCGGCAGAGGGGCGGATTGCCTGAAACAAGAAAAAAAGAAAGCCCGTTTTTTTCTCCCTACTTTTGGACATTTACGACCTATTTTGCCGAAGGGTTCCCCTATACCATAATCCGCACGCTTTCCTCTCTTTTTTTCAGGGACATGCATGTCCGGCTCGAGGCCATAGGCCTGACATCACTGTTCGGCATACCATGGATAGTGAAGTTTTTATGGGGCCCCCAGGTAGACCGGTTTTCCACAAAGCGAAGATGGATGCTGTGGTGCCAGTTCCTGCTCGTTGTAATGATGTTTCTGGCCGCGGTGTTTGTGCCGTTTGCCTGGGGCGTTGGTGCGATATCGGTCCTTTTTTTCATAGGCGCTTTTATAGCGGCGACAAACGATATAGCCATCGACGGTTTTTACATGGAGGCCCTGGACAAGGAGGGGCAGGCCAGGTTTGTCGGATACCGGGTGATGGCCTACCGCATTGCCATGATGGTCGGCACCGGTATTATAGCCACGATCGGAACCACAGTTGGATGGACAGCCGCCTTTTTTTGCTCAGGCCTTACACTTGGCCTTTTCTGGTTATACAACCTTGTTTGCCTGCCAAAGGTTGAACAGCCGGGGCATCTGTTTAGAGATTTTTACAACTCCCTCCTGAAGGCAAAAAAAATCGCCGCTGCCGCGGCTCTTGCACTTGCGCTGGCCGGCCTGAAATTTCTTTGCCGGTCCAGGTTCTACAGCGATCTTGGCACCTCATATCCCTTTTTCAATGTGGTCGGGTTCCCCGAATGGATAGGAATCCTGCTGCTTGCTGCCCTTCTGGGCGTACTCGTTTTCAGTTGCTCAGGACCGGAGAGTTCATGCTCTCCTCCATGGTATCCCCGTTTTTCGTGGATGTAGGCATAAAGGTCCATTACGGCTGGATTTCATCCATTGTCGGCCTGCCGCTTTCCATTGCCGGAGCGGTGCTGGGCGGCTATTGCATAGCCGCTTTTTCCCTGAGGCGGGTCATATGGCCTTTCCTGCTTCTCCAAAACCTCACCAACGTGGTTTACATGGTTCTCGCGCTGCATCTTGATCCATTCGTGGCTGCAAACACAGGTGCCGGCATCGCAACAGTTCCCGTCGGAAAGATGAACCTGGCATTTATCGCGGCCGTACACGGTTTTGACCAGTTTGCCGGGGGACTTGGAACTCTCATGACTTTTCTCATGCGTATATGCTCGGCCAGATTCAAGGCCGCACATTATGCCATAGGCAGCGGGCTTATGAACGTAAGCGGCCTGTTTTCCGGGGTGGCCAGCGGATTTTTGGCAAGCTGGCTGGGATACGGGTATTTTTTCGGTGTAAGTTTTCTGTTTTCCATACCGGGCATGGCTCTTGTGCCGTTCCTGCCTGTTGATGTATATGATGAACCAGAAGGACGGAAAGATTTGTGACAACCGGTGCACAGGACAGGTGAAAGCATGGAGCAGTCCCCTGTAATAAAGGATAAGCTTGCAAGGGTTGCAAGATTGAGAAAAAAGGCCCTTTCGCTTCCTGCCAGAAAGGCGATGGACCTTATCATTGACTCTCCTGACGCTCCTGCAGTTGTGCACTCGATGGCAGAGCAGGATTTTTACCTGATGGTGAACGAAATAGGGCCGGAAGATGCGATAGAGCTTATATCCCTGGCCTCAGACAGCCAGTGGGAATATATCCTGGATACAGATTCATGGAAAAAGGAAGAGATAAACAACCATGCTGTTGTAAAGTGGTTCGATCTGCTCATGGAGGCGGATGCTGATCGTTTCCTGTCATGGATGACCTCTGAAAAAAAGGACTTCCTCGAGCTGTTTTTCTATTACCACATAGAGGCTGCCGTGCGTGAGCATGACCAGGAGCCGTCAGAATTTGATGATGATTTCTTCACGTTTGACGATGTCTACTACTTCCGTTTTATCAAAAAAGGCCCTGCAGTCGGGATGGATGACAAGGAAACCCAATGGCGGGATAACGTATTGTATGGTTTCTTAAAGCGCCTTGCAGATACCGATTACATAAAGTACCAGGAGCTGCTGTTTTACTCCTCCGGCGTTATTCCGGCAGAGGCCGAGGAGGAGGCGTACAGGCTTCGGAATGTCAGGCTTGCTGAAAAGGGCTTTCTGCCGTTCGAGGAGGCCATCGGGATTTACCAGCCGCTGCGTTCAAAAAAACTTCCTGCAAAACCCCCGGCAATTGAAAACAAAGGTTCTCTGCTGCCGGTTCCGATGACCCAGCTGCAGTTGATGGACGGGACCGGTGTTTTTGAGCGTGCACTCAACCTTGTTGATTCCGGGAATACAATCCAGGAGCTTTGCGCCGAATTCGCCGCACTGTGCAACAATATAGCCGTGGCCGACCAGGTGGTTCTTGCCACAAAAAAAGAGCTCGGCATGGTGGTGCGCAAGGCATGCGGGTATCTTTCAATCGGTTTTGCCAGGCTTTGCGGAAACATGGAAACTGGATGCGAGCCTTCCAGGGCCGCATCTCTGATGAAGACCGCATATCTTGCAGACATCTTCCGGACCGGCTACGGCGTGGTAATGGAGCTTAAAAACCGGGCCGTAAGGTGGCGCAGGTCAAGCTGGTGGGCGGAAAAGGGGCTGCCCCTTGCATTCTGGGGAGAGAGACGCGGCGGGGCACTGGGAGGCCTTCTGGTAAAGCGCCCCCTGTTTTACGACCATACAGATGGTCTTTACAGGGAGTTTGGCTCTGTAGCCGACGTTCGCGACGCCGAAAGTCTTCTTCGCGAGATTATGGTTATAGACGACCTGTTGCTGCAAGCAGACATAGATCCTTCACCGGTCTCACCTCTCATACTGACCGTGGATAACCTGTTGCTTACGCTTTGGGCCAGAAGCGTGCTTGGCCTTCCTGTTGTTGTTGAATTCATACCGTCAGACCGGTTTCGCCTGTTTTTTGCCGATCTCATGACACGGCAGGATTCAACCGGACCGAGTGGTTTCATAAAAGATGAACTCAAGCAGTCTTTCCTGTCATGGCTTTCCGACCTGGTGGGCGTTGCCCCCTACAAACTGTCCCGGGACGCCGGCTTAATCTTAACACGGCTGTTCGACAAGCTGGAGGATGAGTACAGGGATGTCCTGCCGGACAGTCTTGATCCCAGGCATATACACATGTTTCTGGTGTGCTGACCCGTTTCGGGCATTGTGGCAGAATATTTTCTTTAAAATCTTTCCAAACGCCGGATCATGAAATCGCCATCATACGTTTTACGGCGTCCAGCGCTTTTTGCTGGATATCAGGAGGGACCTTGACTTCGGGAGCCATATTTTCAAGGCATTGGGCCACATCCTCATCATGGTCTCTGAAGCCGGGAAGAAAGATTTGTCAGGGCAGTTTTTTTTCAAAGGATATATGAGACCGTTTTCAGTCGCCACGATAAAGCTTGAACGATCCGACTGGCGGGCGTGCTTCAGCATGCCCGACGTGCTCAGAACCACGTCAGCAGTTTCAGTCACCTCCGGCCTGCATTCAGGATGGGCCATGACCTCGGCATCCGGGTGCTTCTGCCTGGCTTTTTCTATATCTTCTGCCCTCAAGGCATCATGAATGGGGCAACAGCCTGCCCACTTGTGAATCTTTTTATCCGTGTGCGCTTCTGTATAGGACGCGAGGTTACGGTCCGGCGTCATGAGCAGCTCTTTTTCTTCAAGGCTGTTTACCACCTTTACCGCGTTTGCCGATGTGCAGCATACAGTGGAAAGCGCCTTTACCGATGCGGGTGAGTTTACATAGGTCACCACCGGCAGTTTCCCCAGCTCCTCGAGCATGGCTTTAAGTGAAGGCGGGGTGATCATGTCGGCCATTGGGCAGCCCGCCTCTGTTCTGGGAAGCAGCACGGTCTTGTCCGGGCAGACGATAGATGCGGTTTCAGCCATAAAGTGAACTCCGCAAAAGACTATAACGTCTGCGCTGGTTTCCGACGCCCTTATTGAAAGCTCCAGGGAGTCTCCGCAGAAATCGGCGATATCCTGTATCTGTGGAGGCTGGTAGTTGTGAACAAGTATAACAGCATTACGCTTCCGGGCCAGCTCTTTTATTCGGCTTTCCATCATGTTGTCAGCTCTCGTTGTCCAGTGTTATCACGTCAGCATCGATCGGAATATCAAAGGTGAAAAGTGAATCATCAACCTTTTTGCAAAATTCCCTGTCAGAGAACTCCAGGCGTGTATCGTCGCCATAGGCGTTAACCGTTTCAACCGCGGTCACCTCGAATGTGCTTTTATCTATCTCCATATAGACCACATTTAAAAAGAGGCTATCCCGGGAGAAAAATCCGTCCTCAGGGATTTTATGTCGGAAAAAAAGCTTGCGCCCCTGCCGTTTCCAAAAAGTGTGGGTGCCTTGCCGACCATCACCTGTTTTTCATCAGGTTTGAATATCCACAGCCTTACACCGTCAGAAATGATGTACTGTTTATCCGGCTTGCTGTATACCCACCTGAATTTTCTCGGACGCTTGAAAACAACTGTTCCGCCTGCCGTGTCTGTAATATTCATCGCCTTTAGCGTAGATGTCTGTTTGAATGTTGCAGAAAAGCTTTCACAGTCGTATCGGGTTTCAACCCTGTCAAGAATTTCGTCTGCCAAAAGGCCTTTTTCGCCTGCAAAAGCAAACGGCCATGCACA
The DNA here is from genome assembly GCA_002085115.1 of Desulfococcus sp. 4484_241. Classification (GTDB taxonomy): domain Bacteria; phylum Desulfobacterota; class Desulfobacteria; order Desulfobacterales; family Desulfosudaceae; genus MZGQ01. Next base: position 25,515 of record MZGQ01000013.1, read on the forward strand.
CAGGCAACTGGCCACAACAAATATGCAGACAAAGGTTTTCCTGCTTTTTAGTCCCATCATCGTGTCACCTCGCATCCCGGGCCGGCTCGAGTCGCATCGCTTATGAAACAGTAAATTCAGTTTATATAGTATACCATGGAAATGCAATTCAAGACATCGTTAAGCTATCTTAAAAAAACGTGACAACCGGTTCCCAGCCAGACCATTTTTTTTGGAACAGCAAAAGAAACAAATTTTGGTCTAAATTGTTCTCCTTTCAGGGCAGGAGGGCTGTTTCTGCCCAAACGTTGCGCCTTGTCGGTTTTTCTTTGAAAAACAGGATAATTCGCTGTAGAGTATGAGCATGAAAAAAATATGCGTCATAGACGGTCAGGGCGGCGGCATAGGGGCCGCGACAATAAAAAAGATAAAGGAAACGCTCGGGGAAAGTGTCGAGCTTATTGCTCTTGGGACGAACGCGATTGCAACGGCACAGATGCTCAAGGCAAAAGCGAACAGGGGCGCTTCAGGGGAGAACGCTATTGCGCGAACCGTGCGCGAGGCCGACGTTATCATAGGCCCTGTCGGGATCGTGATGGCTCATGCCCTGATGGGAGAGGTAACACCTGCGATTGCCGAGGCGATAGCCGGTTGCGGGGCGGTCAAGATACTTATCCCCCTTTCACAGGAAAACGTTGAGATAGTGGGGGTTTCCCGTGATCCGCTTCCGCACCTGCTCGATGCATTGATCAATGAACATTTGCAAAATTTTTTATAAAGGAGGACTTAAGATGTGTGAAGCAAACGCCTATCTCATAGACGACAACGAACAGACCCTTGTTATGGAAGCGGTTGACCTGGTTGAGCCGGAGGAGGACGGCATAAAACTCATAAGTATCTTTGGGGAACAGAAATTTTTAAAAGCAAAAATCCATTCCCTTTCTCTTGTGGATCACAAGGTTTTTTTAAAAAAAACCGGGTAAAAACGGTTGGAAAGCGGTCATGCCGTGTTGAATGATGAGCGCAATGCAGAAAACTTGCAGCACCACACGCGCCTGGCAAAGAATGTCGAAACGTTTTTCGTGTTTGCCGGGATGTGCATGGCGCTCGGGCTTGCATCCGGCAGCTTCGGACTGACCTGGGACGAGGCAAGCTATTTCAGGTTCGCCGATTCCGTCCGGGACTGGTTTGTAAACGGCCACGGCCTTGCCCATGCGACTATTTTAAAATACTGGGGATACAGCTTTTACCACAACCCCCACCCGCCCTTTTTAAAAGCGGTTAACGCTTTTTTTTCGCATCTGTTCTCAGGGGTTCTTCCTTATCCAACCAGCTACCGGATGACAAACATTTTTTATGTGTCCGGATGCGCTGCCATTGCCTATCGTCTTCTTGCCTCATCCTTTTCCTCTCCGGCTGCACTGGCCGGTATTGCCTTTGCATGCCTGCAGCCGAGGGTTTTCGGGCACCTTATGATAGCTGCTACCGATTCCCCGGTTGCCATGAGCTGGCTTGCGATCACGCTTACGGCCTGGAAGTTAAGCCGGGAAAGCGTTTCAGGCAAAAGACGTGCCGCGCTTTGGGCACTGCTTTTCATGCTGCTTGGAGTGGCGGCTGCAGCCAAAATAACCGGATTTATCGTTGTCGTGCCACTTGCGGCCTATTTTGTTTTTAAAAGGAATTATTCACAATTACGGTGGCTTTTCTGGGGCTCGGTGTATGCGCTGTTGTTCGTGGCCCTGACATCCCCGACCATGTGGCCCCACCCGCTGGACGGTATCGGCGCTTACCTGACATATCCCTTTTTAAGGAGCCACGAAGCGATCAGTACCTTCTACCTCGGCAAGATTTACAAGTTCCACCTGCCGTGGCATTACTTTACAGTGATGACGCTTGTGACTTTCCCTGTTTTGCTGCTGCTTCTCCTTCCGGCCGGATTGTTCCGCATGGGGAAACCGGAGCGCCACGGCCTTGCCCATGCGCTGGTTTTCCCGGTTGCGTTCTGGGTCCTGATCACCGCATTGCCAATAACGCCGAAACATGATGGTATCCGGCAGTTTCTGAGCATTTATCCGTTTTTGGGCCTCCTTGCCTGGCTTGGCCTTCTTTACATCCTGTCTGTTGCCAAAAAGCTGTCAGGCCATGTCTTTGTGAAGTATGCCGGCAAATGGTGCGGGCTGGCGGCATCTGCCGTGCTTGCCATTCTGGTATGGGCCAGCCATCCGTTTGAGTTGAGTTACTATAACTGCCTTATCGGCGGAATACAGGGAGCGCAAAAAAGAGGAATGGAGATTTCCTACTACTGGGACGCTGCAAACCCGGATTTCATGAGGTCTGTCAACCGCTACCTGCAAAACGGTGCAACTGTCTACATGGTGCCTCAGTGGGACTGGCTTCTTGACTGCTATTCAGACCATGGTGTTCTTGACGGAACCTATACCGTTCTTGGCCGCAGAACCAGTGCTTTCCCTGACTATTTTCTTGTATTAAGGCGGCTTAGCTATATTAACGACAGGTTTTACAGGGCGATAAATCCGTTGGTTGAGGTGACCTGGCATGGTGTATCGCTGGTTAAATTCGGCACCCTCCCGAAACCCGGCCCAAAGACGGATGGAGGTTCGCACCCATGAAGCTTTCACTCATTATCCCGGTATACAACGAGGAGGAGGTCATAGACCTGCTGCTGCGGCGCGCGGTGGACGTGCTTTCGGGTATCACTGAAAATTTTGAAATTATCTGTGTTGATGATGGAAGCAGCGACAGGACATTTGAAAAACTTGTCGGGTTCCACAGCCATGAACGGCGACTGAAGATTATTTCGTTTTCGAGGAATTTTGGCCACCAGGCTGCTTATACAGCAGGGCTTGACCATTCAAGCGGTGATTATGTCGTTATGATGGACGGAGATCTTCAGGACCCGCCGGAGCTTATACCCAGTCTTCTTGAGAAGGCTGTTGAGGGGGGGTACGATATCGTGCATGCGAGGAGAACCGGCAGAAACGATGGTTTTTTCAAAAACCTGTTGTTTGAGACCTTTCATTTTCTGTTCAAGAAACTGTCCGGGATGGAAGAGGCAAGAAATGTCGGGAACTTTTCGCTCATGAACAGGAGGGCTCTTGTGGCACTCCTGTCATTCAGGGAAAAAAGCCGTTACCTTCCAGGCTTAAGGTTTTTCATCGGGTTCCGCCAGGGCTTTGTCGACTACGAAAGGGATGCCCGGGCAAAGGGTGAGGCAAAGATGAGGTTGTCGGCTCTTTACAGGCTTGCAATGGACGCGATTTTTTCCTTTTCGGAACTGCCGATCCGCCTGTGCTTTTTTACCGGCATTGCGGGAATGCTTATCTGCTTTTTTGCTTTTATTTATGTACTTGTAAGCAAGTTTACCGGAATTGCGCCCTTTGGATGGTCGTCAACCACCCTGAGTATATATTTCATGGGTTTTATCCAGCTTATTTTTCTTGGCATACTGGGGGAGTACGTGTTTCGCACCTACCACGAATCACAGAACCGTCCTGTTTATCTTATCCGTGAAATCATAGAGTAGCCCCCCATCAATACTTATTTTGATGGCGGCTCATATGCAAATAAACAAAGCATCCGTTTCTACTTTGGGGAAAACAATCTTCAAGGAAAGAGCCTTGTTTGCCTGGTGTTTGCAGCTAAAAAAGCCGGGCAGTAAAAAAACAAACCAAAAAAAGCGAAACAATGAAACAGGATGGACGAGTCCCAGCCCTGGCAACAACCTGTTTAATATCGTCCAACCGGACATTTGACATGTCAATAACACAAATTGCAGAATTCGTTGATATCTTATTAAAAATTTAGTAAAGAACAAAAAGTGTGTACCGGCATTGTTTTGGTATATAAGAAAGGCAGAGGTCGGATGTTTTTGGCCGGGGATGTGCGCCGTATGATGGAGGAGTTTCATGGCACGGAGAGCAACCAACATCTCTTTGGATGCGGCGGTCAAGCAGAGATGGAGGAGTTTCATGGCACGGAGAGCAACCAACATCTCTTTGGATGCGGCGGTCAAGCAGATCCTGAGGGATAACGATTTTGCCACGCGGAAGGATTTGGACCGGCTTGGTGCGAAGATCGACCAGCTTGAGAAGGCGGTAAACAGACTTTCGTCCCTTGTGTCAAAAAAAGGTATGGGCACAGCCGTACAGGGCACCGGCGCGACAAAGGATGGGCTTCGTCGTACGTCTGCAACCAGCAAGGTTTTTGAAAGCATCAAGCGGAGTAAAAAGGGTATGGATTTTGCCACGCTTCAGAAAAAGACCGGTTTCGAGGAGAAAAAACTTCGCAACATTATTTTCAGGCTTCACAAGCTTGGATATATCCAGAGAGTGGAGCGCGGCAGGTATGCCGCGAAATAGGCTGTAAGTTGCAGCGTTTACTTTCGGTTCCGATTTTTTTGCCCCGGATTTTTGCCTTTGGGTGGTTACCGCACGGGATGTGCAAACAGCGGACTTGCTGATTACAGGAGTTGGACTTCGAATGATGAGCGGCGGCGGTTTTGAGGCAGGTGCACAGATAAAGGGATACCTGGTCAGAAAGGTTATAGAGATCCATGAAATCGGGTCTGTTGCTTACGAACTGGAACACATGGCTACCGGCGCCAGGCATCTGCATATAGCAAACAACGATATTGAAAACGCCTTTTCTGTTGCGTTTAAGACGGTCCCCGGTGATTCAACCGGCGTGGCTCATATTCTGGAACACACGGTCCTGTGCGGTTCCCAAAAGTACCCTGTCAGGGATCCTTTTTTTTCAATGATAAAACGAAGCGTCAGCTCTTTTATGAACGCCCTGACAGCATCAGATTGGACGAGTTATCCCTTTGCCACTCCCAACAGAAAAGATTTTTACAACCTGCTTGACGTTTACCTGGATGCGGTTTTCTTCCCTGTTCTGTCAGAAGCAAGCTTCAGGCAGGAGGGATGCCGCCTTGGCATAGCCGGGGAAGACGGGAACGGAGAGGTGGAACTGGCCTACAAGGGCGTGGTTTACAACGAGATGAAGGGGGCCATGTCATCGCCCGACCAGGTAATGTTCCGGTCCCTGCTGAAGGCCCTGTACCCCGACACCGTGTACAGCAACAATTCAGGCGGTGATCCAGCCGATATCCCGTCGCTTACCTTTGAAGACCTGAGAGAGTTTCACAGGCGGCACTACCATCCCGGCAATGCCTATTTCTACACTTACGGGAACATTCCCCTGCCCGATCACCTGGAATTTATCGGGGAAAGGGTGCTTTCCCGGTTCGGGAAAAAAACAGACCCGGCCATGGATATTCCTTCCCAGCCGAGATGGAAAAGCCCAAAATCGGTATCATATCCATATCCTCTGGCCAGGGGCGAAGACCCGTCAAAAAAATACCAGGCCTGTGTGGCCTGGCTTATGGCCGATACGAGGGAAAAATTTGATGTTTTTGTTATAGGCCTGCTTGAACAGGTGCTCCTCGGCAACCCATCTGCTCCGCTTTATAAGGCATTGATAGGCTCGGGGCTTGGAAGCGCGCTTTCTGACGGGACCGGATACGACCCTGAAATGAAGGACACCATGTTTGCCTGCGGGCTGAAGGATGTCGGCAAGGATGATACCGCTGCGGTTGAAAGGATAATACTGGACACTTTACGCGGGCTTTCAACCAATGGAATTGACCGGGAGCTGATTGACGCCGCCATTCACCAGATAGAGTTCCACCGCAGGGAGATAACCAATACCCCTTATCCTTACGGGGTAAAACTGTTTTTGAGTGTCTGCGGAAGCTGGCTGCACGGCAGTGACCCGGTCGATATAATCCAAATTGACCCGTATCTTGACCGATTGTATGAAGAACTCGAAAAGGGACCGTTTCTGGAAGAGTGTATCCGGCGATTTTTCCTCGATAACCCGCACCGCCTCACTTTCACTCTTGTGCCTGACCCGGAGATGGAGGAACGGGAAAACGCAAAGATCAAGGAACGCCTTATGAAAATAAAGGCCTCGCTCGGCCCATCCGATATAGAACGGATCAAACGCCAAGAGCGGGAACTTGAATCTTTGCAAATGAAGCAGGAGGACCTTTCCGTACTGCCGACACTTGAGATTTCAGACATAGGCCACGATGTCCAGAAGGTGGACAGGCCAGCTACATACGGCAACGTGGCCTGCTACGATCAGCGCACATCCGGCATCTTCTATTTTACCTCGGCTGTGGGGACCGGCATGCTCGATCCAGACCTTGTCCCGCTTGTCCCGTTCTTTTGCATAGCCGTGCCGAGAATGGGAACCGACATTCACGACTACACAGCCATGGATCGCCTCATAGACATGCATACCGGTGGACTTGGCCTGTCCGCCCATGCGCGTACCAACCTTGCCGGTGACTCGGTGTGCGTGCCATACATATCTTTTTCCGCAAAATGCCTGGAACGCAAGATAGACCCCATGTTCGATATTGTCGGTGAACTTTTGTGCCACTGTAACTTTTCCGACCACCAGCGGCTTGGCCAGCTTCTTGGTGAATACAGGGCATCGCTTGAATCTTCGGTGGTTCATAACGGGCACAGGTTTGCCCTTTCCCTTGCATCGCGCCATCTTTCTGCCGCCACAAGGCTTTCCGAGACCTGGCACGGCATCCACCAGTTGAGGTATATAAAAGAGATTACGGATGACCTTACCCCGGGCAGGCTCGCCTCTGTTGCCGACAGGCTTTCCAGGATAGCCAGGGCGGTCTTTGCCCGCGGGAACATGAAAACAGGTCTTATCGGAGGCGCCAAAGCACTTGCAGGAGCTGTTGATATTGTCAAATCGATCGAAGCCCGGCTTGGACCGTCGCAAGGACCAGATGGTTTTTCAGTCGACCACGGCAAAACGGAGCTAACGCCTCCCAGGGAGGGCTGGTGGACATCCACGGCTGTTTCGTTTGTTGCAAGGGCTTTCCCTGCAGTGCGGATGGGACATCCGGATGCACCTGTGCTTGCCGTTATCAGCAAGCTGCTCCGGTCTTCTTTCCTGCACAGGGAGATACGGGAAAGGGGAGGCGCGTACGGCGGGCTTGCCCTCTACAACTCCGAGGATGGTGTTTTCTGTTTTGCGTCTTACCGCGATCCACACATAGTGAATACCCTCGATGTGTATGAAAAGGCGGTTGACTATCTTAGGTCCGGCGATTACACCGACCAGCAGATAAAGGAGTCTGTAATCCAGGTCTGTTCCGATATCGACAAGCCGGATACACCTGCAGAGGCTGCAACCAAGGCTTTTTACAGGGGACTTGTCGGAGTTTCAGACGAGGAGCGTGTCCGGTTCAAAAGGGGCGTGCTTGAGGTAAACAAAGACAGGGTGCTTAAAACGGCAAACAAGCATTTTCACAAAAAGTGCGGGCAGTGCGGCACAGTTGTGATATCATCAGAAGATATGCTAAAAAAAGCAAACACGAGGTTAACAACGCCTCTTGACCTGTTCAGGATCTAAATTTCCGGGAACGTTATTTGTCCTTGTCCAGCCCAAAGGCGGAGTGAAGCACACGCACGGCCAGCTCAGCGTATTTTTCCTCAACTATGCACGATATGCGAATTTCCGACGTGCTTATCATGAGTATGTTTATGCCTTCTGCAGCAAGCGCCGAGAACATGGTCGATGCCACTCCAGAGTGGTTTTTCATACCCACGCCGATGATGGAAACCTTGGCAAGATTGTCGGCTCCATTGACCTCCTGCGCCCCGATCTCCTTTCCCGTCTCCCTTGATATGGCAAGAGCCTTTTCATAGTCATTCTTTGAAACCGTGAACGTGAGGTCTGTCTGCCCGCCGGCCCTGGTGTTCTGAATAATCATGTCAACCAGGATTCTTGCGTCTGCTATGGGTTTGAATATTCTGGATGCCACTCCCGGCGTATCCGGCACTTTCTTGAATGTTATCCGCGCTTCGCCCTTTGAACAGGTTACTCCGGATATAACCAGCTCCTCCATTCCGGTGTTTTCGCTAAGAACCATGGTTCCCTCCTCGTCGCTAAAAGAGCTTCTTACATGCACTGGCACGTTATATTTTTTTGCAAACTCAACCGATCGTATCTGCAAGACTTTTGCGCCAAGGCTGGCCATCTCCATCATCTCGTCGTAAGAAATTTTTCCCAATTTCCTGGCCTTGTCGCATATCGAGGGGTCTGTGGTGTATACACCATCCACGTCGGTGTATATTTCGCACACATCCGCGTTTATGGCCGCTGCAACCGCAACTGCCGAGGTGTCCGACCCGCCCCGCCCGAGAGTGGTGATGTTGCCCCCCGCGTCAATCCCCTGGAAGCCGGCCACGACAACGATATGTCCATCCCTGAGCAGCTTGAGGATTTTGTCGGCTCCTATGCTGATTATGCGGGCCTTGGTAGCTGCCGAGTTGGTAAAGATCTCGGCCTGGAACCCCAGGAGTGAGCAGGCCTTGTACCCCATGTCGTTCAGCATCATGGCCATAAGTGTCACGGTCGTCTGCTCGCCGGTGGACAAAAGAGAGTCAAGCTCCCTTCCATCAGGATTTTTGGATGCCTGGTGGGCCAGTTTTATCAGGCTGTCTGTCACGCCGGCCATTGCAGACAGCACCACAACAACGCTGTTGCCCTGGGCAACAGTCTTTACAACACGGTTTGCCACGTTACGAATCTTTTCCACGTCGGCAACCGATGTGCCCCCGAATTTTTGAACCACTATACCCATGGTGACTATTCTTTCTCCATTCCTATCCTGTTTAACAGGGCGTAACCTCTTTCCGTGTATGGTCTCAGCATGATACGCCGCGAGTTTTCGCCTGTTATCTCAAACGCAATTTCGATGTCCTCGTCCCATGGCTTAACGCTGAACCTGTCAGCCCATTCTATGGCCGCCACCTGGTCCATGGACAGGATCTCCTCCATACCTATGTCAACCGTATCTTCCGGGCAGGAGAGACGGTAAAGGTCTATATGGTAAAGGGTCATCAAGGCGCCGTCATACTGGTTCACCAGCGTATAGCTTGGGCTGGTGACAGGACATGTTTCCGGCACCCCCATCCCTCTTGCAAGGCCACGGGCAAAAGCGGTTTTACCGCTTCCAAGGTCGCCTGTCAACGCTATAATCGTCCCCGGCACAACCGCCGTGCCAATTTTTTCGCCAAGTTCAATCGTTTCATAGACAGACTTCGTATGGATCCCGAAACCGGCAGGCATCTCCATCATGGTTGTTCCCCGATAATGTGCTTATGGCTTCAGGAAGGGCGGCCGCAACTTCAGAGGCCAGGATTCCGATCTCACCCTTTTTCATGCCCACTATATCGGCGGCCCTGCCGTGAAGGAACACGCCCAGCCGGCAGGCTATGTCACAGGGATAGCCCTGGCACACCAGGCCGGCTATAACGCCGGTAAGTACGTCACCCATTCCACCTGAAGCCATGCCTGGATTGCCGGTGCGGTTGATAAACACGTTTCCGTCCGGGTGGGCTACGACAGTGCCGGCCCCCTTCAGGACGAGGTGGGCCTTGTGCTCTGTGGCAAAATTTTTTGCGCATCCGGCACGGTCAGCCTGAATCCGGTCTACAGCCATTTTGCACAGCCTCGACATCTCACCGGGATGCGGGGTAAGCACGATTCTGTCGTTCAGCCGGCTTGCGAGTTCATGATCACGGGCAAGGCAGTTCAGACCGTCAGCGTCGATTATAACGGGAATCCTGCTGTTTTCAATCAGCGTGCGCAGGAGCTTTCCGGCTGCCGGGCCGGTGCCCATTCCAGGGCCTATTGCAACGGCTTTTTTGCCCTCCAGGTTTGCCAGGACATGTTCTTCAGCTGTTTCGTCAAACCTGGTGGATCCCGGTTTACCGGCCGGGAGGGTCATAACCTCAGGGGCCATGGATTCTACCGAACCGTTTACTCCTGCCGGAACGGCAAGAGTGACAAGACCAGCCCCTGTTCTCATGGCGGCCACGGATGCCATTACACCTGCCCCTGTTTTGCCTTGAGAGCAGCCAACCACCAGAAGGTGACCCGCCCTGCCCTTGTGCATGTCAGGCTGGCGGGGCCGGATATAGCCGGAGACCATCGATTGGGTAAGAAGCCGGCTTTTCGGGGCCACCTCGTTTGCTATAAAATCAGGTATTCCGATATCTATGATACGCAGATCCCCGGTAAAAGATGCACCTGGAAAAAGAACATGTCCGACCTTGGCAAATCCAAACGTTGCGGTAGCGGCAGCCTTCACACACACTCCCCTCGGCTGGCCCGTGTCTGAATCAACCCCTGACGGTATATCAACGGAAAAAACCGGTCTGCCAAGACTGTTTATGAATCTTATGGCCTTTTCGTAAAGCCCCTTCACATCGGACCGAAGACCGGTGCCCAGGATGGCGTCTATTATCAGCTGCCGGTGTGATATGGAAACCTTGTTTTTTGCAAAGCTTTCCTCATCCGGAACGGATACAACGGGAACGCCTACAGAGTGAAGCAGCGCGAGGTTTGCCGCTGCGTCTCCGGATACCCTGTCCTCATTGGCAAGCAGGTAGACCGTGACATCAGCACCTTTCCCGGCAAGGTAACGGCCCATCACAAAGCCGTCCCCCCCGTTGTTGCCCCGGCCTGCCATCACGGCTATGCGCATGGAAAGGGCGTCGGGGAAACGTTCCAGAAGCCATTGGGTGGCGCCGCGGCCTGCGTTTTCCATCAGCACCCTTCCGGGTATTCCGAAGGACTGGATCGTGGCCATGTCCATCTGACGCATCTTTTCGGCGCAAACCAGATACATCTTTAGTGCCCCCTTATAAGACAAAGCATGTCCCGAACGGCCCTGTCCATTCCAACGAGAGCCGCCCTGGAAACTATGCTGTGGCCGATACTGAACTCGTCTATCTCCTTTATGGTTGTCATGGCCTGGATAGTGTTGTAGCAAAGACCGTGGCCTGCGTTGACTGTCAGGCCAAGACCGTGGGCAACTTCCGCCGCTTCCCGGACACGGTCAAGCTCGCGCTGTCTTTTTTTTGGTGAAGGCGCATCACAAAACGCCCCGGTGTGAATTTCGACAGCAGTGGCACCTATCTCCAGAGCCTTTTTTACCTGTAAAGGATCCGGGTCTATAAACATCGACACCTCGATCCCTTTGCCGCGCAGTTTGCTGACAGTATCAAAAACACCGGGTTTTTTTCTTAAAAGATTCAGCCCTCCCTCGGTGGTAAGTTCCCTGCGTTTTTCAGGAACCAGTGTAACCAGATCCGGTTTTATCCTTACAGCTATCTTCTCCATCTCGGGCGTTGCCGCCATTTCAAGGATAAAACGGTGAGCCGTTTCCCGCAGCCTTACCACATCCTTGTCCTGTATGTGCCTCCTGTCCTCCCTGAGATGCGCCACAATTCCGTCGGCCCCGGCAAGTTGGGCCATTACAGCCGCAGCAACAGGGTCCGGGTAGTCGACTCCCCTTGCCTGCCGGATTGTTGCTATGTGATCAACGTTAACTGCCAGTTTTGCCATCTTGTATGCCCCCGCAGAATCTGTCTGATGTTGTTTTTGGCGCTGTATTACCGGACTCTTTTGCCGCCCCCTGGCTCCCTTGAGAAGACGGAGCACGTCCTGCGCCTTTTTCTCCATTTCTTTTTCGTCGCTTTCCGACCTTTCATGGTCGTATCCCAGAAGGTGCAAAATACCATGGACAAGCAGTTCTGTAAAGCGTTCCTCGATGGAGATGCCCGCTGCTTCGGCTTCTCTTGCGGCCGTGTCTGCCGATATTACAACATCTCCAAGAAGGTCAGGGCTTATGTTGGTGAAAGCGCCCTCCCGCATGGGAAAGGCTATTACATTGGTGGGGCCTGTTCTGCCGAGATAGGTCTTGTTTAAGCCGGATATTTCCCCGTCGTCCGTGACCAGGATAGAGATCTCGGCGTCATGACTGCCCAAGGCGTTTAAGATGGCTTTCGCCTGTTTTCTTATCAGAGCCGACGGAAGAGGACGCCTGGGATGGCTGTTTTTTATCTGGACTTTCATTTTTTTTCTTTCCGTTTTCCCTGTCCGGGTACTCGATTCGATTATGGTATATGCCGGAAAGGATAGTGTTGAAGCTTTTTGCGATCTTGTTCAGATCCTTTAATGTAAGCTCACAATCGTTCAGCTGTCCTTCTGAAAAGGTTTTGTTTATCAGGTTCTGCATAAGGCCCTGAAGCCTGGAGGGGGTCGGGGATTCAAGTGTTCTTGCCGCAGCCTCGATCTCGTCGGCCAGCATTACTATGCCAACCTCCCTTGTCTGGGGCATCGGGCCGGGATACCTGAAGTCGTCCATGTTAACCTCTTGTTCCTTGCCGCCCGGGTGCCTGCCGGCTTCCTCCTGCTGGCGTTTTGCCTTTTCATAAAAATAGCTTATGAGCCGCGTGCCGTGGTGCTGCTGAATCGCGTCTTCTATGGCCTTGCCCAGGCGATACTGCCTGGCTATTTCCACCCCTTCCTTGACATGGGATATCAGTATAAGGCTGGACATGGACGGCGCCAGCTTGTCATGCTTGTTTTTCCCATCCCTGATATTTTCTATGAAATATAGCGGTTTTTTAATCTTTCCTATGTCATGATAGTAGCCGCACACCCTTGCAAGCAAAGGATTTGCACCGATTTCAGAGGCTGCGGCTTCAGCCATGGCGCCCACAACCAGGGAATGGTGGTAGGTGCCGGGCGCTTCGAGCATAAGGCGTTTGAGCAGAGGCTGATCAAGATTGGACAGTTCGAGAAGTTTTATGTCAGTGGTATAATCAAACACCATCTCTATTATGGGCGCTATGCCGGCCGTTAGTATGCCGGAAAAAATACCGCCGAAAAAGGCCAGCCCTAATACCGTTATCATTCCGGCCCATGGAATCTTGCCAAAGTAAAGGTTAAGCGCGGTAATCAGGGCCATGTTGAACAGCCCTAATTTCATACCCGCCTTTATAAACACTTTTCGTTCCCGGCAGTGCTGCATCCAGTAAGCCGCCATGGTAAAGTTCAGGATGCTGTAAACGGAAACCTCGAAACTGTTGTTGTAAATGGCGCCGGTGCAAAGGGACAGGACCAGGGCGAAAGATGCTGCAAGTTCTATATCCATGAACAGGCATACTATCATCGCGCTTGATGCAAGCGGAATCGCCAGAAATATGGTCTGTGGCGTTATGGCAGAAGATGAAGAGCTGGACGCCAGGGCCACTCCGACAGAGAATGAAAGCCGCGCAACGACCAGCGAGAAACAAAGCATTGAGGCAAAAAATAAAAGATTCTTGTTGTCGGAAAGAACACCTTTTTTCTTGCTCTGGGAATTTCTGAGGTACACAACGAAAAACAGGAGCGCTCCAAGCAAAGCAGCGCCAAACGTGGATGCAAAAGAACTGTTCCCCTTTGCCTCCTCTTTTAAGGCATTGAGCTTAAGGAGGTCAAGATCGGTTATACGCTGACCCTCGCGCAGAATCATCTCTCCTTTTTTAACCTCGTAAGCTACCTGGCTGATACTCTGCTTGGCATCCTGTCTTCTCTTTTCAGTTTTATCTATGTTCAGTGTGATGTTTGGCTGGATCAGCCTCTGAGCGATGTCAACTATAAGATTCTTTACCGTGTAATCGACATTCTTCAGCATGGGCTCGCCGATTACCCTGACCATAATCTGTGCCTGGCTGGGGCCGTAGAATTTCCGCAGGTTGGTAACGACCTCATCTCTCTGCTCGCTTACCCAGCTTAAAATTATGCCCTTGTTCCCCTCTTTCAGAAGAGCCTCCTTGTCGGCCACTACTCCGTTGGCCAGGATTTTTTTGACGATACCGGCTATTAACTGTTCGATGTTTTTTGAAAATTTTTCCTTTTCAAGTATTCGGAAAGCACCGTTGCTGACAGATATTCCCAGGGCCTGTTCAAACTTGTCTTTGTTCTCCCACAGAAGATCATGGCGTGATTTGGCGTGCGGCTGTCCTTTGGGCAGTTTTGTGTTTAACATCTTGCGCGCAATCTCGAAGCTGCTTGCAAGCCGCATGGTTATCTTGTCGGCCAGCAGGTCATTATAGTCATATACCGTGAGCGCCTTTTTTTCTGCCTGGATCTTTCGCTCCTTGGTTGCTCTTTCATCTTTTATAAGAAGATTCTTGGGAGCCTTGATGTTCTCGGTGGCAACGTCTCCCGGTTTGTATGAATATTCATGGACCTTGAACGACGACAGGGAGAGAATCAGGGAGAACACAAGAGCCGTTATCACAAGAAGGATCCACCTGAAGAATTGACTTTTGGGCGGTGGGATAAGCACCTTTTTAAGGTAATCTGGCATCATGACATCACGCTGCAATGGTGTGCGCACCGGATATGGCCTTCCATGGTTCAGTTCGCCTGGCGCAAAATGCCAGGCAAGCCACGAAGGCGTTTAAAAGCGGTGTAGTCCTGCAATTATTCATCTCCTGTTCCGCTCTTGTTTCCGGATTACACATAAGATGGCCTTTATAGAGGAGGCGACACAGCTTTTCAAGCAAAAAGTTCCTCACGGCTTTTTGCGTGAAAATATTTCACGTTTGGCCGTTCGGCCCGTTTGCGGCCTCATTTTTTTCATAGGCCGCTATTATTTTTTCCACCAGGGTGTGCCTCACAACGTCCCTTTTTGAAAAAAATACGAATGATATACCGTCAATACCGCAAAGGATCTCCTTTGCCTCGATCAGCCCGGATGGCCTGTTTGTCGGAAGATCGATCTGGGTTATGTCCCCGGTTATTACTGCCTTGGAATTAAAGCCGATCCTTGTAAGAAACATCTTCATCTGCTGGGTGGTTGTATTTTGAGCCTCGTCGAGAATTACAAACGAATCGTTCAACGTCCTTCCCCTCATGAAAGCAAGCGGAGCCACCTCTATCACCTTTTTTTCCATAAGAGCGGTTATCTTTTCAAAACTCATCATGTCGTAAAGGGCATCGTACAGAGGCCGCAGGTACGGATCGATCTTTTCCGCCAGATCGCCGGGCAGAAATCCAAGCGCTTCTCCGGCTTCCACCGCCGGCCGCGTGAGAATGATACGGTTAACAAGCCCCTTCCTGAAAGCTGCCACGGCCATGGCCATGGCAAGATAGGTCTTGCCGGTCCCGGCCGGGCCGATACCAAACACTATGTCAAACTTCCGTATCGCCTCTATATAGGCCTTCTGGTTAGGAGACCTTGGGGTTATCGGTTTTTTCTTCGCCGTGAGGTAAACCGTATCCAGGAAAAGTTCTTTAATGTTGGCCCTGTCGTTTTCCTTCAGGGTTTTAATCGCATGGGCCACATCCTGCTCATATACGGGATAGCCTGACTCAAGCAGGTTGTAAAGCTGGCCAAGAATATTTTGAGCCAGTTCAACGGCAATGACGTCACCGCTTATAAACACTGTACTGCCCCTTGCATCGACTTTAACATCCAGGGACGATGCCACCGTTTTCAGGTTTGCGCCGTGATCGCCAAACAACTGCATGGCAAGATCGGCATCAGGGAAATCAACCTTGACAGGCCCTGCATCCTCTGCCGTTGCATCCATATTCTGCATTCGTTTCAGGCATCCTCCTTAACATCCGTGCTCTGTTTTTATTATACATCATGCAATGGCAAAAAACCATTTATGCAGATTTTTTTCACACAACCACAAAAAAACTTTTTTAAAGTTCGCCTGTTGGCAAAGCGGCAGCCAACAGGCGATATATCCTAAAAAACAGGACATGGCAAGACAGGCTAATTGACCTGCCATCATACAGCATCAAAAAGATAGCGGATTTCTGACCGGTTTTTGTCCTTGCTTTTACCGGACAGATCTATTAAATTTTTTGAATTTGGAGATGGAGTTCTCCTTGGGAACCGCCCGGGCCGGGCTGATGACTCCTGCCAACCGTTCGGGGTTTAACGGTGGCAGCGTTGTCATGTGGCACGCCTGCAGGCGGTTTTTTATTGTCAGGAGCAGCGTCGGGCCGGTTTGAACCTTTAAGGGCTAACAGTCCGGGAGGTGGCAAATGGATAAAAAATCTGAATATGTGTCATCCACAGAAGAGGTAATAGCTCTTGAACAATTGCTGGAGAAGGCATCGGGAAAGATCATGGAAACCGGCGCCGGGTTCGTCCATTACGGCCGGAAGCTGGATGACTTAGGGCAGCGGCTTTCCGAGGGCCGGTTTCACCTGGCGGTTCTCGGCCAGTTCAAGAGAGGCAAGAGCACTCTGCTGAACGCTTTGGCCGGTGAATCAATTTTACCCATGGGAGTTGTGCCGCTGACCGCGGCTCCCACATTCATACAGTACGGAGAAACACCCGGTATCACGGTGAAGTTTCAGGCACAGGGCAGGGAGGAGAGATTCGACGGCTCTTCAACGGAGGAGATGTGCTCCTGGCTGGCCGATTTTGTAACCGAGAGCGGCAATCCTGAAAACAGGCGGGGCGTTACCGAAGTGGAGGTTGACCTGCCCGCCCCTATCCTCTCCGGCGGCGTAGTCCTTATCGACACCCCCGGCATAGGCTCCACGTACCGGCACAACACAAGAGCGACTCTCGATTTTTTACAGCAGTGTGACGCTGCCCTGTTCCTGGTGTCTGCCGATCCTCCGATAACCGAGACGGAACTCGAATTCCTGTCCGAGGTAAGGGAAAAGGTCCCACGCCTGTTTTTCGTGCTAAACAAGATAGACTACCTGAATGAGCAGGAACTCGAAGAGGTGCTTTCCTTTTATAAGCAGGTGCTGGCCGACGGGGGATTCTGGAACAACGAGTCCCCGGTTTTCTGTGTGTCCGCTCGTATGGGCCTTGAAGCTAAACAGGCCGGGGATTCCAACCGGTGGGCCGAAAGCGGCATGGGCGACCTGGAGTCTTTTCTCGTCGATTTTCTTGCCAAAGAGAAGTTTGGCGCGCTTTCGGACGCGATTTCACGCCGGGCCGCGGACATAATTGATGCGGCCCTGATGGAAGCAGGCATTGCGGTCCGGGCGCTGCAGCTTCCGAGAAAAGAGCTTGAAGATAAGATAGCCGTGTTCGAGGAGAGCCTGAAACGCGCCGAACGCGAGCGCATGCTTATACAGGATATACTGGAGGGCGACAAGAAGCGCATCACGGCTTTCATAGAGGAGCAGGCTGCTGTACTTCGCGGCGAGGCAGAAGCGTTTTTAAAGGATATAATGAGCAGCGAAGGATCTTCACGCGGTGCCGGCAGGCTTTCAAAGGCCGATATCCAGCAGGCGTGGGCGGATGCGCTTCCTGACTTTTTTGAAAAAAAACGTGACGAGCTCAACGAACGGGTCAAGGCGCTGCTTGTTGATTGCCTGACGCCCCACGAGCAGCGTCTTGCAGACCTTATCGAGACGCTGCGCAGGACTGCCGCGGATCTGTTCCATGTGCCATACAAGCCTCTCGGGGGGGAGGATGCGCTTGAGATCAAAAAAAGACCGTACTGGGTGCTTAACACCTGGAACACGGACCCTCTTCCGGTCCTTCAATCCATATACCAGCGCATGGAAGGACTTGTCCGGCGCAACGTGGAAAACATCCGATGGTCAATGCTCCAGAACCTGAACATTTCCATTGCCGGTTTTGCCCGTAGGGTCAGAGAACGCCTTGACGAAACCGTTGCCGCGACCAAGGGCGCCATGGACGTGGCGCATGAGAGGCGGAATGCTCAGGACGACAACGTTGACCCGGAGATAGACCGCATAAGGCAGCGCATGAAGGAGCTTGATGAGATGAAGTCAGGGCTTGCGTCTTTCCACACGGTCAGTGCCACTGGCGGTGACCGTGCCGAAGACAGGAAATAGCGGATGGTGGTTTATTCTTGCAGGCAAATTATAGTCTTAACCCTTTTATATATAACATAAAGGAGGACGCTAATGGCTTTTAGTCTTGCTGTTATAGTTATACTGGGGCTTTTCGCCGATTATATTTTTCGAAGCATAAAGCTTCCAGGTCTTGTCGGAATGCTTATTGTGGGGATCCTGTCCGGGCCCTACGTGCTTGGGCTCATGCGGCCTGAAATGATGAACGTTTCCGCCGATTTCCGGAAAATAGCGCTTATCGTCATCCTGCTTCGCGCCGGTTTTGAGCTCCACCGTGACACCCTGAATCGTGTGGGAAGGGCTGCCATTACCATGAGTGCGCTCCCGGCTGTTTTTGAAATAGTCGGGGTGACACTTGTGGCCCCACACTGGCTCCATATAACAACCCTTGAGGCAGCCATCCTCGGCACCATCCTGGGCGCTGTATCGCCGGCCGTGGTGGTGCCCCTGATGATCGATTTCATGGACCGGGGCCGCGGCGCCCGGAAGGGAATCCCGACGCTTATCCTTGGGGCCTCCTCGGTGGATGATGTTTTTGTCATAGTTCTTTTCAGCATATTCCTCGGCATGTACGGCGGCAAACATGTCAACGTGTGGAGCAAGCTGGCAGAGATACCGGTTTCCATTACGCTTGGGATCCTGGTCGGGGTCATTGCCGGTTACCTGCTTTACCGCCTTTTTACAAGGTATGACTGGCGTCCTCCAAAGCGCACCCTGATAGTGCTTGGAGTTTCCATACTTCTTACATGGCTCGAGGAGGAGGTCAAGCCATGGGTCCCGATGGCAAGCCTTCTCGGGGTTATGGCCATAGGATTCATAATCCTTGAAAAGGCCCAGCCGGTAGCCCATATCATCTCGCAGAAACTGAAAAAGCTGTGGGTGTTTGCCGAGCTTCTGCTTTTCGTCCTGGTGGGCGCCCAGGTAAACATCCATGTCGCATGGAAAGCCGGGCTGGCAGGCACCGCTGTTATAGTTGTCGGCCTGCTGTTCAGAAGTGTGGGCACGTGGATTTCACTTATCGGAACACCGTACAACTGGAAGGAGAAACTCTTCTGCGTGGTGGCCTATATTCCCAAGGCCACGGTGCAGGCAGCCATCGGTGCCGTGCCCCTTGCCGCAGGCGTTGCTTCAGGTGAACTTATTCTGGCCGTGGCGGTTCTCTCTATTCTTCTCACCGCTCCGCTCGGCGCAATCGGCATAATGATAATGGGTGAGCGGATACTTGACTATGGTGAAACGTCCCCTTACAGGTTCAAGGATCTGCGCGTGAAGCTCGACCTCCCGAGAGTCGGGGAACGGGTGCGAAGCAAACAATACAACACGGTTTGGAAGATAATAGGGGAAAAAGAGACCTGGCTGCCCGACGGATCGGAACAGGACAAAATGCCGGCCATATTGGTAACCTACTGGAAGGAGGGAAGCGGAGACAAGCCAGGTACAGGCAAAACAATGAAGTGCCGCTACACCTTTCAGGACCCGCCTTTCAACGATTACTGGGAAGTCATCTACGACTGGTAGATCTGCGCTGCACCGTCTGAGGAGGAAACAAGGGAAGGGGGATACACCAGGCGGCGAAGTATGCGTTGGCGAAGAATCATGGTCATGCCTTATAACGAGACAAGTTAGGCCAAACCTATTTTTGTTAAAAAATCGTCTGGAATATCAGCATTTTTTCGTCCCGCTATAGCAAAATAGTATAACGGCAGTCCCTCCATTGAGAGCCTGTGTTGGTATCGTTCAAGGTAATATACGTCAAGATATTCTGAGAAGATCAGTTCCCTAATGGCAACAGAAAATCCGGTTTCGTCACTTTTATCAAGAAAAGTTTCTTTCATATTGAAGGCTATCCAACCCTTACTTTGAAGAATATTAAAGGCCTCTATAAATGCCTTTGCCGGAATATCTCCAAACCCGAGCGCCGCGACAGTAGTGAGGCAATTAACTGACCATTCTTGCAAGTCTTCCCTTTGTTCCTCGGTCAAATTGCAAAAATCTGCCACATAATAGGCATCATAAACCATGGGTCTATCACGCTCGGTCGCCTCTTTTGCTTCAGGAATAATATCCGCCCCAACGAGCCGTGCAACCCCATGTTTCCTTAATTGCTCACCCATCATACCATTTCCCGCTCCCAAATCTAATACTCGAAGTTCCGAAAGATTTTCTTGCACTTGAGATAAGGAATATCTTAGCGCTTCTGACACCTTTGCTGGAGAATTACATTTGAGCCGTTCATAAAACAGTTGCTCATATAAACCCTTTATCTTATATATTTCCGCATATTCATGAAAAAGAATTTTTCTTTCTTTCTTTACCATCCGATTCTGTTAAAAAAAAATATTCTTCATCTTGGTCTAAATTATACGCTTTTCTTTTGGGGAATTTAATTTTAAATCGTTCTAACATTATTAATCCTCCTTAACGAATCGATTGGTCTAACTCGTAAAAAATTGAAGGTCAGAAAAATGAAAAAGAGACTGCATCCGGCCAGTCTCTTTTTGTTTTCTGTCTGGTAGCGGGGACAGGATTCGAACCTGTGACCTTCGGGTTATGAGCCCGACGAGCTACCGGACTGCTCCACCCCGCATCATTAAATAATTCAATCTGTGACTTATATAACAGCGGCCTTCTCTGTGTCAAGGGTTTTTACACACCCAAAATCCGCGATTGGTTTTTGATAAAGTTGTCTTGGAGGCCACGGCAGGTAAAGATCCCTATCCTGTGCTCCCAAAATTTGTATGTTATGCTCTTAAAAATGTTCAGGGATAATCCCCCTGTTCTAATCAAGGCCCTTTATGTTTATTGTCACTGCCCTGCGGGTCAGACAAACGGAGATATCCCCAGGTATATTCCAAAACCCGCCATAAACCCCCCGCAGCAGCCCAGTATCCAGCTGTAGACACGACTGTTTACGTTGCGGATTCCCCAAAACGAGAGCGTTGACACAAAGAGGTACCATGCGAGGTCTCCGGCCTCGTGTCCAATAAAGAACGCGGCCAGGCCGCAAGGGTTTTCAAATGATATATTGAAACGGGTCATGAATGCCGCGCCGATAGTGGCCCACCACACCCACCAGTATGGATTTGCCATTGACACAACAGCGCCTCCTGCAGCCGGGCTTTTCAGCCACCCTCTGCGGATGGCTGCGCCAGGTCCGTCCTCATACGCCAAGGCCCCGGAAAGAGGGTCTGCCCGGCACTCTTTTATGAGTGATACGCCCATCCAGACCAGGACTGTTCCGCCGGCAAGGCCTGTTGCCTTAACCACGGCAGGGTTTTTCAAAACAGATGAGAATCCGGCCAAAAGCAGCAGAACTATGAACATTTCCACCAACGCATGCCCCGCGATTACCCATACGCCAACAAGGTATCCCCTGCGGGGCGTTGCTGCAGAACGGGCTATGGTATAGGTGAGCAACGGCCCTGGAGATACCGCGCCGGTCAGGGCCACCATAAAGGAAAGGGATGCGATTAAAATAAAGGATGAGTTGTCCATAGGCCTGTCAGCCCGGGCAGTCTTTGTTGGTCACAGGTTTTGCCGGGGTTTTTTTTGGCTTTTCAGGTCAGAATGAGTTGTAACGGGTGAACTCTTCGGTTTGCCGGCGTTTGGGGGCAGCAGGAATTTTAGATGGATATCCGACAGGGACAAGAGATACCACTTCGTACCCGTCCGGGACGTTTAGCACTTTTCGGGCCGCGTCGTGATCGAACAGCCCCATAACCACGCTGCCAAGTCCCAGGGAATGGGCGCAAAGACAGAGATTCTGCGTTGCAACGCCGATGTCAAACATGAACCAGTCCCCGAACTTTGTTGTAACTTCTCCCTTGTAATAGCCCGAGCTTTTCAGCCGGGCGCACATTACAAATATAACCGGAGCGGCCAGTACGGACTTCCGCGCCGGATTTGCCTTGTAAACAGCCTCGGCGAGTCTTTCCTTTATGGCCTGGTCTGTGACGACGACGACCTCCCAGCACTGGGTGTTGGCCCATGATTGCGCCCACCTGACAGATTCAAGCAGGGTTGTGATCATATCATCGGGAATTTTCTTGTCTTCAAAATCCCGAACCGAACGCCGACCCTCTATGATATCCATGAACCGGTTCATTTTTTCCTCCGTATATGCCAGTTTTTTACGGGTTTTGCCCAAGCAGCCCGGAACCCTGACGCGATGTTTTTTGTTTTATATTTGGGAAAGATCCGGGCTGACAAATCTTTGTTCTTGGGAGTAATTACACCAGCCTGCCTCTTTCTATATATTCAACATCCTCGGTGTCCATCGTCTTTACGATATAACGGTTCATCCGGCGCTTCATCTCGCCGATCGTCTTGCGGTCCTTGTTGAACCTCCTGGCAAAGGCCATGGTCTCGCGCATCAGGTCGTCGCGGTGACAGGCTTTTGTTATTATATGATGTTTTTCACACTCCTCCGCAGTCAGGCGTAACCCCAGGTACTGCATCTCATCCATCTTGTAAAGGGGGATAGCGGATTTCAGAAGCTCAAGCATGCCGGGCAAAAACGGAATGCCAAGGTCCACTTCCGGGAAACAGAAATATCCCCTGTCGGACCTCATCAGCCTGAAATCAAACGCGCAGCAAAGGATGGCACCTCCGGCAAATGCATGGCCCGAAATCGATGCAATGGCTATCATCGGACATGTGGCGACCTTCTTGAACATCTCGTTCTGCCGGTAGAGGAAATGCTTTACCTCTTCCATTTTGCCGTCCTTGACAAGGTTTGAGAGCCAGTCCAGATCTATGCCGTTTGAAAAGATCTTTTCATGCGAGGATGTTACAACAAGGGTGCGTGCATCTGTGTTGTTCTCTATCTCGTCTATCACGTTTATAAAGGTGTCAACAAAGTCGAGGTTGAACCGGTTCTCGCCGCTGTTCAACGAAACAACAGCCACCTCATCTTCCAGAGTATAGGTGATGTCAGCCATCTTTTCTCCCCCGGCGCAGGCCGCTTAAAGGAAGGTGTGCGCCAAAATGCAAAAACCCGCTGTTGGTTGTTTATTCTCAGCGGGTTTCTGTGATGTTATGGTTTTTAACTCTGTTCCTTGCATCTCCTGCCGTCAGCTTCCGCATGAACTCCCACTGCCGCAGCTGTTGCAGCTGCCGCCACCCAGTTCAATGCTGGATGAAATGGCAAACCCGAACTGGTTGAAATCCACCTTAACCGGTTTGGCCTTTTCCAGAAAGGCCGAGTCCATGATAAACGTTAGACCGTCAATGTTGTGCACTGTGTCCGACTCTCTTGGCTCATCCAGAGCCATCGCAAAGGATGGACCGCCTCACCCGCCTTCGTTCAGAAAAATCCTTATAGGTTTGACTTCCCGTCCTTTAAAGTAGTCGGCAATCTGCTCTATGGCAGCCGCCGTTACTTCTATTTCACTCATTACAACCTCCTTTGGCCATGAAACCGGCCCTTTTTGCCCTGTTCAATATAAGGGCAGTATCAAAAAACCCGGCAACGCCGAGTGTGCTCTTATTAAAATAATGGCTTAACCCATCTTTGTCAATACAGTTTTGAGCCCCAAAATCCGCGATTGGTTTTTGATAAAGTTGTCTTGGAGGCCACGGCAGGTAAAAATTTCCACCCTATGCTCCCTGGACGATAAAAATTTCGTTAAACCATCTTCTGTTGCCGGGGCATACAAAGCGATGCCGCAAGAAAAGGCCTTTGTAGGGCGCAATTTCCCCTTTATGATTTCATATCCGGCTTAAAAACTGGTATTGTCAAAGCAGGAAACGTGTGAAATTAAACAAGGCATAGGCAGACCCCCCATGACACACGGCGTTTACAATATAGCGCTGTTTGCTGCAAGCTTTGCCATCATCGCAATTGCTTCAAAACAGATAGGACGTTATGTTACATGTCCTTTATCGCATTTGCCGCGGGAAACGCCCTGTACACAAAGGATCTTAAAACCAGGGCAAAAAGCATAAAGCGGGTTACGGGCAGCCTCGTGGTTTTTACGTTCCTGGTATGCGGAATTGCGGTCTTTCTTATGGCGGGACATCTCCCGTTTGCGGCAAAAATGACAAAAGCGGGCAGGGTGGCGGTCGCCATTCTTGCAGCTTCCATCTTTGTTGCCCGCTCGCCATCGACCGTG
This sequence comes from Desulfococcus sp. 4484_241, assembly GCA_002085115.1. Taxonomy (GTDB): domain Bacteria; phylum Desulfobacterota; class Desulfobacteria; order Desulfobacterales; family Desulfosudaceae; genus MZGQ01. Next base: position 49,367 of record MZGQ01000013.1, read on the forward strand.
ATCGCCGTTGTCAACGAGCTGCGGGCCAAAGGACCGTTCACGCAGACCGTACTCGGGGTAACCATGATATCAGATGTTGTGGTTATAGCCCTCTTTGCCACATGCCTGGCAATAGCTGATGCTCTTTTTACCGGTTTCGGCATTGACCCAAAGTTTGTTGTTGTCCTTTTGGCAGGCCTTTTGCTGTCCGCGGCAGCAGGTTACCTTACCGCAAAGGTGTTTATGGTGATTCTTTCCGCCAGGCTGCAAACCTGGATAAAAACGGGCCTGATCCTGCTTTCAGGTTACGGGATCTATGCGTCATCCGAGACGGTGCGCCTGTTCTCCGCGGTCCGCATGCCGTTTGAGATAGTCCCGGAACCGCTTCTTATCTGCATGATAGCAGGCTTTATCGTGAGCAACTACTGCGACTGCAAACTGGAATTTTCAAAAATACTGTCCGACGCGGGCCCGCCGGTTTACATAGCCTTTTTCACCCTTACCGGCGCTTCCCTTGAGCTTGACGTCCTTGTCCACACATGGCATATCGCCCTGGCACTTTTGCTTGTCCGGGTCGCTGCCATAGGCATCGGCGCCTTTGCAGGCGGCGTTGCGGCAAAAGACCCGGCAAGGCAAAACCGGATCGGCTGGATGGCCTATATCACACAGGCCGGGGTCAGCCTGGGGCTTGCAAAAGCCGTTGTTGTTGAGTTTCCCGCATGGGGCGGAGAGTTTGCAACCACGATGATCGCAATAATCGTGTTAAACCAGATTATAGGTCCCCCGCTCCTCAAACAGGCGATAACCCTGGCAGGGGAAGCTCACCCAAAGGGAACGCCGCCAGTGGATTATGAAAGGCACGAGGCCCTTATCTTCGGGCTTGAGCCGCAATCGCTTGCCCTGGGCCGCCTGCTTGCCGCCCGGGACTGGACAGTCAGGATAGCCTGCCTCGAACCGCACCACGGGGATTCGGCCCAGGCCGGTGTGAAAATCTGCAACATACCGGACCTTACGCTCGGCACGCTCGAACGGCTCAACGCGGCCAGGGCGTCGGCGATCGTGACGATGATGTCCGACGATGAGAACTACCGGGTGTGCGAACTTGCCTACGAGCACTTTGGCACCGCCACGCTGGTTGTAAGGCTGAACAACAGGGCCGGTTTCGACCGCTTCCACAGGCTGGGGGCGCTGGTGGTTGATCCCAACACCGCGCTTGCCGGCCTGATGGACCAGTTCGTGCGCTCCCCGTCTGCGGCGTCACTGCTGCTGGGCATGGAAAAGGGGCAGGAGGTGGCACAACTCGAGGTGCGCAACCCGAACCTGCACGGCCTTGCCCTGCGCGAACTTCGCCTTCCGATCGACACCATCATACTTTCCATACACCGGCAGGGACATGCCATTATCTCGCATGGATACACGCGGCTTGAGATAGGAGACATGGTAACAATAGTCGGGCCTCCGGAAAGGTTGAAGGAGGTGGAGCTGAGGTTCGACACCGACCGTGAACAGGCGATCGCCTACCTCGTTGAAAAAACCGCTCCAAAAGAGCTTGGCAACGGCCTGATAAAAGAGGAGGCAGGGCAAATCATTGCCGGTGGGCACACAGCCGGAAAAGCTTCCAAAAGCGGCGAAAAACCCATGGACCGGTTCGACCGGTTTATCGAGCAAAGCATAGTTATCGACCTGCCGGAACGAACCGATGCAAAACAGTTCTTTAAAATCGCGGCCAAAGCTTTGTCAGACCCATTGGAGGTTGAGCCGGACACGATATACAACCTTCTGCTTGAGCGCGAGAGCCAGAGCAGCACGGCCATCACCCGCGGGCTTGCCATACCGCATATCATAGTTGAGAAAACGAGCCGATTTTCGATCCTTCTTGCGCGCTGCAGGGAGGGAATATGGTTCTCCGAGCAGGCGCCCATGGTGCCGGCCGTGTTCGTGCTGGCAGGGCCGAAAGGGGAGAGAACCTTCCACCTTCAGGCCCTTGCCGCCATAGCACAAATCGTTCAGAGCCCGAACTTTGAAAAAAGATGGCTGCGGGCAAAAGACGGGCACGCCCTGCGCAAAGTTGTTCTTTTTGCAGACAGGAAGAGGGTTGTGTGAGGCATGTGCCAAACCCCTGGGCTCTCTTTGCTTAATCCACGGTTCCATGAATAAAAACAGACTTTGTTATATCGTCATGCCCCTCGTTTTTCCAGACCACCTCAACCTTAAGCTCGCAGTTCTCCGCATCATCCGTGTCCCCGGGGTCATCATCCGCTATGGTAACAGGAAATTCTATTAAACTTAAATGGGTTTCGGCATCCGGGCCATATGCGTTAGTGTTCGGATATGTAAAATCCACCGGGCCATAAACTTTGCCAGCGTCAACTGTTTACGGATGCAGAACCGCCATCCGGCACGGTAAAAGTTGATACATCGAAACGAATTATGGGAGGTCCCGTGATAAGGAAGTAAGCGTTGCGGAACAGCTGCTTGTCGGAATCCCATATCCCGTTAACACCATCCCAGGAATTGTTGCCTGCCGCATCCACGTAATCCTCAAAAGGATTGACCCCGGCAGTATAGGTGGTGTCGAGCGTGGAAGTGGTCCCGTTGTCCCAAAGCCCGTCATCATCATAATCGCGGAAGGGATCATCGGCCGTGTCGGTGAAGTCCTCGCCTGTATTGTACTGGCCGTCGTGCGCGCAGCCGTTTGACCCGTCATAAAAGTGCTCCTCTCCCTTTGTGTGCACCATGACGACACACACACCGTCTTTCTGTGTTCTTGCAGTAACCGTTGCAGCACCATATTTGTCTGCAGTGACATTGTTGGAATCTATGGCAAGCCCCACCTCGGACTCAAATGACACTGCATATCCGTCAAGAACGTTGTAGTTTCCGAACCTGTCGGCAAGCCATGCGGTGATATCGGTCTCAAGTCCCACGAATACAAGCCCGCCAAGATTCAATTTCGTTGCCGAAACTGTAAGCCACTTGTCGCTGGGCACACCGCCGCCTATGGATATCACAGGAGTGTTGGCTGTTATGGTGGAGCCTCCGGCAGTGGTAATTGATGCGGAAATTGTTACAGGTCCGGGCTCATAACCGCTGTGAAGGGTTATCTTTGCAATGCCGTTGGTTGTGCCTACGGTCTGAACGTACGGGGTTGCATCGTCATCCTCTATATATTCCGAACC
>MZGQ01000075.1 GCA_002085115.1 Desulfococcus sp. 4484_241
GTGCTTTTCGGCAATCTCTATACCTGCATTGTATGCCTCGGCAAAACGCTCTATGGCCATGATGGCACCGACATATTCAAACCCTCCTCCTTTGCGTGCGTCTGCGAACCGGGCCAGGTCGGGAGACGGGATTTTCATGAAACGCTCTTTTTGTACCGGCGGAATGGGGAGGAACCCGGCGGCTTTTGTATCTGTTATCTGGCGCACAGATTCCTGAAGCAGGTTGCGCTTGAAGATGAGCTCTTTTTTGGAATGTGCGCCGAACGCCACGTTTATGTGGAAAAATCCCTTTGCCCATTCCGGTTTTGGCACCATCCAGGGTGTCATGTCCTCCGCCACCTGGGTTGACGTGAGCATCGAGATTATCTTTGGCATAAGCTCCGCCTTTTCACAGACATAGACCAGCACGTCGTTAAACCGGTAGTTTGGAAAGAGCCTTATGCCGAGCCGTGTGATTATCCCTGTTGTGCCGGACCAGCCGAGAAACAGGCCGGACAGGTCCGGCAGCGGCGCTTTTGCAAACCACTGGGGCGATACGCTGCATGACCCTGTGCGTATGATTTCTCCTGTAGGTAACACAACTTCCATGCCGGTCAGCATGTCGGAGTGGAACCCGGCCAGGACCGACAGGTGGCCTGAGCCGTGGATGCAGATGTTTCCCGCAATGGTGGCTGCGGGTGGTGCGTCCGGCATGGAATGTTTAAGCTCCGGATGGTGTTTGGCAAGGTATGCCTTTAATTTCCCCTGTGTGACCCCGGCCTCTACCACCGTGTACCTGCTTGCGGGATTCACCTCCACGATCCTGTCCATTCGCTTCATGTCAACTATGATTCCACCCTTCAACGCACGGGTCAGGCCTGAGAGCACCAGCCCGCCTCCCATGGGAACCAGCGGTACCTTCAACTCGTTGGCAAGCTGTGCAATTTTGGCAACCTCTTCAGTGGTTTTTGGCATGACAACGGCGTCGGGTGCAGCCGGCGGCATGGTGCCCTGGTCCATGGAGTAGAGGTAGAGTTCTTCCGGTTCAAAGGAGACAAAGGCATCTCCGACAATCTCACGCAACCTTTGTGCCAGATTGCTCATGGGCTATTCTCCCAGTGCGGCCAGTACGAGGTCGCTTACAAGTATCGGCATCAATCCCCGCTCGGCGACCTCCTGTCCCATTGTGGCCATGCAGAAGGGACAGTTAAATACGCAGTATACAGCCTTTATGTCCAGCATGTCCTGTATATTTTTCTCCAGCAGCTCGTCGGCATACTCGTCCCGCTGGTGGGCGCGGGGCACACCTCCGCAACAAAGCGCGTTTTGCCGGTCATATTTCCGGGGTGCGCGGATAGCGCCTATTTTTTTAAAGATTTCGTCCAGCACGGCATCTGTTTCCGGCACCAGCCGGTTCGAGCAGGGCCGCTGGTATGCGATTACCTGGTTTATGGGTTTGATCGCATCCGCCATGTCGTCCAGCCTCCTGTTGATATACTCAAACAGGTGTACCGGCCGGAAAGGCACATCTATGCCGTATGCCTTTGCCAGCGTGGTGTATGCGCCGTAGCACTCGTCATGGAAACAGACAAGTTCGTCAATGTTTGAATCCTTTAAAAAAAAGGACATGATATTGTCAATGGCCATGGGCACCCGTTCCCGGATGACGGAGTTTTTGGCAAAATGCAGCCACATAATGTTGCAGAAGATGTCTGTGCCCGATATGACGGACGCCCCTTCAAAGAGCCGGCCCCTGATCGAGCCTGTCAGCATGGGAAAGGCGCACATGTTGACAACCGGTGGAGATACTGCTGTCTTGGCGATCCGGCCCTTGGGTGCCATCATTTTCAGTTGCTCAGCGATGATCGGTCTGGGCGCCGGTAGCAGCCCCAACTGCTCCTGACGTTCCACCAGCAAAAAAAACGGGTTGTTCCCGTTGGGGCAGTACTCCTGGCAGGCATAGCAGGTAAGGCACTCGTGCAGCACACGGCTCTCCCTGCCCTCGTTTATCTTCTGCTTTTCCTGTCTTGCTTCGTCGATATCTGAAAAAAAGATGTGCTGGCATTTCATAAGACAGTCGACAGTATCACAGGCCGCACACAGGGCGGGGTCGAACGCGATGGTAGTAGTGTCCATGAGTCCTCCTGGTTGAACCGGCACACCGGTGTGTTTTCGATGAAGCCGGCCCGAATGTTTTGCACACCATTATACAGCATACAGCAATGCGGGCGACAAATCAAACATCCCGAAATTATGGCAGGCCTTCCCGGATTGTCCGTCCATCCACAATGGCCGTTAAAGTTTTTGTGCCGTCCGGGGCGGGCGGATAATTTCTATGACGCGTGCCAGGTTACCACATATTCACGTTCCTTTGAAACGGTTGGAATATCAGGCTTCTTTTCGATCCAGACCCCTGAAAGGCCGAGCTCCCGGGCTGTAAGCTCAAAATGGCACATGGCGATTCCCATGTCTATCCGCTGAAGATCAACCCCGCCCCCTGTCAGTTTGCTGTAGCCTGCGGCACGCTGGAGGAAGAAATGAAACATGTTGTCCTGCACCACGATCCGCCAGGGCTGCTTGTTGGTAGCTGAAGGCCCCAGGCGTACCATTTCAAGCGGCTCCTGATACTGCCCTGCCGCATCCATCCTAAGCGGGGTGAACCAATCGTTGTTGAAAAACAGATATTCCCACGGTTTTCGCCTGGTCGCCCTGACACTGGCCCTGGCAATGGTATCAACCAGGGATCTCCTGTCTGAGGGATAGCCAAGAGGACTCACGGCCGGTATCGTTTCGCCAGGGGCAAGACCTATCTTTTCAGCAAGCGGGCCGCGGGCGAATGTCAGCCCCATCCAGCAGGTTGCAAGGTCAAGGTCGGTCGCCATGAGTATGACCTGCTCAAACAGGTACCCGAAATCTTCCATGTCCCCCGGCCCTTTACTGATCGCACCGACTATGAATGTCCCGGCGCCTTTGATCATGCCGTAGGTGCCCTTCATTCGTCCCTTTCCGGGCGGGCCGACATCCACAAATTCGAACCTGGCCCTGTTGCCCCGGAAGGGCTTGTCAAGGGTTGTCATGAAGTTTTCTATGGCTTTTCTCTTTTCATCTTCTATTTTTCTTGCATCATAGCTGCGCCAGGAACGCCGCCTTTTGATTATCTCCCTGACCGGTCTTGTGTATCCCATCCTATCCTCCCTGAACTGTTGTGGCTGTTTTGAAGATACCCCCTACAAGCCAGGAGTGTGAAAAGGGGATATCATATATCATATAGTGACACAGGGTGAAAATTCCGGCAAGTGTTGCCATTGTTGTGGGAAACAACAGATTCTCCTTGGCACCTGAGGGCAGATAAGGCCAACCGGCTCCTTTGAACTGCCGGCAAGCCGGCCCGGGAAACCAGCTGGCAGGAGAAGATATCGACCCCTTTTACAGGCCTTTTTGTCAGGTACACCGGCCTTGCACCGGGAAAGTACCGGAACGGGTTCTTCAAGGGACGGTTGCACCGCCATGTCTTGAAAAACAGGGGCTGAAGGGCTGTCCTGTTTGGATTCGACAAAATCCCGCACCAAGTTCTGGGGCCCGTCACAATGCAGCCGGATGTGGCCCCTGCTGTTTCCCATGCCGGGTGGTAGACCGCTGCCGGACAACCTGAATATGCGTAAAGGTGAGGCCGGTGCCGAAATCCGAAGGATAGCAGGCTTACTGCCAGAATTGACACTCCATGCAGTTTTTGTTATCTTTGAAAATAACCGGTGACTGGCGGGGGGAGATTACAGGTATGTCTTATAATCCGTTTAAACCCGGAGTGCGGTTTTGGGCTTTCCCAGTAACGGCCGGGGATGCGGGAGGGAAAGATGGTAAAAATTATAGCCAAATTTTTAAAGGTGTTAAGCTCGGAAACCGACCCGGGCCAGATCAGCCTTGGTTTCTGTTTTGCCATGGTTGCCGGGTTTACCCCGTTTTTTTCGTTGCACAACCTGTTTGTTTTGCTCCTTGTGCTGCTTCTTCGCATTAACCTTGCATCCTTTATCCTCGGACTTGGCCTTTTTTCAGGCATTGCCTACATCCTTGATCCCCTGTTTCACACTATTGGACTTGCGGCCCTGTCCTCTGCCACGCTTGAGCCGCTGTGGGTTGTCCTTTACAATATGGTCCTGTTCCGGCTTGAGCATTTCAACAACTCTATTGTCATGGGAAGCCTGCTGGTTTCAGCGGTGCTGTTCATCCCTCTATATCTTGCCTCCAACTGGTTGATACAAAAGTACAGGGATACCGTCCTGGAATGGGTGCGAAAGCTGAAGATAGTGCAGGCGCTGAAGGCGAGCAGGCTGTTTCAGGTTTACCAGACACTTTCCGGTTAACCGGGGCGCTTTTCGGGTTGAAAAATTTCATAAAACATTCGAGCAGGGGGAATAAATGAAAAAGATCGTACGCTGGCACGGCGTTATCGCTTTTATAGTGATTGTCGGCGTTCTTGCCGTGTTCTGGTTGTGTTTTGTGGACAACATTGTCAAGAGGGTAATAGAGCGCAACGGCACCGCGGCAGTAGGCGCAAAGGTCGAGATAGCGGATCTTGATGTGTCCATTGTGCCGGCCGGGATCAGCATGGTGGATCTGCGTGTGGCCGATCCTGACAGGCCGATGACAAACATTGTTGAAATAGGCAGATTATCCGTGTCCATAGATTCCGGGAACCTGCTTCGCAGGAAACTGGTTATAGATGATATGGTGGCAGATGGGGTGATGTTCGGCACGGCACGCAAAACCTCTGGAGCCATAGCTGAAAATCACAAAAAAGCGGCTGCGGAAAAACAAAACAGGAACAAGGGTAAAAAACAGGGCCCGTCCTTCGAGCTCCCCTCTTTTACTCTGCCAAGCCCGGAAGAAATACTGAAAAAAGAAGAACTTGAGTCTGTAATACGTGCAAAAAAACTAAAAGAGGATATACAGACGGAGCAGAAGCGTTGGAAGGAGAGGCTTGCAACCCTGCCCGACAAAAAAAAGTTTGAGCAGTACAAGGCCCGTTTGGAAAAGATAAAGTCAAAGGCAAGGGGACTTTCCGGGATGCTTGGGGCTGCAGAAGACGCCTCGTCTGTTTACAGGGACATAAAGGCTGACATTGAAACAATCAAAAAGGCCAGGGCCGATTTCAATCGTACCATAAACGATTTTAAGGCACGCATTGCAAAACTGTCAAAGTTGCCGGAGCAGGACGTTAAGCGGCTGACAGACAAGTATGCCAATCCTTCAGGTGCTGTTTCCAATATAAGCAGAGTGGTATTCGGGGAGAAGATAAACCGATGGATTGAAACTTTCAGGACCTGGTATCACAGGCTCAGCCCTTACCTTGCAAAGGTTCCGGGCCCGGTTGAACCCGGCAGGAAAGTTAAACTAAAACCTGCAAGGGGAGAAGGGGTTGATGTACGTTTCAGGGAGGCCAACCCCATGCCTGATTTTATTGTGCGCAGGGCCGAGGCAAACGTTATACTCGATCTTGGTACAGTTGAGGGCCAGGCCAAAAACATAACGCTTGAGCAAAACATAATAGGTTCTCCGGCCACTGTGGAATTTAAGGGAAGTCGGCTTAAAAAAGCCGGCTCTGTTTACATGAAGGTGGTTGCAAATTACATTGTCCCCCAAAGTCCGGTATACACAATGGACCTGTCTGTAAGAAAATACTCGGTAAGTGATATGGATCTGTCGGCAAACGGAAAGTTTCCCCTGCATCTTGCCTCGGCTGTTGCAGACCTTGCGGCCAACGGCCGGATGGACAACAGCGGTTTGAACCTTTCCGGCCTGTTGAAACTGAACAATGTAAGGATGTCCCTGGATGCGGACAGAACCGTATCCCCAATAATGGAGGGTATCGGGTCGGCGCTTGCCGGTATCGATTCGCTTGATGTTACAGCCACTGTAGTGGGCCCGCCCGACAATGTCAGGATAGATGTTGCGTCAAACCTGGACAGCATTTTCAGGCAGGCTGTTTCAAAAGCGTTGGCAAAACAGGCTGCCCAACTTGAGGAAAAGCTCAGGGCTGCTGTTTTCGAAAGGGCTGACATGGAGATCGGTGGTGTAAAAAGCTCGCTTGATTCCATGGGCGGCATAGACAAGGATCTGTTAAACAGGTCCAGGCTGGGCGAGTCTTTGTTAAGGTAACGTGTTACCGATACCGGTCTGTCTTTCAAGGAATAAAAATAAGGAAAACTGAGTGGATGATGAAAAGATTAAAAGAAAATCACCCTATGGCTCAAGATTTATACGTTTTTTGATCAAAATCGGCAGCTCAACCCCCCTGCCCCCCGCAGAAAGGAGAAAGAGAATACCGGCAGTTGCCGCCTTATTGGTCAGCCTGTTTGCTGTAACATCTTTTTCACCGTATCACATTTTAAAAGGGCATTATCATATAGCCTTGGGAGATTTTATAGGTATTGTCGTGTTTTCGTCAACGCTGCTTTATATCCGTTCAAGACAGGAGGCCGGCGCTGCTTATTTTTTCGTTTGTTTTTCCTATTTTGTTTTTTTCGTCATTACGACCGTTCTTGGAAGAAGGGAGGTTTCATATTTTCTCTGGGCTTTTGTTTTTCCACCGATGGCTTTTTCCATCCTCGGCGAAAAAAAAGGTATGATTGCAAGTATGCTGTTTTTTTTCGTCAGTCTTTTTCTGATGGTTGCACCGGAGGGTATGGTTTTGTATTCCCCATATTCCAGGTTCGTGATTTTCCGCTATACGGTTATTTATCTTATTTTAACTTTCATAGTTTACTACTATGAAGTTTCACAACAGCAACTGTTGCGGCATATAGAAAATGAAAAAAGACGGTATGAAATAGAATCAAAACATGATCCGCTTACCATTACCAGGCTCTTAAACCGAAGGGGGGCTCTTGAACAGTTCGAAAAGGAGCTTGACCGTCAGTTGAGGCTGGGGAGGCCGTTCACCTTTATTTTAGGTGATATCGACGATTTCAAAAAGCTCAACGACACCTACGGCCATGATGCAGGGGATTATGTTTTAAAGACGGTAGCGCAGATCATGCAAAACCAGGTCCGTGGTATAGACTGCCCTGTAAGGTGGGGAGGAGAGGAGTTTCTTATAATGCTGATAGAAACCGAGCTTGAAGGTGGAAAAAGCGTTGCCGAACGAATAAGAAAAAAGATCGAGAGTACAGATTTTGTATACAAGGGCACTAAACTAACGGTTACCATGACTTTTGGCATGAGTCAGTGGGCCGGGCCTGACGACGATATAGATACCTGCATAATGAGGGCTGACAAAGCTCTTTACAGGGGCAAGGAGAGCGGCAAGAACAAGGTGGTCGTATCATAACAGTCACGCTTTTGAAGGGTGCCGTCATGTTTTCCGTGCATCAGGTGAGAATTTTGTTTACGTCCAAAAAATTTTTACCCCTGTTTCCTTTGGCAGAAGGCCAGAGTAATGACCCTGTTGATTTATTCAACTTCCAGAAATTCTCCTTGGGCCCCCCTGTACATGAAATTTACAACCCTTTCAAACATTATGCAAAGCAGCTCGTCTGCCGACAGGAACATATCAGGATTTTCAAGTTTTTTTTGTGTGGCAAGGTTTTTTTTCATCCTGGCTTTTATGCGATATATGTTTTTCAGGATAGTTACCGATGCCCTGTCTGCCCCCTTTGTTTTAACCGCTTTTTCCACAAGCCTGGCCATCTGTTCCGGGGTGCTGTTACAGATAGCCTCGCGGTTGCTGTTTTTTCGGAACATGGTCTGCCTGAGGGCAAATGTTTTTACCTGGTTTTGTGCGTGATTGCGTTCAAGTGCCAGCTCATCTGTCAGCATCTCCCTGACCGAATCCATAAGCGGTGTGCGGACAGAGGCCAGTTTGCCACGGTTGGCATCGATGTTTCGGGAAAACTCGGAGGTGGCGTTTTGCCAGAAAACCGTGTTTATCATTTTGACTATCTCTTTTGCAGTTTTACCGCTTTTTGACGCTTGTATCATTTTCCCCGGAAGTGCGGCAAAGATCCCCGATGTTTTTGAAAAAAGATGTGTTCCTGTAATGATTCTGTATAGCATGGCAACTACGGCGTACCAGTCCTGGAGGTATAAGGCCCTTGCAAGGTCGTTATAAACGGCAACAAGCAGATTGTTTGGGAAGATGTTGGCAGGCGTGGCGTACGGAGGAGTGCCGCCCAGTGCAGGCTGCTCTATCTCCTTATTTTCGCGTAGTTTAAAGATCACCGCTGTTTCAAAATCTATCAGCCCTATCGAGAACCTGTCCGGCGCGGCGAGGTATACCGGGAATTTCGTCTGATCACCGGCCACCATCAGGTTGTCCGGTTTTATATCCCTTATGGCAACGCCCCTGTCTTTAAGGTATGCCAGCATTTCAAGTATGTTCGCCATAAGCCCTTCCATGTATAGCGCCTGTCTCGGGCTGGCTGACCGTTGCAGGTATTCTGCTATCATGGCTTTGTATTCGTCGACAATCCTGCGGTTTTCATCTGTTATGCTTTTAAGCAGGTTTTCGAGGCTGCACGCCCGCTCTTCAGGCACTTCATCCCCCTGCTCGACCGGGCTCAAACCCGCGATGTGGCGGAAAAACCATTTGCGGCTCTTGTGGAGCATGTCCGGAGACATTACCCCGGACATTCCGAAAAGCTGACAGACCCTGCTCTCATAAAGATTGGACAGATCCTTGAGCTCGACTCCAATCTGAATGTTCTCCAGCCCGTACCGGCCCTCGAACCTTTCAAACTGGTCAAGTATGGCGGGATCATGAGTAATCTCTTCCTGGACCCTGTTTTCCCGGCCCAAAAAGAGATCTAAAACTTCGGGCAGGAACATGTGCCTGGAAAGGTCCATGAAAAAGGCAAAGTTGCCGGCCACCTTGAGAAACACCTGATTCTCCCGGCTGTAGCGCAGCCACTCGTAGTATAATGCCTCCCTCTGCTCCCCCTTTATTTCATGGTCCCGCGGGAACTTGTGCACACGGGAAAGTATGGCCGACACGTTAGGTATCAGACACTCCCTTGGCTTCAGAAGAGCGGCGATCTTTTTGTCCCTCTCGATATGCTTCAGGTAGGTTTCAAAATCCTTTACAGGGGAGGGGGGGATTTTTATGACAAGTTTACTGTCAAAGATGGCAAAAAAACAGGTGCTCTTGCTGCCCGTATCCTCTGCTATGCGGCCGAGTGTAACCCGCCTTGTGACCCACTCGTCTTTTAGCAGCACACCCAGCTCATAGATTGTCAGCCTGGGGTTCGGACGATATGGACCTATGGCGGTTACCCTGGTCTCCGAGCCCCTCACTGCGCCAAGATGAATTTTGTAAAGCTTTAGGAAAAAATCCAAGAGGTCTTCGGTCGTAACACCCTGTGTGCCCTTTTTGCCGGCTTTTTTCATTCAGAGTTCCCCGAAGAGTTATTACCCAGTGCACCCGGCATGGGCCGCGCGGTGCTCAGGCTCAAACCCGGTCGTACATAAAACTTTAACATACCATATTGCCGGTTTCCAACCATAAACGGCTTTTTGTTATTAGCACATGGAGGGTACTACGCTGCTGAAAAATCTTTTGTACAATATTGGGCTGCTTTGAAAATATGCTTATCTGCCGTTATCTGTCAGGTAAAATACCGTTTTTTGGCAAAAAAGTCTGCTGCGGGTTTGCGAGTGCCCTGGCCGGTCTTGGCGGCGTCCATATCTGGGACGGTTCGAACTGGACCATCTACAACACGACAAACAGCGGCCTTCTTTCAAATTATATGTTCGATGGCTCAACATGGACTGTATATGATACATCAAACAGCGGCATAGCCGGTGACAACGTACAGGCTGTTGCCGTTGCCCCGGGCGGCACTGTATGGTTTGGCACAAAAACCGGGGCCGGAAGCTTTGACGGCTCCACATGGACTGCCTATGATACTTCAAACAGCGGCATCTCAAGCAACAACGTGCAGGCCGTTGCCGTGGCATCCGACGGTACTGTCTGGTTCGGCACGGACGCGGGAATAAGCGTGTTTGACGGCTCAATATGGACCGCCTATGATGTTGCCGGGGGCAGCCTTATTGATGACAACATAAGATCGATCGCTATTGACAGCGATGGAACGGTTTGGGCCGGGACATACAAGGGCGCAAGCCGACTGAAATCGGGAAGCTGGACAAACTTTTCCCGAGGCAGCGGGATAGCGGACCCGATAGTAAGGTCGGTTGCGATCGATGGAAGCGGCAACGCCTGGTTTGCAACAGGAAACGGTGTGAGCGCCTACATGGTTACGGACGGCTCTGATACATCTTCCGGCTCGCCGTCAACAAGCCTGCCGCCTGTCAACATAGACTTGACACAACCGGTCTGTTTTATAGGCTCTCTGGCCCTGTAGCAAATGCAGGGAAAAGCTCCAAGGGGTGCTGCCTACCATCTCATCCGCACCGGGACACCCCTTGCGTTCAGGTACTCTTTTATCCCGCCTATTGTGTATGAACCGTAATGCACCATAGAGGCAATAAGCGCGGCATCGGCCTTGCCCCTGGTAAGGGCATCATAAAGGTGAACAGGTTCTCCGGCTCCTCCCGAGGCTATTACAGGGATTTTGACACTTTCTGAAACAAGCCGCGTAAGCTCAATATCATAACCCTTGCGCACCCCGTCCGCATCTATGGAGTTCAGGCATATCTCGCCCGCTCCCAGGTCTTCCGCCTTTTTTGCCCACTCTATGGCGTCGATTCCCATGTAGGTCCTTCCGCCGTTTATAACTATCTCAAAACCGGATGGGACATCCTTTCTTTTTTCAACGCGCTTCACATCCATTCCAAGCACCACGCACTGGCTTCCGAACCGTTTTGCACCCTCTGATATGATGGCCGGGTTTTTCACGGCAGCGGAGTTGACGCTGACCTTCTCCGCGCCGGCAAGCAGGGTTTCCCGCATATCATCAACGGTGCGGATCCCCCCGCCGACAGAAAAGGGAATGAAAATGGTTTCAGCCACACGCCGCACAACATCGATCATAAGCCCCCTCTTCTCGTGGGAGGCTGTTATGTCGTAAAAAACTATCTCATCCGCGCCGGCCTCGTAGTAGATTTCCGCCATCTCCACGGGATCGCCTATGTCGACGTTGTTCCTGAACTTTATCCCCTTTGTAGTGCGTCCGTCACGGACATCAAGACAGGGGATTATCCGTTTGCTAAGGCCTCTGTTCCCCATTTTCAGACTGTCCACCTGCAAAAATTTTCAAGAATCCTAAGGCCTGCCCGTCCGCTTTTTTCCGGATGAAATTGCGTTGCAACCAGATTGTTGTCGCCAATCACAGACGCAAAGGATATTCCATGCTCCGTTACTGCTATCACGCTTGAACTGTCATCCGGCTCAGGATAGTAGCTGTGAACAAAATAGAACTGATCATCTTCTTCTATACCGCTGAAAACCGGGTGAGATTTTAGAATGGATATTCTGTTCCACCCCATGTGGGGAATTTTGAGCCTGGCCCCGTCGTCTCCTGTCATGCTGCCGGGGAACGGGAGCACACGCCCTTTTATTATGCCAAGACATTGCGCATCGTTTTCACTGCTCCTGTCCATTATAACCTGGGTGCCAAGACATATTCCAAGAGTCGGTATTCCCGCGCGCACCGCCTCGACAATTGCAGCATCCATGCCCGATTTTTTCAGGCTGGCCATGGCTGAACCGGCTGCGCCTACTCCAGGGAAAACGATCCTCTGTGAACGCACAATGTTTTCGGGATTACCTGTAATTTCAACCTGTTGTCCGATCTTCACGAGTGCGCGTGCAACGCTTGCAAGATTGCCCGCCTCATAGTCAATTATGGTTACCATATACCGCCTGACACCTTACGCATTTAAGCCAAATCCCGGTTGCTGTAATATTTGTTTTTTATTGCGAATCAAAAGTAACGGCATCCTTTGAGCGCTCCCACAGGGAGTCAAGTTCCTGATCGTCTGCGTCCTCGACCCTCCTGTTCTGGGCGGCCAGCTGTTTTTCCATGTATCTGAACCTCTTTTCAAACTTTTTAACAGCGTCAGAAAGCGCGGTCTCAGGATGGATGCGCAGAAACCTTGCAAGATTTACAATTGAAAACAGCAGATCACCCATCTCATCGGCAATCTCCTTTTCATTGCCGCCACTTACAGCATCTTCCAGCTCTTTTAGCTCCTCTTTGACCTTTTTCATCACGCCGGCCTGTTCGCGCCAGTCAAACCCGACCCTGGCAGCCCGTTCGCCTATCCTGTATGCCCGCACCAGCGCAGGCAGACTCTTTGGAACCGAGTCGATAACAGATTTTTCAGGCTCATTATTCTGCTTTTTTTCACGCTGCTTTATCCTGTGCCAGCGGTTTTTTACCTCGTCAACGGTGCGGGCCTCCTTGTCTCCAAATACATGAGGGTGACGCCTCACCATCTTCTCTGAGCAGACCCTTGCGACATCCTTAATATCAAATTTCCCCTGCTGCCTGAATATACTCTCTATGAAGAGTATATGAAAAAGCAGGTCCCCCAGCTCTTCGCATATTTCCCCTGAATCGCCTTCCAAAATTGCATCTATAAGCTCATAAAGCTCCTCAACCATGTATACAGTCATGGATTTGGGGGTTTGCTTTCTGTCCCACGGGCATCCGCCATCCCCTCTCAGCCTGTCCACAATGTATGAAAGGCCTGCAATACCTTCCGGGATGTTGTCAACTACCTTTTTTGCTCCATCCACTTTTTGTTGATCTCCTTTATCTTCGAATAAAAAGAGCTGTAAAACCGGGTTGAGACCACGTCAGCCATTGAATCCGTGATAACCGTAGCGTATCCGTAAAGCATGGATCCTTTGGTTTCGGGTATCCTGGCCTTTCCGACTCCGGTGAGAAAAAAAATCAAAACCGCCATCACAAGGACGCCCTTTACCGCCCCAAAGAGAGCGCCAAGCAGTCTGTCAAGCCACCCCATCATGGTAATACCAAGGATGTACCGCACAAGTGCACCCAAAAGGCCCATAACAATCACAACGCCGCAAAAAATAAGGGCAAAAGCGGCCATGTCCGCAATCGGTCCTTTCGGGACCAGGGCGGGAAACTTCTTTGCTGCCTGTGAATAGAAAAGAAAAGCACCGTAAAACCCGCACATTACACCTATTATGGACGCAAGCTCGCGGCTGAGGCCCCGGAACGCGCCCCTGATCAGACAAATACACACAAATGAAATTATGACCATGTCTATAATGTTCATTACCTGCAACAATCCATATAAAGATATTGAATCTATAATTAATGCCATAAAAACGGCATAAATTGCCCCGCCGCAGGCCTGCAAAGGCTCAGGCAGTATTCATGGTTTTACCACACCCCCGAAATTTTGCAATACCGCCCTAAAACTCCAAAATCCACAGATTGGTTTTTGATAAAGTTGTCTTGGAGGCCACGGCAGGTAAAAAAATTCCCACGCTGTGTTCCCGGGAGGATAAAAATTCCGTTAAATCATCTCTTGTTGCCGGGGCATACAAAGGGATGCCACAGGGGAAAGGGCCTCTTCAGGGCGCAGCTTCGCCCCCGGAGCGTAATTGCGGCCTTTTGAATATGTCATGGCAAACTTCGGGGCTTTTCAGCCGTACTCCCGCGAACAATGACTCCATATGGCGTCTTACCTTTAACCATACGGCACCGGCATGAAAAACAACCTGAGTATAAACAGACGTCCAACATTATAGGCCGGCACCCCGATTCGAAAAAAACATCGCATTGGCATCAAACTGACCTCACGGACAATACCCGGCTCCGGCAGCTCTCTGTTCAGTAACCCAGGCAAGCCCAGGCCAAGTGAAAAACTCCCTCCAATAATGACAGACCGGCATGGGCTGTGAGTAAATTTTTTGTCTTTTCAAGCTTGAATGGCAGGATCGTTTGGTTTATAAGCAACCTCGCTGGTGGTGGTTTTTATGTGCCTTTTAATACTATATCCAGCTGAATCAACAAGGTTTATCAAACAGCAGCCTTTCTCCTGGCTTTCATCCTGTCTCTTACGGACGGGAAAAGATTCAGATCCGTATGCGGAATAAAGAGCGCCGCCATGTAATGATCCATGTAGGAGCTGGTTTCAGACAGTTCGAAGTTCGTCATCTTCTGCACCACCTGGCCTACGTCCCTGCGGATCCTGTTGGTAAGAGCACTCATCCTCGCGCCCATAAGGGAACCGTTCCCGATAAACGAGACCTTCTCCGGGTCTATTTCAGGGAGCAGGCCTATAATCATTGCCTTTTCCAGGTCTATGTAACTGCCGAATCCTCCTGACAATATGATCCTGTCAAGCTGATCTATGCCAAGCCCCACCTCGTCAAGAAGGGTCATGCACCCGCTGTAGATCGCACCCTTGGCCCGGATCAGGTTGTCTATGTCTATCTCTGTCAGTACTATGTCACGATCGATCGCGGTATTTTCTTTCCATACCACTACATACTCATAAACACCGTCTGTCTCACGTATTCTCGGGGTATCAAGCTCCCTGTTGAACTTGCCGTTGCTGTCTATCACGCCTGCCTCGAACAGCATGGCAACCATTATTATCAGGCCTGAGCCACATATGCCGACCGGCCTGGAATTGCCGTGGGTGATTATCATGGGTTCAAATGTTACAGGATCGATCGAAAAGTCCTCAATCGCCCCCTTGGCAGCCCTCATGCCAAAGGTTATCCCACCCCCCTCAAAGGCCGGACCGGCGGAACAGGCGGCACAAACCATCCAGTCCTTGTTCCCTATAACTATCTCAGCGTTTGTTCCGATATCGATAAAAAGGGTCAATTCGTCGGAACGATACATACCTGAACCCATTACGCCAGCGACTATATCGCCTCCAACGTAACTGGAAATCTGGGGATAAACAAGGGCGATTACATGTTCGTCCAGGTCGATATCGATGTCTGCAGCACGGATGGGAGGATAAAAAGTGGAGGCAGGGACATATGGGGAACGTCTTATGTACCTTGGGTTTATCTCCAGGAAAAGCTGGGTCATGGTTGTATTCCCGGCCAGGGTAATGGTGGATATATCATCAGTATCCACACCGGATCTCTTTACCAGGTTGCCAATAATTCTGTTTATCGTTCCCACTACAAGGTCATGCAATTTTTTCAGGCCCCCCGGCTTTTCGGCCTGAACGATTCGCGTGATAACATCTTCGCCATAACTTATCTGGGCATTGAAATCTCCGTCTCTTGCAAGTACTTCACCGGTTACAAGGTCCACCAGCTCTCCGTAGACCGTGGTAGTCCCAATATCCACGGCAATAGCGTAATTCATGGCGGTAGTGTCACCGGCCTGAACGTTGACAATCTGCGTTTTCCCATCCTCCCTCACCGGTCTGACCATGGTCACCGTCACCTTGAAATCCTGCTCACGTATAACATCCGGTATTTTACGAATAACGGGAAGCAGAAATTCAAGCCGGTGTTCATCGTGTTTTAACCGCAACACGTTCACCATGCGGGTGACATCAGGGACATTATCGCCGGCATCGGGGGGGGGAAGCTCGAGAAACTTCTTTTCAACAGGCGGTATAAAAAGGCCCTGCTCTTTAAGCTGCTCGAGGTCTATCTGCATGATCTTTGCGGTTCGTCTGGGAACACGCTGGATATCGAGAGCGCTCTTATCGGATATTGACGACTCAACGGGAACCCGCACAACAACATCGTCTTTAACACGCGCCCTGCAGGCAAGCCTTACCCCCTTTTCTATGTCTTCAGCAGAAAGCCTTTCGTTAACGCCGTCTTCCACCTCTCCTGTTTCAATTATAACTCTGCACTTTCCACAAACGCCCTCACCACCGCAGGAAGCGTTTATGTGAACACCGGCATCCATGGCGGCCTTGATCAAAGTATCGCCTTCGGCCACCTCCACAACCCTGTCATGAGGCAGAAAAACCACCTTGTACCTGTTTTCAGCCATTAGCATCTCCCAAACATACACGGGGCAGGCCCCGTTACTATTAAAAAATGTTTCAAAGTTCGCCTCTCCCGAAACAGTGACACAGAAGTTTAAAAATACAGGCAACGCGGACAAATTTCAAGAAATTAAGGAACTGCCCATGGAAAATAAAAATAAACATGGTCCCCCAACAAAAATCCTGCCTATGTGTTGCAGCACAGCCAGGCGCCAGACCTGTAATGGATTGTTTCTTTTAATTTTTTTAAGCAAAAAGTATACAACTCCACCTTACAAAAAAACATGTAGACATGGCTCATCACAGATGGTATAGAAGACAATTTAAGTCATGCCCTTGTATTAGGGTATCAGAACGTAAAAAATTAAGTTATGTGTATTTTGTAAAAATTTTCCCGGACAAGGAGAAGGCATGGGATTGAATCTGGCAGGTTTTGAAGGCAGCGGATCGTTTTCAAAAGGGGTCCATCCCCCGGATCACAAGGAGTTTTCAAAAGACGCCCCTATCGAGGTCTTACCTGCTCCATCCAGGGTTGTTGTCCCGCTGCTGCAGAACATAGGCGCACCAAGCGAATGTGTGGTGAAGGCGAAACAGGAAATATCAATGGGAGATGTTATCGCCAAACCCACCGGCTTTGTTTCAGTGCCTATCCACTCTCCAATAAACGGCAAGGTCCAGAAAAGCACCAACGTAACGCTTCCAAACGGCCGTCATGTGCCGGCGATTCCAATAAAGGCCGAGGGCGACCAGCTGGAAGGCCAGGCCTTGATGGAGGATGTTTTAGGAGGAGAATGGCCAAAAGATGTGGCAGGCAGTTACGACCCCAAGGAGATCTCGGCAGCCATACAGAACGCCGGTATAGTCGGACTTGGCGGGGCCACGTTTCCGACCCACGTTAAAATAATGCCAAACGACGAAAGGCCGGTGGACGCGCTTATCATTAACGGCTGCGAGTGCGAGCCGTTTCTTACTCCCGATTACAGGGTTATGGTTGAAGCGGCAGACGCCGTTATATGCGGAGCATTGCTGGCTGCGCACGCGGTAGGCGCAAAGAACATCGTGGTCGGGATAGAGGCCAACAAACCGAAAGCCGTACAAACGATGAAGCAGGCCGCGGAGGGCACCGGCGTAAAGATCGCGGTGCTTAAAACCAAGTACCCGCAGGGCAGTGAAAAGCATCTCATCGTGGCTGTGACGGGACGCAAGGTACCCCCCGGCAAGCTGCCGCTTGACGTGGGCGTTGTCGTAAGCAATGTGGGCACAATGGCCGCCGTAGCCAGGGCCGTCCTCAGGGGAAAACCTCTTACGCACCGTGTTGTGTGTGTGACAGGCGGCGGGATAGCCACCCCGAAAAATCTGCTTGTCCCGATAGGGATAACCTACGGAGAGCTTATCGACTACTGCGGGGGGTTGAAGCCGGACGCGGCAAGGATAATATCGGGCGGCCCCATGATGGGATTTTCATTCACCGATCTTGAGATGCCGCTGACCAAAGGAGCGAGCGGAGTAACTGTCCTTACCAATGAAGACGTAAAAAAGGCCGCAGAAACGGCATGTGTACGCTGTGGACGGTGTGTGGACGTATGCCCTCTGAACCTGGTCCCAAGCAGGCTGGCCATTGCAAGCCGAAACAAAAAATTCGACGTGGCCGAACGTTACCACATCTTCACTTGTGTTGAATGCGGGTGCTGCGCATACACATGCCCGGCAAGCCTGCCCCTGGTGCAATTGATACGAATGGGTAAGGCCGCGATTACAGCAAGCAGAAAAAAATAACCATAATAAAAAAATAATAAACAGAGCAGGCTATGAACGAACACGCAGAAAAGAAAGAGAAGCAGGGAGCGGCGGATGCTCTGAGGCTGCAGGTGGCGTCGTCACCCCACCTGTCCAACGCATCTTTTACAACCCGTCGCATGATGCTGGACGTCCTGATAGCGCTGTTGCCGGTCATAGGCATGGCGCTTTACGTATTCGGCATGTTCGCGGTCAAGCAGATCCTGATATGCCTGGTAAGCTGCCTTGTTGCAGAAGCGCTGTTCACCAAAATGAGAAAGCGGCCTATTCCGCTGGACGATGGTTCCGCCACCGTGACCGGCGTTATACTGGCTCTCTCGCTTCCCGGTCCTGCGCCCTGGTACGTTGGCGTTATAGCATCGTTTGTGGCAATCGGGATCGGCAAAGTCCTCTTCGGCGGACTTGGGATGAACATATTCAACCCGGCAATGGTGGGCCGTGCGTTTGTCATGATTGCCTTTGCCGGGAGCATGGCCGCCGCTGGTTACGTTGATGCAACCAGCACGGTTGACGCGGTAACCAAGGCAACGCCCCTTACCCTGTTCCAGCAGGCCGGAGTAATAACACCGTTAAAAGACCTTTTCCTGGGGACAACAAACGGATCCCTTGGAGAGGTCAGCGCGCTCGCATGTATCGCCGGTGGTCTGTACCTGTGCATACGGCGTACAGCTTCGTGGGAGATACCGGCCGGCGTGATAACGGCGGTTGTGGTGTGCGGCATACTTGCCGGCATATCCGGCCCCGGCACCGAATGGACGGTTCTTCACCACCTGTTTGGAGGAGCCCTGTTATTCGGTGCGTTCTTTATTGCAACAGACCCGGTAACAAGCCCGCTGGCACCAAAGGGCAAGTTCATCTTCGGGCTCGGAGTAGGGGCCATCGTAATGTTGCTGAGGCTTTTCAGCGGTTACCCGGAAGGCGTGATGTTCGCGGTACTGCTCATGAACGCGATAACACCGCTGATAAACCGGTGGATGATACCAAAACCTTTTGGCGCAGTTAAGGAAGAAACAAAAAAAGCGTCATAGTCGTAGCAAAAGGAGCAAGACTGTTAAAAAAACAACCAAATCGGCAATAAAATATTGGGCTAAGAGACCATGAAAAACAATTACATCCTACAGGCCTGGCTGGTGCTTCTGCTTGCCGTATTTTACGGCGGCTCGCTTGCAGGGGTACAACTGTCACTATCCCCCAAGATAAATGAAAACAAGATAAATGAAACCCGCCAACGGGTCCCGGCATTGGTTCTGGGCAAAGACAGGGCCAACGAGCCTGTTGAAATAGAGTCGGAAAATATAGCCGTGGAGAAAAACGGCCGCAAGGTGTTTTACAACGTCTTTAAGGCCGTTCAGGACGGTAAACAGGCCGGGTGGGTGATAAAAACTTCGGGCCAGGGGTATGGTGACAAGATAGAGCTCCTGCTTGGTGTTTCACCGGATATGTCCATTATCACGGGCCTTTTTGTGCTGGACCAGAAGGAAACGCCCGGCTTGGGTAACAGAATAGCAGATCCTGCCTGGAGGCAGCAGTTCGTGCATAAAAAAACAGACAAAAAACTTGTTGTGGTTAAAACCGGGGCAAAGGCTCCAAACGAGATAGATGCAATAACAGGCGCCACTATCTCTTCAAGATCGGTATGTGCGATAGTGAACAACACGCTGTCCGATCTGAAGCCTAAACTCGCCGGTGTCAACTGATAACATTATCTATATGAGGAATGCCTGGAATGTCGAACGAACCAACACCTTTGGAAAGATTTATTCAGGGTATAATACCGGAGAACCCGACATACCGCCAAATGCTCGGGCTGTGCCCAACGCTGGCTGTAACCGGGAACCTTAAGTCTGCCATGACAATGGCCGGCGCTGTTCTGTTCGTGCTGTTTTGCGCCAACGTCATAGTAAGCCTGATCAGAAACATTTTAAAACCGCATCTGCGGATAGTTATATTTACCCTTACGATCGCAACCTTTGTTACAATAGTGGACAGGTTCCTAGCTGCATACATGTACTCAATGAGCAAGGCGCTCGGCCCATACATTCCTCTTATCATAGTCAACTGCATCATTATCTGCCGGTGCGAGGTGTGTGCGTCCAAGCAGTCTGTAATACATGCAGGGGCTGATGCAATAGGCCAGTCAATAGGATTTGCCCTTGGGCTTGGAAGCATAGCAGCGGTCAGGGAAATCCTGGGCGCCGGCTCGCTGTTAGGATTCCATGTGCTTCCATCCTGCTGGCCGAACTGGGTGATTATGGCCCTTCCACCAGGTGCATTTTTCACCTTCGGCCTGTTGATGGGCACGGTAAACTGGTTTGTTTCCAAAAAAGAGAAAAAACAAAACAACGCATAACCGTTTGAGGTTGTAAAATGAACTACCTTATAGACATCTTCCTGATAGCAATAAGCGCGGCCCTTATCAACAACTTCGTGCTTCACTATTTTGTTGGAATATGCCCGTTCATCGGTGTTTCCAGAAACATAGACATGGCTTTCGGCATGGGATGCGCTGTGACATTTGTCATGGCTATAGCAGCCTTTATCAGCTGGGTCGTCACCACCTTTATCCTTATCCCCGGCGCGCCGGTAACCACGTTTATAGCCGGGATTTTCCTGCCCGCCGAACAGGCAAAAGCGGTTGACCTGACCATTTTAAGCTATATCGTCTATATTTTTGCCATCGCCTCCTCTGTCCAGTTTGTTGAGATGTATGTTCGAAAGTTTTTCCCGCCCCTTTACAAGTCGTTCGGGGTTTTTCTCCCCTTGATCACGACCAACTGCGCCATCCTGTTCGCGTGTCTTATGATAATGAGCAAGGTGGTGGTGGACAACCCGGCAGAGGCTTGGGATATTGGAAGGGCACTGGTGCTGGCGATTTTCGGGGGCGTTGGTTTTACAATAGCCATAGTGATAATGGCCGGCATCCGTGAAGAGCTTGACATGTGCGATGTTCCAAAACCGTTCCAGGGGGCGGCCATAACGCTGGTGACAGCCGGCATACTGGCCATGGGATTCATGGGATTCACAGGCGTCGATTCCGGCCTGCGAAAGGCACTCATGCCAAAACCGGTACAGCAGGCCAGCATTACCCCTGTCAAACCGGATGACGCAGGGCCGTCACTCGCGTTGGCACACAAGCTGGTTATACCGCAACAGGAGCAAAACGATAAATAAATATTTCATGCGAGGTTGATTATGTCGTCGGTAACAATCGGACTTGCAGCCGGAACCCTGGTGGTGATGGCGATAATATTCACGTATATCCTTGGATGGGCGAACGTGGCTTTTCACGTAGAGGTAGACCCCCGCATAGAGGCGATAGCCGAGGCTCTGCCCGGGGCCAACTGCGGCGGCTGCGGCTTTGTCGGTTGTGGCGAATATGCCGAAGCTGTTGTAACACAGGGAGCCCCGGTTGATAAGTGCGCGCCTGGCGGTGCCAATGTGGCGGCTGCGGTAGCACAGATAATGGGAGTTGAAATTGGTGAATCACTCCCATACAGACCCATTGTTCACTGCAACGCTCACACCAGGGACAAGCACGGTATAAGCGAGTACCACGGTGAACGGCGATGTGCCACCGCCAACATAATTGCCGACGTACAGGGTTGTACATACGGCTGCCTCGGGTTCGGTGACTGTGTCGAAGCGTGCATGTATGATGCCATACACGTCGTCGACGGGCTTGCCACGGTGGATTATACGGCCTGCGTGGGCTGCGGGGCCTGCGCCAAGGCATGCCCCAGGAACATCATCACCATGACCCCGTTCAGGGCGGATCGTATTTTCGCTGTGCTCTGCTCGAACAAGGACACAGGCAAGGATGTTAAAAAGGTTTGCGACGTTGGATGCCTGGGATGCAAGGCGTGCGAGCGGGCATGCGGCCTGTTTGCGGTAAAGGAAAACCTTGCAAACATAAACTATGACGATTACAACCCGGACGATCTTTCAGACATATTTGAAGCTGCAAAAAAATGTCCGCAAAAGGGTATCGTTCTGGTCGGAAAGCCTTCGCAAAAAGATATCGACGCAACGGCAGACGAAGAGATGCCATCCGTTGTGACTCCTGACTTCAAAACTACGGTTGACGATACTGAGTGGAGAGGTTAATCACCGGGGCAGCCTCCGGGAAGGCGAAGGAATCCTTATTTCAGAGGGCTCACGCATTTCCCGATTCCACAGCAGCAACGATGGCCTCGGCTATCTTCTCGGCCGAATTGCCGAACAGGTCGTTTGTCTCCACCAGTTCGATAAAACCGTCCTGCCAAGTTACGCTGCTTTCCTGAACGATATTCTTTATACGCTCGCACTTGCCGCCCAGCGCCTTCTTCTTCTCAAACAGCGAGGCATCCTCCCTGAAAGATACGTTCAAAAGCAGTATGTGGCG
>MZGQ01000014.1 GCA_002085115.1 Desulfococcus sp. 4484_241
CTGCGCGCACTGTTGGATGATGCCGGTTATTTTAGCACCGCCCTGTATGTTACAAACCCCTCTGCTCCCGGAGGAAGGGATTTGGTTATTGTCCATCTCACGTGGGTATAATCTTCAGGATTTGCCGGCCGCTTTTTACCGTCCGGGCCTGTAACATAAAGCCTGCCCTCCGGATGAAAGGTCTTGCCGTTGTCTGCGGAAAAGGTGATTCTGGCATCCTTTCCCGCGGCGCTTGAGGCCTTGTACACCATGTGCTCGGGCACCGGATTCGTGATGACAACATTTTCCGCCGCCTTTTTGCCGATGTTCCTGTAGTAAGTGGTGTATATCACCTCGTCGCCCGGCAGAACCTTGCCGGCCGGTTTTCTTACCAGGACCTTTTTGCCCTCGTCGTTAAACGCCTTGACCTCCACCTCGGCGACCGATTTCAACTCGATCAGCCCCTTGCCCGCGGCAAACGCTGGTGCTGCGGAAAAGAGCAGGCACAGGGAAATGGCCATAACGACAAGACCCATGTTCCTGTTTTTGTTTTTCATAAAATCCTCCTTACCCTTAGGGTTGGTAATTTAAGGGCCACTGTTCACCGTAGCCCTGAAAGTTATGGTCTGGGCCGGGGATGCCGAAGTCAGGTCCCCCAGACAAACAGTAACCGTGCCTGGTGTTGTTTGGCCCACGTCGCCTGAATCGCCATCGGACGCGTCGGTAAGGCCGACCCCGTTCAATGTCAGTGAACCCGGAACGTAGGTGGTATTTGCAGGGACCGGGTCCTCGACAGTCACGCCCGACGCCGTTGCTCCGGCGCCTGATACCGACACGACAATGGTATAGGTGATCACGGCCCCGGGGATGACCCGGCTGCCTCCATAAGGATCGGCAACCAATGACGATTTTGTGGCCACGACCACAGATGCGACATAGCTGCCGGTGGCAGACGCCCTTGCACCGGAGCTTCCGACCACGGCATCCACGCCGCCGTCACCTCCGCCCGGGATAACCGCTCCCGCGGCCATGCCCCCACCGTCAATGGAGACGGACGAAAGCATGACAGAGCCGATATCTCCCGCACCAATGTCTGACGGGATGTCGCTTAACACGAAAACCGCCAGTGACTGGTCAGCGGCAAGCAGCGGGTCGTTGGCCCCGGCCGAATACTGGACATCGGTACCGGGGTCATACGTTCCGTTACCGTTTGAATCAAGGTAAATGCCCGCCGGAACCGGGTCAAAATCATCTCCCGCAAGGGAACCGTTTACCGACAGCGAGTACCTGTCCGTGCCGTTACCGGTGTTGGTGACAAGAAACGTCAGCACCCTGTCGGTATCACCTGCAAAAACATTCACAGATGCAGCGTCCTGCCATGTGGCTGTCACGTCAAGAATCTCTGCAACCACCACAGACACCGTGTTGCTGGATACAGACAGGGATAACCCGCCAACCGTGTAGACCACCGTGGCACGGTTCGTTATAACAGAACCTGCCGGGGTTCCGGCCGCAAAACCGGGCCCTGCAGAGGCCACAAGGAGCCATGCAGCAAAAAAGGCGCATAAAAGCCCCTGCCGCGGCATGAAACCTTTTGGCCCTGTCCGCTTTAAATACCTGTTTTCCATAAATCAACCAATCTTTTACAACCCGCCCGCCTCTAAGCAAAAAACATGCCTAAAAAAACAAAATGATAAAAAAACAAACGAACAGTCTGCGTTTGTTTTGAAATATTAAATAAATTACAATAGTTATAATATAACACCCATCCCTGCCCTCCCCCCCCAAAAAAAATAATCAGTCCACATGGCAAAGTGAGAAAACCCGAATGCAGACAAAACAGCCCTTTTTGGGCACACTGGTTACAATTTTTGTCTCCCGATACTTTTAATCCGACACACATCTGTCTCCAATAATCGCCCGCAGCCACGGGCCAACCGGCGCGCAAAGATGCACGACAGGTATAAAATAATATAAAATCAAGTATATATTAGATGTATAGCAGAAGTATACAACACAACATTTGAAGCTGTAACGCTGGCAGACCGGCAAAGCGAAAACTGTCTGTGAGGTTAAAAACAGGTAATCCTGAAGTTTTGGTATGCTGACCTGAACATCCATGGCTCCCATATGGCAACCAACGCCACGAGCCATGGAAAACAATCCATGAGTTTGGCCTTTTCAAAGCGGCCACTTATATATTGTCTTCTGCTTATTCTGCCTATACCTTCTCCCCTGAAAAGCAACTGCCCAATAAAATCCGGAGCGGTTCGGGCCCCTGTCCAAACCTGCCCCCCCGCACTTTTGGCACACCTGCTTTATTCAAAACAGCATAAAGCGCGCACACACAATCCCCGGCACGCAAGTTTCAGGTGCCCCGGTATTTTTATTTTGCCATCTTTATCAGGGTTTTTGTGATTCGGCAAGCTAAATTTATGAAATCAAAATCAAAATGAAAAACTGCATTGGCTAATCGAAACGTATCGTTTTTAAAATCCCCTCAAGTTTGTTTTTCTCGTCGCTGTTTGTATAGGAAATAGCAAACACCAGGATATAATCACCGATCTTTCTTGCATAAAGCTGCTGATTTACTGAAAAACCGGCCAGAGGAATCGCCACGCGCATATAGTCAAAAGCCTTGCCGCCAAGAGGCTGTGATATTACATCCTTTGAAAAGGTGACCGGGGCCGACATCGACTCTATAATTTTCCTGTTATGCAGGTGATAATCACGTCCCGTTACGACACCATGCTCCTTGTCAACATGTTCGGCCATGCAGATTATGTTCGGATTGTAAACCACTTCCTTTTCATCAGGATAGAGATAAGCCGTAAAAAGATTAAGCGTCTTTGGCGTGGAAGCATTGTTCCCATCCCCGGACTCTTTGGCCCTGGGAGCAATCGTAACATCGACCGGCAGCGTTACCGTCAGCCCGAAATATTTGTTGTGATAAACGTTGCCGGTAAACTTTCCGGAATCGAGCCTATGCTTGCCGCAGCCAAAAAAGCAAAACAGTATGGCGGCAAAGGCGAAAAAAAAGACTATACCGAATCGTCTCATGGTCTCCTCCCTTTTTCGTTTAACCCTTCAGGCCTGTTATTGGTATCCCCACAAAACATAAAGGCGCTCCCCATCAGACCCGGCACAGGCCATATCATGCCCCGTCCCTTCCAGGCTGCCAATCCTCCCGCAGCGCAAGGGGAGGGGCCAGTATCTCGGACCAGGCAACAGCCCTGCGAAGTTCCTCAATCGAAGGAAGAGCCGCTGTGCTGTCCGGCAGCGGCTGCCCTGCAGTGGCAGCCCTGCTTTCCGCATCGGCTGCAGCCCTGATCCCATCCTCATCCTGCTCCAGGGGTTGCAAAATTACGGCTGCCCCGGGGCCGGGAAGAACATCCTCTGCATCTTCTCTCACCATTACGGGAGCAGGCTCCGGCTCCTGCGACACCTGCTCCCTTTGCTCATCCGGCATAAGTTCGTCCCATCCGGACATGGCCTTGGCACCTGCAACTTCCGCTCCGCCTGAACCGGAGACCGCCATCTCAAGCTCCTTTTTTATACGTGCCATAAATGTGCCAATCAGACTGCCGGCACGGGAAGTTCCTCCCGATTTTTGCATTCTCTTGACAAGCATGCCCGCTACCTGGAACAGGATTATAAAAACTACGAAAAGAATCGAAATGAAGGTATCAAGGCTCATGGCTTCTTCGCCTCCGGCTTGTCCGTCCCGGAAGATGCTATGCTGGATCTCATCTGGGTATCGGCCATAATGTTTTTAATCCTGTAATAATCCAGAATCCCAAGGTTTCCCTTCTCAAAGGCGGAGGCTATGGCAAGCGGGATCTTTGATTCCGCCTCGACAACCTTTGCCCTCATCTCCTCCACCTTTGCCTTCATCTCCTGCTCCTGTGCATAGGCCATGGCCCTGCGCTCTTCCGCCTTTGCCTGGGCTATCTTCTTGTCCGCCTCGGCTCTGTCGGTCTCAAGCCCTGCGCCTATGTTCTTTCCAACATCGACATCAGCTATGTCGATGGAAAGAATCTCGAACGCCGTGCCTGAATCAAGCCCCTTTTCCAGCACGCGTTTTGAGATAAGATCCGGATTCTCGAGAACATGCTTGTGCGACTCAGCTGACCCTATGGTAGTAACAATTCCCTCGCCGACCCTTGCAAGTATGGTCTCCTCGCCGGCGCCGCCCACCAGGCGGTCAATGTTGGCCCTTACCGTTACCCTCGAAACCGCCTTAAGCTGTATGCCGTCTTTGGCCATAGCCGCTATCATGGGGGTTTCTATAACCTTCGGGTTTACGCTCATCTGAACCGCCTCGAGCACATCCCTGCCGGCAAGATCGATCGCGGCCGAACGGTTGAAGGAAAGTTCGATCTTTGCCTTGTCCGCGGCTATAAGTGACTGGACCACCCTGGCGACATTACCGCCGGCCAAAAAGTGGGATTCAAGCTCATCGGTGCTTATATCCAGCCCGGCCTTTGTGGCCATGATCTTGGACTCCACTATGAGCTTTGGCGGTACCTTGCGAAACCGCATGAATACTATGTTAAAAAGCCCCACATGCGCTCCGGACACCAAGGCCTGTACCCACAACGATATGGCCGAACCCACAAAAAAGAACAGCACTATTACGGCAACAACAAGTAAAAACATTATTATGAAACTTGGGTTCATGGATTGTTCCTCCGAATTTAAGGTATTGTTGAAAACCGGAACAGGGCAAAACGCCGGAAATCCAAAGCCGATTGCCCCGGTTCACTCCTCCATTGCTACAATGACCTGGTTCCCCTCCACTGCAATGACTGCTACATCGGAATCTTTATCAATATACTCGCCACGGCTCACTACGTCAACCCGCCTGCCATCGATCACGGCAATGCCTGACGGCCTGAGGTTGGTGAGTGCCACCCCTTTTCTTCCAACGAGTGTTTCCAGTCCAGGTGACTGTGATGTAACCCCCGCACTGCTCGACAGCTCGGTCCTGAGAGTCGCGGGCGACTTGGCCAGCAGTTTCAGGCAGGCAAGCACTACGAGAGGCAAAGCAGCGACATCGATGCCAAGCAGCAGGTACCCGGCATTGACCGAAACATCGCAAAATACCATGTAAAGCGAGTATCCTACCAGACAGGCAGAAAGAAGGCCAAGCAGGCCGCCGGACGGGATTATAACCTCGGCCACAATAACGGCAACGGCCGCAAACTGGAGAATAACGGCAATGGTTAACGGACTCAACGTTCCCCCTCCCCTGTTACTGTTATCGTGTTCCCCCTTATGGCTGTTATAACCACCCGCGCTCCTTTTTCAAGAAACCCGCCCTCGGTAACCACATCATACACGGCATCACCAACCTTTACCTTGCCGGACGGCCTAAGCGGCGTTACCGCAACTCCCACATCACCGGCGCGCGCCCCGCCCACTGCACGGGAATCGGCCCTGGCGTCGTGCAAGGTAGTCTCAAGATAAGGGCCTTTCACAACCACTGAAAGCCTGGGGAGGACAAACCTCAATATAAAAAGTGCGACAAGGAAAGCGGCAAGCACCGCTGAAAGGACCTCTATAACGTTGGAGACCATCAGGTCGGTCTGCCACGGCATGGCGGGGTCCGGGAGAACAAACCCCTGCAGCGACAGCACCAGTCCTGTTATGATACAGAGTATTCCACCAATACCTGCGATTCCAAATCCGGGCAGCACGAACAGTTCAAGCGCCACAAGTACAAATCCAAGCAAAACGAGCAAAAGCTCGGTATAGCCTGCAAGCCCTACGGCGTATTGATGCATGAAAAAAAGTGCAAGGCAGATTATGCCAACGATCCCCGGAGCGCCGAAGCCGGGCGCCTTTATCTCGGTATAGACGGCTCCCAGCCCAACCAGCATGAGCAGTGGCGCGATAGTGCCAAGAAGCCTCAAAAAACTCTCGGACCAGCTTCGCTTTACCGGAACGATGTCGTAGGAGGTTATCCCCATGGAACGCAGCATGTCGGCCAGGCCGGAGGCTGTCATGCGTGAAAACCCGAATTTTAATGCCTCGGTATCGTCCATGGTTAAAAGTTCGCCTTTTTTGACCACGGTTTTCTTTGATGTGATTTTCGCTTTTTCCGACTTGTCCAGCTCGGCGTATTCCACATCGTCAATGTATACAGTCCTGCCGCCGGCAACCACCCTGTAAACCTCCATGTCAGCTGTCACCATTGCTTCTGCAAGGGCTTCGGGATAGCCGTTTTTCCTGGCAAGAGAACGAAATTTCGCCCTGAGCGGTGACTGGAACTTCTCGCCCATCATTCTTGGCCCCTTGCTGTCCACCATAATAGGGGCACAATCCCCTATGGTGGTGTGAGGTTTCATGACTATGCCGTCACAGGCAAGCGCTATCAGCGCCCCGGCCGATATGGCCTTCTTTGTGACAAACGCAATGGTTTCCCCCTTCCGGCAGTTGACTATGAGATCAACTATCGTCAGCGCTGAATCGACCCGGCCCCCGAAAGTATCCATCTTCATCACTATGAGCTGGTTGTCGCCGTCGGGGATATCGGAAAGCGCCCGTTTGACATAAGCCGCCATCGTGGGGGACACCTCCCCGGATATCTCAACGGTATAGACTCTGTAGTGATGTTCCCCGGCCAAAAGAGGAGAGCCGCTCAACAGCCAAAACAGCAGGACCGGAACCAGGATAAACATGAAGCGATGTTTCATAGGCATAAACCGGCCATTCCCTCACTCCGGTATCTGTTCAACCGGAGATTTTGCGACACTTTCATGGTTTATCATTTAAAAAGAGAGCCGGGACAAGAAGACCGTCCACTACAGTCTGAACCCCCTCCATATCGTTCACGCAAAAATCGGCATCCAGTTCCGGATTCTTGTAAGCCGTGAAAATAACACCGGCTGACCGCGCGGCCTCTGAGTCAAGCACGGAATCTCCTATATACAGCATCTCGGCCGGTTCTGCATCGAAATAATCAAGTATCTTGAGGAGCTGTTCCGGGGCAGGTTTCGGCCGCATAACATCAAGCGCCGTAACAACCATGTCAAACCTGTCGGCAAGGCCATGCTGTTCGAGGACCTGATTCATTGTGTTCGACCTGTTTGTGGCGATGGCTTTATGCAGGCCATAAGCATCAAGGCGAGCAAGCACATCTTCTATACCCGGCTCCTTTTTCATGTATTTTATGAAAGGCGTGTAGCCCAGCCCCCTCCTGTGACTGTTTGCCTCGTCCAGCCTGTCCTCGCCACAAAGGTAAACCAGGGAATCCTTTACCGTGTTCATCTGGACATATGCAAACTGCTCGTCAGTCATAGGCGGCAGGTCCATGCGCTCTAAAATCCGGTTGTAATACGCACGGTTCGCATCGTTCGTGTCAAACAGGACGCCGTCACAATCAAATGCTACGACCTTGATCTTTTTTATTTTCATTCGGGCATTCCAACCATCTTCATTTTTTATGTTTTATGTCTCACGTTTAAATGCTGCGGCCTTGCTCACTTTTATTGTTCCTCTTGGCTGCGGGCTCGTGCGTCATTTTCCGGACGGTGCAAAAATGGTTCCCCTGACCCGGATCCTCAGCCTGGGCTCCACCTTGCTGTCGGTTGCTACATAGATATAGTCAATATAGTTGCCTGGTTTACCCATCTTGTTCGTCACCACGAGGTTATAGGAAGGCCTTCCCCTGTATGTGGTTTTCTCAATCTTTGCATCGATATATTTTCCGGACTGGGTCATTACGTTGGTAACGGCAAATGCGTATTTTTCTTCCGGTGTTATCCGCACCACCTTTTGAATCGCTGCACCGGCCGGGCCGCTTATCAGAACCTGCCGCGGCACTATCTCCGCCACCTTCTCGACTTTACCTGTAATAACAAGAGATATGGTCGTATTGTCAGGATCGTTCGTATACACAGTTGCGTGTTTTACGATCAGGTTGCCGCCGTAATTGGCTGTCCTTACCCTTAAAGACACTTTCCCCTCACCGCCGGCGGGGATGCTCTCCGTGTAGGAGGCCACTGTACACCCTCAGCCCGGATGCACCCTGTTTATCTTTAACACCGCGGTGCCGGTGTTCTTTATAACAAAATCATGGGTCACATCCGTGCCTTCAGGCACTGTGGAAAATTTGTAGACCTTCTCCTCCACCACGGCGGAAGGTGTCCCACTCTTTGCAGCCGGGGAAGCATCCGCCCGGCAGGCTGCAAAAGCAAAGGCCGCAAAAGTTAACATCAAAACGGCACAAATTTTCTTGACAGAGTCCATGAGCACTCCTCCTTTTCCGCCGTCACTGCAACGGCATACGTATCCTTCAATCACCTTTGCATTCCACCCTCTCCACCTGCAGGCTTTCCGTATCCAGGATACAGAAACCGGGCGGTCCGTCCTTTCCAAGCAGTTCGCCGGGGTTTAACACCAGCGTGTTACCAACCATCTTCCTGCTGTATACGTGAAAATGCCCGAAGCACACGATATCGTACCTGCCGCCTGCGGCAAGGTCGTCTGCAACAGTGCCATCATGAATAAAGGCTATGGTGCGTCCACCGGCGTCCACCTTTCCGAACCAGCCGTGCAGCGTGATGTTTTTGCAAACGGTAAGAGAGTTTTTGGTGAGAAGGTAGCGGTCTCCATCGTTGTTTCCAAAAACCCCGTGCACAGGCATACCGGCCGCGTCAAGCTCGTTTAACATAAACGGAGCGACAAAATCACCGCAATGGATAATCATGCCGCATCCCCTGTCAACGGAAATGGAAACCGCCCTGCGCAGGGCAGGAATATTATCGTGGGAATCGCTCATTACAGCAACAAGCATGGGTCACCTCCACCTGTTATACCGTGGACAGGATACTCCCCTGGCAAAAAAAAGTCAAAACGCAATATGGTTCCAGCATCTGCTGCCTGCCGTAAAAACAAAAACATATCTGTTTTGACGCTTTTCTTTGGCACCGTCAAAAAAAGGCGCATTAAACGCCGGTGGTTACGGCTGTTTGACATGCCGTTTGTCTGATGCACTGCAAAATAAACACGGATGGACACAGGATAAACAGGATTACAGATTGAATGCCAAAGCGGCAAACCCGGGGTCGCGCAAAACAGGCAGGCTACATCATGAAAAACGGATCCACGTCGACCACCAGGCGCACACCGCCCCTTTTCAGCCTTGCACCGCTTTCCTCAAGAAGCCTGCGGACAAAACTCTTTAAAGGTGAAGCAGCGGAAGATTTCAAAAGTATCTGCCACCTGTACCTGTTTGAAAGTTTATATATGGGAGCCTCAACAGGGCCAAGGACCTCTATGGCGCCAAACATCTCTTTTTCACTGTCCTTCAATGCCATACAGGCCTCGCCTGCCTCCCTGGCCCTTTCCCTGGCTTTTGTAAAATCGGTTGACGATATGTGCAGGTGGACCATCCTTGAAAAGGGAGGATAACGAAGCTGCCTGCGAACAGCGATCTCACGCTCATAAAAGGAATCAATATCCTGCTGCGTCGCAGCGACTATGCTGAAATGTTCCGGGTTATAGGTCTGCATCACGACCCTGCCGGGGTCCATGCCCCTGCCGGCCCTGCCTGCCACCTGGGCAAGCAGCTGGAACGTCCTCTCCCCGGCCCTGAAATCCGGAAAATTCAGTGAAAGGTCTGCGCATATGACACCGATCAGGGTTATGCCGGGAAAATCATGCCCCTTTGCTATCATCTGCGTTCCGACCAGGATATCTGTCCTGCGGGCTTCAATATCCTTCAGGATACGGGCCATGGAACCTTTCCGTGTGGTTGTGTCCCTGTCGAGCCTTGCCACAACAGCGTCGGGAAAAAGCTGGCGCACGGCCTCCTCGACCTTTTCGGTCCCAATCCCAAGCTGCTTTATTGATGATGATCCGCAATTATCGCAACAGGCGGTCGCGGGAAGGGAAAACCCGCAGAAATGGCACCTGTAGGCGTTCGCTCTCCTGTGGAGCGTAAGTGTTATATCGCACCTTGAGCACTTCATGGTATTGCCGCATGACGCGCACACCGGCAAACTGGCAAACCCGCGACGGTTCAGAAAAAGCATAACCTGGTTGCCCTGCTCCAGGGTCTCCTTCATAGCGGTATACAGCTCTTCTCCTATCAGTGCCCTTGCGCCGCGACGGGGCTCCCTCTTCCGAAGGTCCACTACTTTAATAGAGGGCAGCTCCATTTGGTTTATCCTGCGCCTCAGCGTATAAATTTTCCGGAATTTTTTAATCTTTGCATTGTAAAGTGACTGAACCGACGGGGTGGCCGAACCAAGCATTACGACCGACCCGGAAAGCTTGGCGCGCACAACCGCAAGATCGCAGGCGTTGTAACGCAGACCGCTCTCCTGCTTGTATGAAGTATCATGCTCCTCGTCCACTATGATCACACCGGGTGAATCAAGAGGCGCAAAAACTGCGGATCTCGTGCCGATCACCACATGCGCGTCCCCGCGCAGGATTCTCATCCAGTTGCGCCACCTCTCCGTCCTTGTCAGGCCGCTGTGCAGCACTGCCACGTCATCGCCGAAACGCGCCACAAAACGTTTTTCCGACTGGGATATGAGGGATATTTCAGGCACGAGGACAAGGGCCGTGCCGCCAGACCTGACAACCTCGCCGGCGATCTGCATGTAAATCTCGGTTTTGCCGCTGCCGGTGACCCCGGCAAGAAGGCAGGGGTAAAAACCTGAGCCGAGGCGTGCCACGACATCATCGACAACCGCTCTCTGCTCCGTGGTCAGCTCGGGCGGGATATCCCCGGCAGCGATTTTCCCTGCCGCCACTGGCCGGTCCATATCCCGCACCGGCAGTTTACCCGAGGGCAGGGCGGCGGATATGGTTTCGCCTATCGGATGGATATAGTAGTCCGCCACCCACCTGAACAGCTCTGTCATGGACGGAGGAAACAGGGGGGTATTATCTATAACCTGCTCGACCGCCTTTATCTGGCATCCGTCTATGAGAGATGCCTCACCAAGAACATAACCGGTCTCAAGCCGTCTGCCAAAAGGGACTGCCACACGCTTGCCGGCAGTCGTCTCCCTGGAAAGCCGCTCCGGCACAAGGTAGGTGTATGTCCTGAAAACCGGGAGGTTTACAGCAACCTCTATGTATCGTTTAGAACCCAAGGCGCAAGCCTTCGAGATAAATATTCAGCCCTTCCACATGCTGGTTTCAATGGGAGGGACGGCTGCCCGGCCATCGGTACAGCTGTATATATGCCATTGGCAGAAACAAAAAAACAAACTTACCGCTCGTCTATAGGAATAACCCTTCTTTCGGTCTCGCCGACATATACCTGCCTTGGCCTGAAAAGCTTCTTTTCCGGATCGTCCATCAGCTCCCTCCAGTGTGCTATCCAGCCCGGAAGCCTCCCAAGCGCAAACATGACCGTAAACATCTCCACCGGGATGCCGAGAGCTCTCAGGACAATACCGCTGTAAAAATCTATGTTGGGATAAAGGTTGTGATCCTTGAAATAATCATCATTCAGGGCCACCTCCTCAAGCTGCATTGCAATATCCAGCAGCGGATCCTGGGTATTCGCCACCGCAAGCACCTTGTCGCACATCTTTTTCATTATTTTAGCGCGCGGGTCATATGTCTTGTAGACACTATGCCCGAAACCCATGAGCCTGAACGGATCGTTCTTGTCCTTTGCTCTCTCCACGGCCTTTTTTACATCACCACCGTTTTTCCTTATATCTTCCAACATCTCAACCACTGCCCTGTTTGCGCCACCGTGCAGGGGGCCCCAAAGGGCTGCTATGCCGGCTGACAGGGCCGCGTAAATATTTGCCCTTGCGCTGCCAACCCCCCTTACCGTTGAGGTGGAACAGTTCTGCTCATGATCGGCATGAAGAACCCAGAACATGTTAAGAGCGTCCACGAACTCCTTTTTGATCTCGTAAGGCCGCACCGGAGAGTCAAACATCATGTTTAAAAAATTTGCGCAGTATGAATAGTCGGGACGCGGGTATACGATCTTGTGGCCCCTGGAAATCCTGTGGGACATGGCTGCCATGGTTCTCACCTTGGATATAAGCCTCATGAATGTAATCTCCATGGCCTCCTCGGTTGTCATAAGCTCGGGATAGAAACTCCGCAGGGCGTTGACCATCGAGGATAGAATGCCCATGGGGTTTGAAGAGCGGGGAAAATTCTGGAAAAATATCTGCATATCCTCGTGCACCAGGGAATGATCGTTTAGCATCACGCTGACTCTCTGGTACTCGGAACGGTTGGGGAGATCACCGTTCAAAAGAAGGTAGCATACCTCAACAAAGCAGCAATTTTCCGCAAGGTCCTCTATCGGGTATCCCCTGTAACGAAGAACACCTTTTTTTCCATCCATATATGTGATAGCGCTTTTGCAGCTTCCACTGTTGCCAAATCCAGGGTCATATGTGATATAGCCGGTTTTTGCGCGAAGCTGGCGGATATCGATGGCCTTTTCTCCCTCGCTGCCGGTAATAACCGGAAATTCATATTTTTCTCCATCTATTATAATAGTCACGGTTTCAGCCATAAAAGACCTCCTTGTCTCTTCCACTCATCTCAATGTTTACCAGCAGGGCCAGACGATGCCGTTCTTTTGTTCCCGCCACAGACATAATAAAGGCCCGATAATCTATTCGAGCTAAAAAACAAATCAGCCTTTCTTTTTACCCAAAAAACAGATATTCTGCAACGATAATCGTCCGGAATCCATGGAATGTGAAAAGTCAATCGTGTCCAAAATGATCTAAAAAATGCCATTTTTATTATTATAACCATTTTAAATTATTCATCTTAAATTCTTCTTTCAAAAACAGGTTACCCTTTTCAATGGTGCTGTCCAAATTAAAAAGCATTCACTGTTGCTGAACCGGCCATATCCGTTTTGACAATACATCAAACAGGTTGTCGATCCATTCCCACAATCCCCTGTAAGTAAAAAGGTTCCGGCGAAAAAAGGCAACCAGGTTGGATAACGATCAATCAAATTTCGATTTGAGTTGAAGATACTTTATC
The DNA here is from genome assembly GCA_002085115.1 of Desulfococcus sp. 4484_241. Taxonomy (GTDB): domain Bacteria; phylum Desulfobacterota; class Desulfobacteria; order Desulfobacterales; family Desulfosudaceae; genus MZGQ01. The sequence continues at coordinate 12,979 of MZGQ01000014.1, forward strand.
AGCAGCACGTCAATCAATGCTGTCCAAAATAGTTACGACGGTTTGTTTGATCATGGTATCAACATATGGGATATACCTATCTTGATACTCTGACCGGGCCAGTTGGTTTTTTTATTCCGGCAGGGCCTACCATGAGACATTTTTCAACCGCCGAAGGCTTGGCAGCATAACAAGGCAGTGTTTTCCGGCTGCCGGATGGAGAAACATCCGCAGCATGGCTGCGGGTGATGGCGGATTGGCCCTGCCACCGTTAAGGATTTCGCCTATCTGGTTAAGGATTTGCTGCCGGGGATAAAAGAGAGCGTGCACCCGGTTCCAGTATGCCGGGTCGTAGCCGTGGCGCCTGATGAGGGAGGTGTATGTGCCGGCCTCTCCCCGTATGACCGCCTGCCTGATAAAACCGGCGCAGGCTATGGCAGGGCTCAGCCCCCCGCAGGTGACCGGGTTTGTCAGCCCTGCCGCGTCACCTGTGAGGAAGATTTTCATGCCACTTTGTGTTTTCTCCCACACGGTTCCGTTTACGGCTATCGGAGCGCCGGCTTTTTCCAGAATTTCGCCCTTAATGTCAAAGGCCTCCAGGAACCTGTCCAGGGCGGGAAAATTTCCCTTGACACCCACGTTGAAACAGTCACGCTTCGGGAAAATCCAGCCGTAGCCGTCGTTGTGGCTGCCGCTGTAAAACATCTCGCCTGTAAAAAACTCCAGGAAATCACCCGGCCTGTCCATACGCATCCTGTATTGTACGGCCGGGACCATATCGGCCCGCCCCCCGATTGCAGACCTGATTTTGGATGCCGGCCCGTCCGCTCCGATCAGGATCTCGCAGTCTGTCCCGGCAGGATCTGTGATGGCAGAACCCCAGTTGAAAAGAACGTCTTTTTTTTCCAGAAAAGCCGCCATGCCCTGCTGCCAAGCGGTGCGGTCAAGAGTCGCTCCCGCCTGGGCTATGTAGCCGTCCTTGCCGTTTGGAAATATAACACGTATGCCTCGCACCCTCCTTGATATATAAGGCGATGAGTCAAAGGATGTGTCCTTTTCGAGCCTGCTCAGTATGGCAAGCGACACCCCTTCTGCGCACAGCGAGGCCGAATAAACCGGTTTTTGCTGTTTTTCGTGGATTACTATTTCTGCGCCGCGGAGAGTTGAAAGGTAAAGTGCGGCAACAAGGCCGGCCGGACCGCCCCCCACTATTGCTATACGCATGTTTTGCCACCATTAACATCAACGCCGGCCCTGCTGATGATATGCCGGGCTTTTACCGGCCATTGCACAGGGAAAATGGCCGGCAGCGCATGTTAAAAATTAAGATCAGTAGTTCCAGCCCAATATACCGAGGGCAAGAACGTTCATAATGACCGGCACGGCATATATAACCCCCAGGATCGAAAGTTTTGCGCGCATGGTTTTCCTGGTTATAACCAGGTTTATGGCACAGAAAAAGGTAAAGTAGCCAAGCAGGAAGATCAGCCACACCCCGAAAAACGAACGGTTCCAGAAGGAGTACTCCCAGACAAGCTGGCCGCCGGCATTCAGCAGACACTCTACAAGTACGCAGAAGGCCGAGGTGGCTATGGACCAGAACCAGATTTCCGGTATTTTCAGGATGGTAAGTGTTTTTTCTTCAGACAGGCAGTGATAATAGATTATCCCCGCAAGCAAAAACATGAAGATTATTTCGATATTCCATCCCACCATTACCCTGAGCGCCGTGTCCCCGGGCGTTGTCCATAAAGCGGAGCGCCGGGTTAAATGCATTATCCACCCGTTGCAGGTTTCGTTGAAAAAATCCATGCCGAACAGGGTCAGTCCCGCCAGCACGGCGTCCCAGTTGCCGGTCTGTTTCGCCTCCTTGATCTCGCGGGCGTATACATACAGGACAATCGCAAGAAGTGGAATGGCGTACCACTTGATGGTGGACGGATCCCTCAATCCCTCAAGAGCTTTTATTGTTGCTTGTGTCATGGCAGCCTCCTTTCCTGAAAAGGGGCTTTCGTACATCAGCCCCCTGTTTTCCTCCGGTTTGCCTGCTTCGCAATGTTTTGCCGGGCACTATCCAGCCAAACAGCAGGAACTCCATGGCCATTCGCAACTTGTCCCAGGCGGAATAGGATGGGGCGTCCGTTTCCTTCAAAACCGCCGTGTTCGCAAGAAGGTCGGTCAGGATTCCAGCCGCCCGGTCAAAGTCGTTTTCATCTACAAGGATGTTTTTTCTTGTTAGAAGATCGATACTTGGTCCTATGAGCAGCGATCCGAAATGGTCGTTTTGCACAAAGTAGGCGATCCTTTCGGCATCAAAGATCCCTTTAATCATGGACAGCTCGATCTCGTTACGCGGCGAGTAAAGTTTTTTCATCAATCGGCACGGCCCTTTTTGACAGGGAGTTTTATCCCGCCCCGGCCCTGCCTCAAGGGGCGAAACGGGTCAGAAACTGTACTTTAAATTGAAAAACACCCTGTTGTTGTCATGGATGTTATCATAAAGCGGGTTTTCGCCGTCCTGGTAGAATACGCATCCTATCGTGGCTGTAACATAGTCGTTTATATCATAATCAGCGGTAAGGCGCTCGAATGCACCATCCTGTGCCCTTCCGCCCCTGGCAAGGGCAAGAAAAACGATGTTGAGCCGATCGTTTAACATGCTTCTGGTTACACGGAAATCAGCCTCGAACTGATCCTCCACCTCGTAATCGGGCAAAAGCCCCATGACCGGTTCGTAGTGGAACATATGGGTATGTACAAACTCCAGTGTCAGCGTGGTGTCTGTCAGGCCGGAATATTCGAACCCTACGAGTCCCTTGACCCGGCTTTTCTTGTCCGTGGTCCTGTTGAACTGGTGGCCGTCGGTAAATGCCAGCTCGGTTTTTAAAAGCCAGTTTCCTGTTGCCACGTTGGCCGAGCATCCGGCCATGGTGATGCGGGAGTGTTCCCTTTTGAATATCGGTACCAGGACTCCACCCATGTTTCTTGTGCCAATCGTCTCGTAGTGGCTCTGGTCATCAAAAAGCCTGGCGCCGTAAAGCGACAGGTCCCATCCGTGGAACTCCCCCCTGGCGGAAACAGCAAACTCGGTGTTGCCGGGTGTTTCGGCCGGGATATGGTCATCCGGCAGGGGCTGGGCAAAGGGGAAAAAGTCGTTGCCGTAAACCGGCTGCTTGTCGAACCGCATCTCCGGGATGGCTATTGCCGCAATGCTCCAATTCCCGACGTAGTAACTCGCCTTTGCCATGCAAACCGGCAGCCTCAGGTCCTCTATGTCCACCAGGCCCGGGTCGCGGTTGTCTAAGGGATTTAACATGTCTGTGACGCGGAAGGTCTCGGAGTTTCCCCATACAACTATCTGCCGACCCACCTTGAGATCCAGCGACGGCAGCACCCTGCCTTCTATGTAGGTTTCCCGGAACTCCGCCTCGTCCTCGTAATCGCTCAGGACCTGGGATGTATAGTTGTACCTGCCCTTGATGTTGTACGCAAAGTCGTGGAAGGCCCTCCCCGTAACTTTAAGGTTCCAACTGTCGGAAAGGGCTGTTTCAAGTTCAAGGTTCAGCTCGGTTCTCATGCGCGAAAGCCCGCGGTAGTCGGTCTGGCCTATGGCCGGCGCATCGTGGTTTATGTTGAAGATGGTTGAGAGTTTAAGGTAGCCTGAAAGGTCCCATGACCGCTGGACAGGTGCAGCCTCCTCTGCAGCCGGGCTTTTTGATGGAGCGACGGTGTCGTCAAACCCGGACAGAATATCATCGAGCGAAAATCCTGAACCCGCGGGTGCATCTTCTGCCATAAGCATGCCAGGGCCGGACAGGGATAAAAATATAACCAGAAAAAATAAAACCGGAATCCAAAAACGTTGATTCATAAATCTTCCTCACTGTTGTGCGGGAGACTGCCGTTTTATCCCTGAATGCCTCTGTTTTACAGGCCCTTTTCAAGCCTGCGCACGGTGAACATGTCTGCGTCCATCGGCAGGTTGAACTTAACGTTCGTCCTTGTCAGTATGGTTTTGTGTATGGTTGCCTTGCCGCGTTTCGTAATCATGTGGACCTCTGTGGGAATCCATATGTTGTCTATTTTCTCAAGTTTTTTTACATCCATGTATTTCAGCTCGTTGCTCTTGGCAAGCCAGCTGACCGCACGGACTATGACATAGTTGTCCTGGCGCACAAACACCACCGACTTGGTGTACCCGTATGTATCGATAACCCTCTGGTTGCGTGGAATCGCTTCGATAATCCAAACCTTGTGACCGTAAACCCTGCCCTCTTTCAAAAGCTTGTAATGGTAATTATCAAGCTCGCTTTTTGTCATGTCAGCATAGGAGAAGTCCGATCCCATGAACGAATCGGTCTTGTCACTTGCCGCAATCCTTTTTGTTTTTTTAAGCGCCGGCAGATAGAGCCACTGGTCATCGTCCTTGTCAGGATCATCATAATCGTAGGTAAGAAAACCGGTATCCTTTACCGATGGAGGGGCGGTGAAAAAGATCAGCACGTAGGTGTCCGGTCCCTTGTCCATTGAGAACAACCGCATGATCCTGTCCCGTTTTTCATTGTTTTTGTCAATCAGGACCATTCTCATGTCCGCGGTCATGCTTTGTCCGTCATCGCGGGCATCCACCTTCTCCATTATTCTCCTTGCAGCCGGGTCGTCAGACATGTTGGCCGCAGATACCCGTAAAACCGGCAAGACTCCCAGCAGCAAAAGGACAGCGCCTATAATCGGGGCAAGAAATAAAGATGTGTAAGATCGTCTCATCATGATTCTCCTGTTGTTATTTTCAGCCTGCAGATCAAGAAATGCCAAAGAGGGCCCACCGGCTGCCATGTTTTCCCAAAATATGGTGGAGCACTTTGCGGTTACCCGTTTTTTTCCACACCAAGATTTTCAAGTATGGTCATCGTGGGACACTACCTTGTAAAAGCGGATTGCAGCAGGTTCAGGCCGACAAATGTTGTGAACAGGCACCAGTACTTGCTTACAAACCAGCCGAGGCCGACTGAAACAGGTATAACGTTCCTGCTATAGCACGTATGTAATCTTCCATCTTCATCTTGCTCTCCTTTGCTGTGTTCAGGTTTTTTCATGCGGTTAGCCATTGGACATACGCCTTGAAATTTTCATAACCTTAACAAAAATTTGATGTTACGGCAAGACTGCCCGTATCTTTGCAAGGTAAACCGGGAGCGTTAACCGCTATCGTCCCTGGCTGCGAACCATTCCTTTTTCCGATAAACCAGATCCTGGCTCTTTGCCACAAGTTCCCCGGTCCGATCATTTCGAATGGTTATATCGTACAGGGCTATTGGTCCGGCCGCAGTTTGCTCCTCAGCCTCGGCAACCAACCGATCCCCGGAGGTTGTTGCTTTCAGGAAGTTGATTCCGACGTTAAGCGCTACTGCCGTCTGCCCATGGGAATTGCTCGCAGCGGCAAAAGCCATGTCTCCTATTGCAAAAACAACGCCGCCGTGGGTAAGTCCATGAAAATTAAGCATGTCATCTGTAATTGTTAAAGTAACCCGGCTATGACCCGGCTTTAAAATTTCAACTTTGGCCCCTAAAAAACGGGCAAACGAATCGCGTTGAATGTATTCGTTTATCTTTCGTTTCCTGTCATTGTTGTCCAAAATAAACCTCCAATGCCCTTTTTGATTGATAATCACCTGAATTTATTATTACCGGTTCTAAAATAAAAAACAGGTTGCCCTTATCAATTATGCTGTCAAAAACCGATTTTTGGACACTGATAGTTTTCTGTCTTTGTCCATTATTGTCTTCCCTGTCTTGTTAACACCCGTCCGGCACTTAATGTGGCTGGACACTCACTGTCTTGTACCATCGGCCATTTTCAAAAATCAATATTTTCAAAAACAACTGCGTTACACGCAGGTTCACAGAATACGATGTGACAGGCATGCAAAAAAACTCTTTTTTTGGATTCAAATTGACTTTAAACCGCACCGGGGATAGTATGGCCTTCGTTTGAAAACACGATATTCAAGGAACAGGTTATGGAGCCCATCACATACGCTGACGCCGGCGTTGATATCGACAAGGCAAATGCCTTTGTGGAAAAGATAAAGAAAATTGCAAAATCCACAAGACGCCCCGGAGCCATGGGTGATATAGGCGGTTTTGGCGGGATGTTTGCCTTAAACCTCTCATCATTGAAAAACCCGGTCCTGGTCAGCTCTACCGACGGGGTTGGTACCAAGCTGAAGATCGCCTTCATGACCGGCAGGCACGATACAATAGGAATAGATCTTGTTGCAATGTGTGTTAACGATATTGCCGTCCAGGGGGCAAGGCCTCTGTTTTTCCTGGATTACCTTTCGATGGGAAAACTGGACACAGAGATAGCCGCCGACGTTGTAAAGGGAATAGGCGAGGGCTGCAAACAGGCCGGATGCGCCCTGATAGGCGGTGAAACAGCTGAAATGCCCGGGTTTTATAATGAAAATGAGTATGACCTTGCAGGTTTCACCGTGGGTATAGTGTCGGATGACGCCATAATAGACGGGTCAGACATTCACGTTGGAGACGCGGTAATCGGCATAGCGGCAAGCGGGCTGCACAGCAATGGCTATTCACTGGTGCGCAAGATATGCTTCGAAGTCCTGAATCTTGATATAAACGCTCATATTGACGAGCTTGGCAGGACACTGGCCGAGGTCATAAAAAAAGGTTCGTGGGAGATCCCGCCTGTTTTCACCTTCCTGCAACAGGCGGGCAATATCGAACAGGCCGAAATGACACGCACATTCAACAACGGTATAGGCCTGGTTGCAGTAGTCCCGCAGGAAATGGCAGACGACGCTGTGGAAAGCATACTTGCATTGGGAGAAAAACCTTTTATTATAGGTGAAATAGCTCAAAAAAGGGACAGTGACCCTGCTGTGGTTATGGCATGAGCAAAAGGTCACATAAAAATTTGGGTATAACAGATGAAAAAAAGCAAAACAGTTGCAAAGTCTTCCAAAACCGGGTTTATGGCGCGCATCCAAAAAGCCTTTTCAGACTATCTGGATAAACTCGAAAAAGCCCAGCAGGATTTTGCCTGCAAGGGTGGCTGAGGTTTGAAACGCCCGCCTGTACGGCGCGGTAAATAACTTCCCGCCACATGGAATTGCCATCAACATCAAGCGTAATCCTTGGAATAGAGAGCTCTTGTGACGAGACAGCTGCAGCCGTAGTTGTTGACGGAAAGGAGATCCTGTCTTCTGTTGTTGCGTCCCAGGTGAAGACGCACGCGCCTTACGGGGGAGTCGTACCTGAACTTGCTTCGCGCAAGCATATTGAAAACATAGTACCGGTAACGCGGCAGGCTCTTTTGCAGGCCGGCGTATCTGAAAAACGTCTGGACGCGGTGGCTGCAACAAGGGGACCCGGGCTGGTGGGCGCGCTTTTGGTCGGGTTCTCGTTTGCAAAGGCGTTCTCATGGGCACTTGGAATTCCTCTTATCGGGGTAAACCATCTTGACGGGCACCTGGCATCCGCGTTTTTTTCTTCTCCTGCGCCGGAGTTTCCTTTTGTCGCACTGCTTGCTTCCGGGGGGCACACCGCCGTCTATCACGTTGTGTCACACACCAGAGCCGAACTGATGGGCCAGACAAGGGACGACGCTGCAGGAGAGGCTTACGACAAGGTAGCCAAGATGATGGGGCTTGGTTATCCAGGCGGAAGCGCCATAGAAAAGCTTGCGGCAAAGGGGGACCCGCAAAAGATTCATTTTACACGGCCCTTTGTTGACAAATCATCTTTCGATTTCAGCTTCAGCGGCATAAAAACAGCGGCAGGCCGTGTGATAAGAGAAGCGGGTGAGCGGCTTGATGAAGAAATGCCCCACATAGCCGCAGGATTTCAGCAGGCAGTGGCCGACGTTCTCTGCCACAAGCTCATACATGCCGCAAAGACCAGGGAGTGCCGTCATATCGCCATGGTTGGCGGTGTTGCGGCAAACCGGACCATAACCGGAATGTTGCGCAGAAAAGCGGAAAACGAGGGCCTGGTTCTTCACGTCCCGCCCCTGGACCTATGCGGCGACAACGCGGCAATGATAGCGGCGGCAGGCTTTTTCATGCTAAGGGAAGGCAAAACCGCCGGCATAGAAAGCGATGTTTACGCAAGGGTTCCTGCCCCGGTGTCCAAAACCGGATGACAGCGGTCTGCAAAGGGACGGCTGTATGGCCCGGGACAGATCGATCAAAGTGCGGCTTTTGTTCTCATTATCCTTTCAACCGACCGCATGGCTTGTTCCCTGTGTTCGTCCGACGATTGGAGCAGTTCCAGGAACCGGTCAACAGCCCTCTGCCTGGCCGGGCCTGCATGGCACACAAGAACGATGTCTATTCCGGCACCGTCAACCGCATCTATCACGTTTTCAAGCCGGTAGTGCCTGGTAACAGCGCCCATGTCAAGGTCGTCGGTCATTACAAGGCCGTTAAAACCCATCTTTTTTCTCAAAAGATCATGCGCTATCACCCTGGACATGCTGGCCGGGACATCTTTATCAACTCCTGTGTAGCGTATGTGGGAAAGCATGATCCCCGACACCCCCCCTGCGATCGCTTCCCTGAAAGGCGGCAGGTCAAAGCGCTCCAGATCATCGGGCCCTGTTTCAAGAACCGGCTGGTCAACGTGAGAATCGAAAGTTGTGCGCCCTATGCCGGGGAAATGTTTGCCAACCGCCAGGATCCCGTTTGCCTGAAGCGTTTCTATCACTGCGCGCCCGAGCCGGCCCACGGTTTCCGGCCCGCCCGGAAACGTCCTTTGCGCCATAATACTGTTTTGTGTTCCACCGGAAACGTCCAGCACAGGAGCAAAGTTCATGTTTATCCCAACGTATTTCAGCTCGCAGGCCGTTATCTCGGCAAAACGTACGGCAGCCTGCAGATCCTCTATGGAGGGATTGCCCGGGAATATGGTAAACGGCTCCTTCAGCCTTGCGACCTGGCCGCCCTCCTGGTCTATTGCTATGAAAAGCGGGGGCAGTCCGCACTCTGCGGCGTAGTCCATGGCAGAGCGGCAAAGGTCCCTGATTTCGTCCGGGCCGTCGAGGTTTCTTGAAAACAGTATTATGCCACCGGCACAAAGATCGCGGATCAGGTGCTTGAGGTCGTCGTTCAGGCAGGTGCCGTCAAAACCGGCCATAAGCCGCTGCCCCGCGAGCACCCGGTCTGAAAGGGAGGAAATATCAAAAGATGAAAACTTCATACAGATAGGCTCCAGGGCCGTGGCCCCCGCGTCTTGCCAATATCCGCAAGGGGTCAGCCGGTTTTACGAAACTGTGCAACCTGCCTTGATATAGCCACGAGCGTGCCGTTTTCGTCCCATACAGTGCCGTCCTCCTCAACGATACCGCTGCCAAGGAACCTTGAGCGGAAAACACACTTCAGCCATTCTGTGGCAGGCAGCTCCCTTACATTGACCGACATCTCAAGTGTCGGGACCCATGCGACCATGCCCTGGCTTGCGAGTATGGGAGGCGGAAAGGAGTCCACCACCAGAAGGGCGGACAGCATGTCAAAGGGCCTTCCATCCCTGAACCTGATCCAACCCCTGTGCTCAGACCGGGCGACCAGTTTACCGGTAGTAAGCCACCCGGCACAGGCAGGATCCAGCAAAACCTCCATCTGTTGAAATATCGTGTATCCCGGGAGGGCTGGAAACTCGACACACTCCTGCTGTTTCGGAAGATCAGGCGGGGCCGCCTCGTAATGACAAACCTGGTCGGCACCCTTGTTTCTGTCGGTAAGGGTGCAGACGGCATGGATCTTTTTCTGCCGTTTTTGGGAAAGCTCTACGGTCCAACGCTCGAAACGGGTTGACTTGCCAAGGGAATCGACCGTGGCAGTGGCGGGGCCGGGCACGCACCGCGAGAGAAAAGCCGCAGTGAAGATGGTTATCCACTGCATGTCAGCATGCTGCAGTACGGCATTGGCAAGCAGCGCCATCAGGTATCCGCCGT
>MZGQ01000076.1 GCA_002085115.1 Desulfococcus sp. 4484_241
GATGCCCATTGTATTAAAAAAAACTTGAAAACAAAGGCATATAAAAATATCATCCGCTTTTTTTAAAAGGCAAGCAAAAACGTGATTCGGTAAAACAGGGGCAGATAAGTACAGGTATCCAAAACAGTCCCGGCAAGATGAGGTGTTCCCGTTTTTTTCTTGCATTTACATATCATGATATATAATATAAAAAATTTTTAAAAATTGAAACAACCGGATTGACAGGTTAATGGATTTAATCATCCGTGTTGTGTGGATTGTGCTGTCCGGGATGGGCAGCGCGGGAACCGCGGTAAAAAGCGGTTTGCAACAGTAACCCAGACAGATAAAGGAGGAACCGCGGTAAAAAGCGGTTTGCAACAGTAACCCAGACAGATAAAGGAGGCCGGCATAGTTAAGAGACAGGGACCCAGTATCAACAGGGATATCAGGGCAAGAGAGGTCAGGGTGATAGACCCTGACGGGAACCAGCTTGGAGTTCTTCCTATACACAGGGCTATAGCTGCGGCAGAGGATTTGGGGCTTGATCTTGTTGAAGTGTCGCCCAACACAAATCCTCCGGTCTGCAAGATAATGGATTACGGACGGTACCGTTACGAGCAGACAAAGAAGCGGCAGGAAGCCAAAAAAAAGCAGGCTACGTTTCAGGTAAAGGAGATAAAGGTTCGTCCCAAGACCGATACCCATGACCTGCAGACGAAGATTTCCGCCATGCGAAGGTTCCTGGAGCGAAAGGACAAGGTCAAGGTCACAGTGTTTTTCAGGGGGCGGGAGATAACGCTTTCTGCAAAAGGAAGAGAGCTTCTCGAGTCTATTGCAAAAGAGGTCGGGGACATTGCCGTTGTCGAGCACGCGCCCAGGTTCGAAGGCCGCAGCCTTTTTATGATATTGGCGCCGAAGTCATAAACGCGGATCTTGCAAAACTGTGTTGTGACAGGTTGCTTTCAGAGCCGCCCGCAAAAGGCTTTTTGTGTATTTACCGGCCTTTGCAGGATCGGAATGATGTGTGGTGTTTTTTTTAAAAATCGCTTTTTTTAAGACAGGGAGTTTAACATGCCTAAAATAAAGACCAACCGTGCTGCCGCCAAGCGGTTCAGGCGGACGAAAAACGGGAAGTTCGTCTATTCGAAATCCCATAAAAGTCATATTTTAACCAAGAAGAGTGCAAAGAGGAAGCGGTCCCTTCGGAAGAGTCATGTGATAGACAGCACCAACAACAAGGAATTGAAGCGTCTTCTTCCCGGGCTTTAAGCTGATTGCGGCAAAGGGAGAAACGGGTAATAGCTTGGCAGACAGGAGAGGTTTAGCATGCGGATAAAAAGAGGATTCAAGGCGCGCCGTCGCCGGAAAAAAATTCTAAAGCTTGCAAAAGGTTTCAGGGGCGGACACAGCAAGCTGTTTCGAACGGCAAAAAACACCGTGGACAAGGCCCTTGCGTATGCGTATCGTGACAGGAAACAGCGCAAGAGAGATTTTCGCAGGCTCTGGATAGTCAGGATAAACGCCGCCGCCAGGATGAACGACCTTAGCTACAGCAAGCTCATTGGCGGCCTGAAAAAGGCGGGTATTGATCTGGACAGGAAGGTGCTGGCCGAGCTGGCCATATCAGACCCGGCCGGTTTTTCAAAGCTTGCGGCGATTGCCTCTGAGAACATTTAGGTTTTTTTGTTTTTAAAACCGGCGGGCCAAAAACGGGCGATACGAGGTGGCAAAATCAATCGACGAGATAAGGGATCGTGCCTTGCGGGAGATCGAGTCCGCAAGTGACGAGGAAACAATACATGCACTGTCCGTAAAATATCTGGGAAGAAAGGGCCAGGTCACCCTTTTTCTGAGGACCCTGGCCGAACTTCCGGCCGAGGAGCGGCCCGCGGCAGGCAAGGCGGCCAACCAGGCCAAGCACTTGATCCGGGAAGCTCTGGACAGGGCGGCGGAAAGGATTGCGGCAAGCCGGGAAAAAGATGACGCCATCGATGTTTCTCTTCCCGGAAGACCTGTCCGGAGAGGCACCCTTCATCCAGTAACCCGTATTACCGGGATAATTTGCGAGATTTTCGGGCGCATGGGTTTTGAGGTCGTTGAAGGGCCTGAGATAGAAACCGATTACTACAACTTCGAGGCGCTCAACATCCCCAGGGAGCATCCTGCCCGGGACATGCAGGACACCTTCTATATTTCGGACAACGTTGTCCTTCGCACCCATACATCCCCCACCCAGCCCAGGGTAATGGAACAACGCACACCGCCGCTGAGGATCATAGCACCGGGAAAGGTTTACCGGTGTGATTCCGACGTAACCCACACCCCGATGTTTCACCAGGTGGAGGGGTTGATGGTGGACCGCAAGGTATCGTTCGGTGATCTGAAGGGCGTGCTCACAGCGTTTGTTCACAGGATGTTCGATGATCAGACCAGCCTGCGGTTCAGGCCAAGCTATTTCCCCTTTACAGAGCCAAGCGCAGAGGTGGACATAAGGTGTGTGGCGTGTAGAGGCAGGGGGTGCAGGATTTGCTCCAACACAGGATGGCTTGAGATACTCGGTGCCGGCATGGTTCATCCGGCCGTGTTTGAGAAGGTGGGGTATGATACAGCCAAATACACCGGGTTTGCCTTTGGAATGGGCGTCGAACGGATAGCCATGCTAAAGTATAATATAGACGACACCCGTAAATTTTTCGAAAACGATATAAGGTTTCTGGGGCAATTTTAGATGAAAGTCAGTCTGAGTTGGCTGCGGGAATACATAGCCGTGGATATGCCCACATCCGATCTGTCAGAGGCTCTTACCATGGCCGGCCTGGAGGTGGAGACCGTTTTTGACAGGTACGGGTACCTCGATAACGTTCTTTGCGGAAAGGTGCTTGAGGTGTCACCCCATCCTGACGCGGACCGCCTGGTGGTCTGCAGGGTCGACACGGGTACAGATCCCCTTACAATAGTTTGCGGCGCTCCGAATGTGAGAGAGGGACTGGTAACCGCTGTAGTGTTGCCCGGTGTTGAGCTGCCGGGAGGAGTCAGGATCGCAAAAGCCAGGATACGCGGGGTTACGTCTGAAGGGATGTTGTGTAGCGCCTTTGAGCTTGGAATAGGGGATGATCGCTCAGGCATTGTTGAACTTGCCCCGGAAACACAGCCTGGGATGCCGCTTTCCAGGGCGCTTGGCCTGTCCGACCCGGTGTTTGATATAGACCTTACGCCGAACCGGGCCGACTGTCTTGGAATAATAGGCGTGGCCAGGGAGGTCGCCGCGATCTGCGGCGGTGCCGTTCAAAAACCCGACGCATCTGTTCCCCAAACCGGGGAAGACGTCTCCTCTTACGCCTCTGTTTCTATTGAAGAGCCGGAGCTCTGTCCCCGATACGTTGCAAGAGTGGTGCTCGACGTAAAGGTGGGGCCATCCCCGTTCTGGCTTCGGGACCGCTTGCTGTCGGTTGGGCTAAAGCCGATAAACAACATCGTTGATATAACCAATTTTGTGATGATGGAAACCGGTCAGCCCCTGCACGCCTTTGATCTCGATCTGCTTTCCGGCAACGCAATTGTTGTCCGCTGTGCGGGTGATGATTCCACATTCAGAACCCTTGATGGGAAGGAGCGCAAGCTTTCTCCCGAAATGCTGATGATCTGCGACGCCCAAAAGCCGGTTGCTGTCGCCGGTGTCATGGGCGGCTATAATTCCGAGATAAATGAAAAGACGACCCGGGTGCTTATTGAGAGCGCCTGTTTCAAGCCGGCCAGTATCCGCATGACGGCGAAAAAACTGGGGCTTGGGACTGACGCGTCCCACCGCTTTGAAAGGGGGGTCGACCCGCTTGGAACTGTTTATGCCGCAGACAGGGCCGCCGGTCTCATGGCTGAGATAGCAGGCGGAAAACCGGCGAAAGGTGTTATAGACATAAATCCCGTGCCATTTACCGAAAAGAGGGTGTCAGTGAGCGTCCGCGCCGTGAACGAACGGCTTGGCATCATGCTCGATGGCGGGCAGATTGCAGGCCTTCTTTCGTCGATCGGTATCGGTTCCCGAAAGGCAGGCAAGGAAGACCTTTTGGAAGTCACGGTGCCGTCTTTCCGCGTGGATATCGAAAGGCCGGAAGATATCGCAGAGGAGGTCGCGAGGCTCTGGGGATACAACAGAATCCCGGTGAGTTTTCCCACGATTCCGGCAGAAGGGGCGACGTTGCCCGGCCGTTTTGTGTGGCGAAACAGGATAAAAGATATTATGGCAGGGTTCGGGTTCGCGGAGGTTGTGAATTACAGTTTTATCAGCCCTGAAGCCTGTGATGGCATGGGCCCTGTGGAAGGGCCTGATGAGCCACCGCCTGTTCAGATATTAAACCCGCTTACAAGGGAGCAGTCCGTTATGAGGACATCTCTTGTGCCGGGACTTCTTAAAAACACGAGGGACAATATTTTTCAGCAGGAGAGGGATATCCGGATTTTTGAAATCGGCAAGGTTTTCCTGCCCCGGCCCGGCAGTGAGCTTCCCGACGAGCCGGAGATGGTTGCCGGCCTGATGACCGGGTTGCGCCGCCCGCATTCGTGGCTGTGTCACGATGAGAAAACCGATTTTTACGATATCAAGGGAGTCCTGGAGGGCATGCTTGATGCTATTGGCCTTGGCGATGCCGATTTTACCGCCATGCCGCCCGGGCGCTGTCGATACATGAAGCCAGGCCATACGGCGCTTGTGAGCCTGAACGGCCTGGACATAGGCGCTGTGGGTGAACTTTCATCCGCCTGGCTTGACGGTTTTGGGATAAGGCAGGAGGTGTTCGCCTTTGAGCTGAATTTTTCAGCTTTTCTGCCACTGCTTACGGACAGCAGGCAGGCAGTGCCCATATCAAAATTTCCGTCTGTGTCGCGCGACATAACCATGATCGTTGACAGGAGCATCGAGGCCGGCGCTGTTATGAAAGCCCTTGCCATGCAGGGGCAATCCCTGATAGAAAAGGTACAGTTGCTTTATGTTTATGAAGGGGATCCGGTCCCGGCCGGCAAGAGGAGCCTGTCGCTCAGGGTTGTTTACAGGTCTTTCGACCAGACACTGAAGGACGAGTTTGTCAACCGGATCCATGCGGAAACCACGGAGAAGCTGGTAGCCGAATTTAATGCCGAGCTTCCTGGCTGATGCCGTGGTCACCCGGCTGCGTGCCGCCCTATAATCGACGAGGCTGTCATGTCAAAGCAGGACGAAAAGACCGCGTCGGTGCCGTTGCTTTTCCCGGAGCCACCCCGGGAGGTGGAGATTCCAGATAAACTGTATTTCAAGATCGGCGAGGTGTGCAGGATAACCGGTGTGGCAGCACATGTTCTTCGGTTCTGGGAGTCGCAGTTCCCGCAGCTTCGCCCCGGAAGAACAGACGCAGGCCACAGGCTTTACACCCGATCCGACGTTGGGCAGGTCTTGGCGATCAAGCACCTGCTTTACAACCAAAAGCTTACAATGAAGGGCGCAAAGAAGTTTCTCCGCTCCAAAACAACTTCCACCAGGGTGTCACAATTCCTTGCAGAGATAGCAGATGAGCTGTCATCCATCAGGGATATCCTGAGTTAGTTTCCATCCATAAATTGCCTTTTACCACAGCCTGTTTACAGGCCCGCTTTTATAAGACGACAAGACAAGTCATACTGTAAAGCCCCCCTTGCCGCCATAGGCTTTATGGGATTTTTCCCTTTTTGCGAACCTGTAATGTTTTTTCTGTTTTTCCGTAATATGCATAAACACCGGTTAACCAGGTTTATTTAAACAGATTTATTGTTTTGTCTTGACTTTTATCTGTCATTATCATAAAAAATTGCAAACAGAGCGGGCATAGCTCAGTTGGTAGAGTACAAGCTTCCCAAGCTTGGTGTCGCGAGTTCGAGTCTCGTTGCCCGCTCCAGTATCGGCACCGTAATGGGTGATTGGTGTGAGAGCGGCCGCGGTGCGAAGCAGGCAGATGTGGTTGTTGGAAACGGGCAGAAGCCCGTTTTTTATTTATATTTTTAGTTCCGGCCGATGGACCGGCACTATGCGGACTTGGCTATGGCAGGTTCGGAATTTACATGTGTAGGTTGTGACGACCCGGTTGTTGCCAGAGTGTGGAAACTGGTTGAGCCTGTGTGCGAGTCGGATGGTATGGGGCTCGTGTTTGTGGAGTTCCATAGAGAGAGCAGCGGAAGGGTGCTTCGGCTTTACATCGAATGCCTTGAAAGCGGAAGGGGTGTGACCATAGAGGATTGTGCAAGGATAAGCAGACAGGTTAGCGGTCTTCTTGATCTGTACATGGAGGATATTGAAGATTATACGCTGGAAGTTTCATCAGCCGGCCTTGAGCGGCCGCTGGCAAAGGGGAAGGATTTTGTGCGGTTTGCCGGGAAAACGGCCAGGATAAGGACGGTTGAGCCGGTTTCGGGCCGCAGGAATTTCAAAGGCAGGTTACTTGGCGTTTCCGGCGGGAACGTAGGTGTCTTGATCGACGGCAGGGAGTTTGTAATACCCTGCGTCAAGATTGCAAGGGCAAAACTTGTGAACGAGGACGGAGTCAAACAATGATCATACAGGATGTAAAGCGTGTTGTGGAGCAGGTCAGCCGTGACAAGGGGATTGACAAGGAGGTTCTTGTAAAGGCTCTTGAGGAGGCGATCAAGTCCGCTGCCAGAAAGAGGTTTGGCCCGACCATAGATATCGAAACTCTTTATGATGAAAAGACCGGTGAGATCGAGATTTTCCAGTTCAAGGAGGTCGTCGAAGAGGTGGAGGATCCGGATCTCCAGATAAGCCTTGAGGAGGGGAGAGAGCTCGATCCCGAGTGCGAGTTGGGCGACAGCCTCGGCGTCAAGATGGACACAGAGTCGTTCGGAAGGATAGCTGCCCAGTCCGCAAAGCAGGTTATCATACAGAAGATGCGGGAGGCGGAACGCAAAACCGTTTACAAAAATTTTATCGACAAGGAAGGCGAGATAATCAACGGCATCGTGCAGCGGGTGGAACGCGGCAACGTAATAGTCAACATAGGCGATGCAGAGGCGATTCTTCCCGTGCGTGAACAGATACCGGGAGAGTATTTTCGCCGCGGTGACCGGGTGCGCGCGAATGTTATCAAGGTCATGGAAGAGTCGGCAGGTCCCCAGATAGTTCTGTCAAGAGCGCATCCCGATTTTGTGGTTAATCTTTTCAAGACCGAGGTGCCCGAGATCAGCGAGGGGATAATAACGATCAAGGCGATAGCGCGTGAGGCGGGTGGAAGGACAAAGATAGCGGTTGCTTCCAACGATGCGGATATAGATCCGGTTGGCGCGTGCGTCGGGGTGCGGGGAAGCCGCATACAGAACGTTGTAAAGGAGCTCCGGGGGGAGAGGATCGACATAGTGCCATGGAACATAGACCCTGCCAAGTTTGTGTGCAACGCGCTGGCGCCTGCGGAAGTTTCCAGGGTGATAATGGACGAGGAAAACTCCGCGATGGAGATAATCGTTCCCGACGATTTTCACTCGCTGGCTATCGGCAGAAAGGGACAGAACGTCAGACTGGCCTCAAAGCTTACGGGCTGGCATCTTGATGTGCAAAGCGAGTCCGTATACACTAAGGCGATGGAGCGAGGGTATGACTCTCTCCTGAGAATACCGGGAATCGATGTGATTACGGCAAACGCGTTATGCGAAATGGGGTACTTTTCCGCATCTGATGTTGCCAATGCAGACGTGGATGATCTCATCGAGCTTGAGGGGGTTGACGAAAAGGTGGCAAAAGTCATTATAGAAGATGCCCGGAAGGTCGCACAGGAGATGACAGAGCAAGATACTGCACAAGCGCTTGAAGCATCGGCGGCTGTTGATGCCGGTGATGATGACGGTGAAGGCCGTGAGCCAGGGCCCGGGGACGTGGAGACCGGGGATGACGAAAAATCTTCTGCAGAACCGGAGAAAGATGTAAAGCAGGAGGTTGCGGCCAAAGGCGGCGATGAGGAAGATTCCGGCGTTGCGGATGATGAAGGCAATGGAACTACTGCATAGTACTGCTTGAGGAGCAAGTGTTTACAAGGAGACCGGATGAGTAAAATCAGGATATACGAACTTGCCAAGTCCATGAATATGACCAATAAGGCCCTGATAGAGAAGCTTGGGGAGATGGGCGTCAAAGTAAAGAGTCATATGAGCAGTATTGATGAAGAGACCGCCGAAAAGGTTCGCCTTGAAGTTTTTGGCAAGACCGGGAAGAAAACCGAAGAGGTGGAACAAAAGAGGGTAGGCACCAAAGTTATTCGCAAAAGAAGGCGCAGGCCGGTCAAGGAAGAGGAAACCGCCGCGGTTGAGGTTGCTGATGCTTCCGACGATGCAGATGGGAAAGCCACTGCCGATAAAGCCGGTGATGTCGCGGTGGCCGAACCTTTGACAGAAGAGAAGAAGGCCG
>MZGQ01000077.1 GCA_002085115.1 Desulfococcus sp. 4484_241
TGCTGAGGATCATTTTTGTCCCCATTTTTTTGGGATGACAAAAATTTACTCATAAACGCGCCGCTTGCCCGGCCTCAATTTTGGTATTTTTGGATGGGCACTAACGAGGACCTGGACCGTGTACAAAAAGACCTGCTTGCCAAGCTGCCGGAACGGGAAATAATAACCGGCTTCCAGTTCAGGATAAACGGACGGGACAACACGCCGCTTTACATAGAATGTAACGCAAGATGCATAAACTGCCAAGACCAAAGCAGCGAGATGCAACTGGTTCTGCGTGATATAACACAGCGCAAACAGCTTGAGGATGAACTCCAAAGCGCCTACGAGCATCTTAACAATACGCGTGAATAACCATAATGGGACTTGCCAAGCTCGCCGAGTACAGGGACAAGGACACGGGCGGGCACCTGGAAAGGATACGGGAATACAGCAGGATCCTGGCCCATGGCATAGCCGACCATCCGGAAGGAAAAGTTGCAATACCGGACTCGATACTGCTAAAACCAGCAAAACTGGACAAGGATGAATTTGAAATAATCAAACAGCATGCCTCTCTTGGCGGTGACGCCATAAAAGAGGCGGAAGCCCAGATAAAGGGTAAATCCTTTCTCACCATAGGAAAAGAGATCGCCTATTACCACCACGAAAAATGGGACGGCACCGGTTATCCTGCCGGGCTTTCCGGCAAAAGGATTCCGCTGTCAGCAAGAATAGTGGCGCTGGCCGACGTTTATGACGCCCTGACCACAAACCGGATTTACAAGAAAGCCTATTCACACGAAAAGGCAAAAGAGATAATATTAAACAACAGAGGAACCCATTTCGATCCCGACATAGTTGATGCCTTCTGCGAACTTGAAGAGGAGTTCAGAGCCATCGCCACGTCAAAAAAAGACATGGTGTTTTAGCTCATGCGATATAGGAAAAGTGGAGATCAACGACCCCTGGCTCTGCCAAGGGCCTTTTTAACGCGCAGACTCAAGACCTCACGCTTGACAGGTTTTCGCAGGAAATCGGCAGCGCCAAGTCCCAGACCTTTTTCCTCGTAAGTGGTTTCGGTGCTGGATGTGAGCAGGATAACCGGCGATTCGACACCTTTCTGGGATACCATTTCGAGAAGCTTGAAACCGTCCAGGTTGGGCATGTTGATGTCGGAAATAACCAGATCAACATGTTTCTTGCCAAGACAAAGGAGAGCATCTATGCCATCGGCGCATTCCGTTACATCGTATCCTTCTGTCTCAAGGAAACGGCGGATCAGCTTCCTGGTGTCATCATCGTCATCCACCAAAAGAATTGATATGGGCCTTTCCAAGCCTGAATCATCATCATGCCTTCCGGTATCAGGCATGACCGTTGCATCCGGGGCAGCAGCCGGTTTGGCAACGTGTGTTTCCTCCTCTGCCAGGGCCTTTTCAAAAATATCCGCAGGAGCAAAAACCAGATCCCTGACTTTTGAAATTGCGTGTGTACTTATGAGAAAGTCCCCACGCTGTCTCAGAAAAGCCCTGATCCTGGAAATGGGCTCTCCGGCACGCACCATTTCTGCTATATGGGAATCAAACTCAAGCACCTCATAGACTCCTTCCCTCCCGGAATACCCGGTGTTACGGCACTCGGGACAGCCAACGGGGTGGGCCACAACATCAGGGATTTCGCTGGTAAAGGGAGCCAGCATTTCTGCTTCTTCCGGCGAAATGGGGGTTTCCTTTTTACAGTTCGGGCAAAGTTTTTTTATCAGTTTCTGGGCGACTACAGCTATGACCGTGTCCGCCATTATCCCCCGGTCTATGCCAAGGCGTTCCAGCCTGAAAATTGCGGTTGTGGCGTTGGATGTATGCATGGTGGTTATCGTGAGGTGCCCTGTGCTGGCAAAATCAATGGCCATCTTTGCAGAAAATCCGTCTCTGACCTCACCGAGAAAAAGGACATCAGGGTCCTGCCTCACCGATGCCCTTAGCAGTGCTTCGAACGTTACCCCCGCCTTCTCATTTACCTGCTGCTGGTTAACGAAAGGCATGCGGTACTCCACCGGGTCCTCGACAGACATTATGCTTCGCCTCTTGTAGTCTATATTGTGTAACAGGCTGTAAATAGTGGTTGTTTTGCCGGAACCAGTGGCGCCTACGACAAGAATCATGCCGCTGGACCTGGCCGCCGCCGCCGCCATGGTCTGGGCCTGTTTTTCCGACATCCCAAGCTCCTCGAGCTTCTTGGGCTTTGCGTAAGGTTCAAGAAGCCTCATGACAAGACTCTCCCCATTGGGCGTTGAAGTGGTGGAAAGCCTGAGATTAAAAACCCTCTCACCCAGCTTGGTTGCAAATCCTCCGTCCTGGGGCTTTCTCTTTTCTGATATATCCATGCCAGCCTGCGTTTTTAAACGTGATATAACCATTACGCCTGTATTTTTTTTAAGAGTAAATGCGTGACGCAGGTCACCGTCTATGCGGAACCGGACAATGGTGCTGTTTTCCTTTGGCTCTATGTGGATATCGCTTGCCCGTTCAGAAACCGCCGCATTTATGATGGTGTCTGCAATTTTCGCAACCGAAAGATTTTGGACCGCGTTCTCTTCCAATACCCGCTTCGTATACACGGAAGGTTGTACCGTGGCCTTCCTGGCTGCAGTTACGGGTTCGACTGATGGAACATTGGTGAAAAACGCATCTATCTTGCCCGGCTCTGTTATGGTGATATCGGCAATCCGGTCCCTGTCGGAAAATTTCATCAGGGTCTGGACCAGGTCGACATTAAAGGGATTACAGATTATAAATCGGGATTTGTGACAGGCACCACTTTATTGGCCCTGCAAAATGCGGTGGGCATGGCGCCCAGCCTTATCGAATCGGGGTCTATGCCCGATACGTATGAAAGACCGAGATACTTTGCTATAAACCGGCTCATCACAGCCTCTTCTATGCCAAGTTCGGCTGCAACCTTGTATAACTCCTCAGGCGCGGCTTTTGACAGCCGGTATTTGCCCTCTGCGTCAAGCTCCACCTGTGCTGCCACGTATTCCTTGAAACCAAGAAAATCGGATGACTGGACCCTCTCGTACCACGTCTCCCTTTCCTGTTTAAGATCCTTCCAGGAACTCTTTGTCACAATATGGGCATCCACCTTTTCCGCAAGAAGTTTTCTGTCAACCGGCTTTACAAGAAAATCAGCTGCTCCAACGGAAAATGCCCTGGCCCTGTTCTGTTCATCCCCCATGGCTGTAAGAAAAATCACCGGAATGTAAGCTGTCTCCTCGTTTGACTGCAAGCGGGAGCACACCTCGTAACCGTCCATACCGGGCATGTTTATATCAAGAAGTATGAGATCTGGGCTGATCTTGGAGGCCATCTCCAGCCCCTTGGCCCCTTCTTCAGCAGTAAAAAGATCGTAACTTGTCGAGAGAAATTTATGCACGAGCGCACGTTGGCTCTCATCGTCATCTATATAGAGGACTCTTGGTTTCTTCCTGCTCTCAGCCATACACCACCTCTACCCTGTCAAGATAATCTGAAAGGCTTTCAAGCTGACGCCTGACGCCGTCCATATCCCTGCCCATGGCCAGTTGTTCTATCATTCCCCCGATCCTTGTAATCTCGTCAAACCCATATCCTCCGCCCGACCCCTTCATCGAATGTCCCAGGCGTGCTATCTTCTCATAATCCCCCTCATCAAGCAGTCTTTTTATCTGAGCGATATCGTCACGCCTGTTTTCCAGAAAACCCGGTATCAGGTCCTCCAGATCTGCGTCCACCTTCACAACTATTCTGTCTTCGTTTCCGCTTGTCATTCCGGCTCCCTTCCAGCGATACGTTCAATATGTTCATAAATTTCCGGCATATTTTTTCAATGCATCAAAAAGTCTCTCCTTTTTGATCGGCTTTACCAGGTGATCCGTGCATCCAGCGGCAATGCTCCTGTTGTAATCATCAACCGTGGCGTGCGCGGTAAGAGCGATAACAGGAGTTGGCGTCCTGTTATTGCTCTTTTCCCACTCTCTTATCGCCTTTGTCGCTTCATAGCCATCCATCTCGGGCATCTGTATATCCATGAGCACGATATCGTAACTTTCCGCCTTGAACTTCTCAACGGCAACCACGCCGTTTTCAGCCGTGTCCACCGTGCACCGGGTCTTTTTCAGGTAGGCCTGGATCAGCAGACGGTTATCGGCCGAATCCTCCACAAGCAGAACCTTAATCGGCCTGTCTGCCAGAACATCCCCGGTCGGAGTCCCCCGGGACTCTACTGCGGAGGCTTCATCCCTGCTCTCTTCCCTGGAATCCTTTTCCAAAGAGTCCTGGCTTTCCGTCCTGTCTTCACCTTTAGCATCCGGTTCGGCCGTATTTGGCTCAGGAAGCCACCTGGCAAGAACCTCGGCAAGGGCGTGGGGAGAAACCGGCTTTGCAACATAGTCATTCATGCCTGCATTCAGGCATTTCTCGCGATCTCCCTGCATAGCATAGGCGGTCATGGCTATTACGGGAATATCATGGTTCAAAACCGACGATCCGGGATCCCGTATAATGCGCGTGGCCTCGAATCCGTCCATCACCGGCATCTGGCAGTCCATCAGTACTACATCGTAAGGGATCGTGGCAAGCGCCTTTAGCGCCTCACTGCCGTCCGCCACTGCATCCACGGACAAGCCCATCTTCCTGATTATGCCCAAAGCCACCTGCTGATTGGTGACATTGTCCTCGACCAGCAGTACACGCCCTTTCATGGTCCTGATGCGGCCAAGAGTCTCACGCGCCACGTGGCGGGTAACTATTGAATGCGGTTCTTCCTTTGCGCCAAGAACCAGGGAGAGAACATCACACAGTTCATGGTGACGCACTGGCTTTGTCAGGTATCCAGCAAAACCTATATCCTCAAGCCTTTTGGCGTCACCCTTTATGCCAAGCGATGTCAGCATGACAAGGCGGGTCCCGGAAAGGCGCGGATCTGACTTTATGGCCCTGCCCAACGTCTCCCCGTCCATACCCGGCATCTGCATGTCCACCACCGCGGCCTTGTATGGATCACCAGAGTCAACAGCCGTATACAGGGCGTCAAGGGCCTCCGGGCCTCCGCCCGCTTCCGAAACACGCATACCCCAGGAAGACATTCGTATTCTCAACAGCTCCCTGCTGGTGGAATTGTCATCCACCACCAAAACCCTCACGCCTGAAAGATCGGCCACCGGCATTACCTCGGCCATAGCGCCGCCCGGCTGCTTACCGAACCGGGCAGTAAACCAGAAGATAGAGCCCACTCCTTCTTTGCTCTCCACGCCTATTTCCCCGCCCATGAGATTGACGAGTTGCCTGGATATGGCCAGGCCAAGGCCGGTGCCGCCGTACTTCCTGGTCGTTGATGCGTCGAACTGGGTAAACTTGTCAAACAACATTTCAGTCTTACCGGACGGTATGCCTATTCCGGTATCCCTGATCGAAAATCGCAGCATTGCATCCGTGTCAGTCTCTGACTCAAGGGCGACGCCTATCTCCACCTCGCCTTTCTCCGTGAACTTTACCGCGTTTCCTGCAAGATTGATAAGTACCTGCCTTAGCCGGCCCGGATCGCCCCGCAGCAGGGTCGGAACATCAGGATCGACCCTGCAAAGCAGCTCAAGCCCTTTTTCATGTGCCTTCACGGCTATGGATGCAGCAAAATCTTCCATCAATGCCTGGAGATTGAAATCAATCGTTTCCAGCTCCACCTTGCCTGCCTCTATCTTGGAAAAGTCGAGTATATCGTTTATCAGCGAAAGAAGGGCCTCGCTGCTTGCCTGGACTATCTCGGCATACCTGCGCTGCTCCTCTGAAAGGTCTGTTTCAAGGAGCAGGCCGGTCATTCCTATCACAGCGTTCATTGGAGTGCGGATCTCGTGGCTCATGTTGGCCAGAAACTCGCTTTTTGCCTTATTGGCTTTATCAGCTTCCTTAGCCAGCCTGTTAGCATCTTTGATGGCATCCTCAAGCTTACGGTTTACCTCCTCCAGTCTCTGCTGTGCCTGTTTCATCTCGGAGATATCGCGTATGGTCCCCTCCACACCCCTGGGCTTGCCATCCTTGCCCATTATGACTCTTGCGTTTACCGAACATACCGTCTTCTCACCGTTCTTTTTTACAAGGGTAAGCTCATGGTTGTACACCCTGCCGTTGGCTGCCAGCTCATGAATCAAGCCTTCCCTCTCACCCGAATCCAGGTAAACAGTGATGACAGGCTTGCCTATAAGCTCCTCGCGTCTGTATCCGGTCAGAGGCTCCACCGACGGGCTAAGGTCAACTATTGTGCCTTTTTCATCTGTCCTGTAATAAAGATCAACAAAGTTTTCGTAAATGCGTCTGTATCTCTTCTCCCGATCTTCCAGCATCTCCTGCTGGTTACGTATCGCTGCATCGGTACGGCCAAGAAGGACGAAGATAAATCCGGCCACGGCTGCAAGAATAACCGAAAACAAAATCCCGGCTGTGACCAGAGACTGAGCCATGGCAGCCTTGCCAGCGGTGATGTCCGTAATTGCTATAATAGCGCCCACCTCACGGCCCGAGGCATCTGTGACCGGTGAGGATGAGGCAAACCAGTCCGCCCCCTCCGCCTCCAGCTCAAGTCCCTTGTCAAACCATTTGCCGCGGGGCCTTTTTCCCCCGGCCTTTAAAAAAATATCCACAAGGCTGCGGTTCGATGTGTAGACCAGAACAGCGTCAGGAATAGTGTCCCAATCGGCATCTCTTCCCAGCATCTGCATGCCTTGTTCCCAGGCATGACGGTCAAGGGCATCTTTATATACCAGAAGCGCCACGTTGAAGCCGGGACGTCCTCTTTTCATCTCTTCCAACAGGGTCCCGGCCTCAACACCAAGCTCCACGTAACCGGCAAGACCTTTGGAATCGTAAACCGGATGAACCACGCGAAGAGTCAGGGTGCCAAGGGGCCCAAGTTCAAGCCCGTGGGAGACCTTCCCGGTACGCTCCGCCATCACCATTGTAAAACGGTCTATCCTGTCACCATGCCTGTCAGGCTCGTGCAGGCGAACAATACACATCCTGTCACGACCAATAAAATAAAAATGGGTGATACCATAGGCTGCGCGGAGTTCTTTGTACACAGCCATCCACCGCGCAAGAAGGCTTTTGCCGTCGCCATTCCTGAGAGCCGCGGCCACATGTGCGTCCCCGGCTATAACCGCTGCGGCTGCCGCAATCCCCTCCCACCTCTGGCCCATGATCTCTGTAAAATCGGATGTCACCTCCGCATTCTTTTCAGCAGCGTCCTGTATAAGGTACGACCTTTCCTGGCGCCACCACATCATGGCCGTACAGAAAAAAAGTAGCACAAGAACCACAACCAGAGGCACCATAAGCCTGCGCATGACCGGCCTCGGGGTTTCATCGGCAGGCATTGACAATGCAAGGCCTGAGGCCATGCCTATCACAATAAGCAGGAACAGCCCCACCGGCAATGCGGCTTTAGATGCAACAGCAGCCCCCCATGCTCCTGCTCCGACATCCATACCAAACACTGCCAGAATACGTCCTGCCGCAGGATCATGGACAGGGACAGCTGCAAGCATGCGTTTTCCCCGGCCGGTTGAAACAGGCCCTTTAACAACGGCGCTTCCTTTATCAAGCACGTTCAGCAGCATGGTATACGACTGTTCGTGTATCTTTTCCTGCACAGATTCGTAAGGAGATCCAAAAAATCCGCTGTCGGTTATAAGAAAGGCTTGTCCGTCATGCGACTTTCCGACAAGATAGGCTCCTGTACACCTGTCGTCTATCGATCTTGCCCTTGCGAGGGACCTTTTTGCGCGTATGATTGCAGAGCCATCCCGGGAGGTGTCAGGCCCGACAAGAGAGCGAACAGATTCAATATCTATGGACCGGGCCGCCAGCCTGGCTTCCTTTAACAAAAAAATCCGCATGGACCGGTCGGCCCTCACGACGTTCCACAAGATAAAAAAACAGCCAACGAAAAAAAAGGCTGTAATCAGCACCGCAGGACGCATGCGACGGGATTTGAAAAACGGATTTTTGCTTTTAGCCATGTTTCTATCTTCCGCTCATTTTCGGTATTCCCCAAAACATCAGGGTATTAGAACCCATCTGCAAGGCGGCGTTACAGTCCTTGCTTTTAATCAGCCTTGCTGTTTAAAATTTTTCTGACCTTCTGTGAGATCTCCTCTATGTTATAGGGCTTCTGTATAAAGCCGTCACACCCCCTGTCCAGTATCTCCTTTGCCTGACGATTCAGACTAAACCCGCTTGAAAGGAGAACCTTAACCTCCGGATCGCTCTGCCTGAGGCTGTCGTATGTCTCTCCCCCATCCATACCCGGCATGAGCATGTCAAGAAGAACCATGTCGATTCTGCTGCCCTGGTTTTTGTAAATCTCCACGGCCTCCGGGCCACTGTTTGCAATTATCACATCATAACCCAACTTTTTGAGCAGCCTTCCACAGGCATTTGCCACCATCTGCTCATCATCCACGACAAGTATCCGCTCCTTGCCCCGGGCAATGGGAGTTGCCTCTCCTTCTTTTTCTTGTTTTTCCCGCAGCACAACCCCCTCGGCAGGAAGATAGATAAAAAATGTTGTTCCCTTGCCCTGTTTGCTTGCCACCTGTATAAAACCGCCGTGGTTTAGCACGATACCGTAAACAGAGGAGAGCCCCAGGCCGGTTCCTGTGCCGTCCTTCCTGGTCGTGAAAAACGGATCAAATATCTTTTTCATGGTGGCTTCGTCCATGCCGCACCCGTTGTCCCTGACCGTTATCTTTACAAACCTTCCCGGTAAAACCCCGTGAGCGGCTGCATCAGCCTTGTCCAGTACCACGTTCTCCGTCTTTACGAATATATCCCCCCCCCTTGCAGGCATGGCCTGGGCCGCGTTTATATAAAGATTCAGCAACACCTGCTGGAACTGGTTTGCGTCAGCATTCACAGCCCAAAGGTTTTCGTCAAGATCTTCATGTATGCTGATCTCCTTTCTTGTATCGCAAAACAGTTTGTCTTCGCTTTTAATAATGGAATTGATATCGATCGGCGATGGGTTGTAGGCGCCGCCCCTGGCAAAGCCCAGCAGGTTCTTGACCAGGCCGGCAGCCTTGTTTACAGACTGCTCTATGCTTTTTAAAATATCATGGTCGGGATCTGACGGGGGCCTGGACACCAGCATGGATGAAACATACCCCTGGATTCCCATCAGTATGTTATTAAAGTTGTGGGCGATCCCGCCTGCAAGCAGCCCTACAGCCTCCATTTTCTGGGCCTGCTGGAGCTGGGTCTCAAGCTCCTTGCGTTTTGTTATATCGGTGCACGCACCTATCCACTTTACCGGTCTGTTGCCTTCATCCATCAGGGGAACACTCTGATCACTCCAGTACCGCCAGGAACCGTTGCCGTCTTTTATCCGGTATTCGATAGAAAACTTCTTGTTTTCCACCGTTTCTGATCGACTGATGACCATATTGGAGAACCGGTCGGCATCGTCCGGATGAAGCAGCTCCTGAAACTTCCCGGTTGTGTCGATCTCCATAGTTTCCTGGTAACCAAGAATTTTATTTATATCCCCGAACCACAGCAAGCGGCCGTTTTCGGGCACCCATTCATACACAAGGTCAAAAGAGGCGTCTATGACGGCCTTAAGCCGTTTCTCGCTTTCACTTAAAGCGCTTTCAGCCTGTTTCAGTCTCGTTTCATCGATTACAACGCCCTCGATAATGGATTTTCCCCCGTGTTCATAGCGGCGGGCCCATATTCTGGCGTTAAAAACGGTTCCATCTCTTCTTTTGAGGTCACCTGGAAAGCCGTCGAGTCTGCAGTCGCCGGCAGGAAACAGTTCGGTAAACTTCTTCCCGTTTATGCCCATGCATGAGTCAACAGGCATGGCAAGAGCTTCTTTGAAGTTGCTGTAACCGAACATCTTTACAAACGCCCGGTTTGTCAGAAGTAACCGGGGAGTTTCATCCAGAGTCACCTGGTAAGCGCCGACCGGGAGATTGGCCACAAAGTTCCTGAACCGTTTTTCCGATTCCGCAAGCGCCCTTTGCTTCTCCTTGGTCTGGGTGTCCACGATGTAACCGAGAAAAAGAGTTACCACAAGGATGAACGGGATTCGCAGGGCATAGCCGGTCGAGGCCATCCCGCCTTGCAGGAGACCCTGTTTATACAACACCCATCCGTAAACGCATGAAAAAAGCACTCCTGCTACACACAGGTTCTTTAACTCAGAGCCAAGAGTTGCCAGGCAAACTATGAGGAAAAAAACAAGATAGAGGTCTGTTCCGCCCATGCCGGTAAAGTATATGCCGATAACCAGCATGGTTATGTCGAAAACGACTATGCCGTAAAAAAGTACGGGCCGGTAGAAATACTTATCAGGTATAAAGGAAAGAGCAAGGTTGGAAGACAAATAGAGAGCGATAAAGCCGTACACCCAGTATTTAAGAATCCGTCCGCCTGGTGACAGCAGCATAAGGTACGAAGCGGTGATGATGACAAGGAGCCTTAAAATAAATATCAACCGTTTTCGCGTCAACTCCATGGCACTTGCCCCCCTTTCATTTGCCAAACGGCGGTATAAGACCAAGCATTTGCCCCTGGTTGCCACATCCCATGTGAAATGTTCACCTGCAGAAAAAATGAGTGTCTTTAAAAACAGAGGCCAGGCAACCCACAGCAGGTATGCTCCAGGGAGTTGAATTTCATTGATATCCAGGCCGGTAACAGAGCCGGTCTGGTTGCAGGCTGCACTTCCTGGC
>MZGQ01000078.1 GCA_002085115.1 Desulfococcus sp. 4484_241
CGGAAGTTTTAAAAGATTTAGCGACTTTCCGGGCGTTTGATCAAAAAAATCCACCGGGCGCCCCCAACCTTTTCCCCTATATGCGCAAAGGCCCCGCGGCTTCCTGAACCATGGATTAATCCCGAGCACTCGCTTCGCTCGACTCGGGACTAATCCTTAATTTGTTATATGCCATAACTATTTTGGAATACCGATTTTTTTACTCGTGACCAAAATAATCTGAAAACCTTCTCATTGTTGTGCCGTCGCGGTCTTTGTCCTGGTAAAACACGCGGAGGGCTTCGGCCTGATCCCCGGCGTAACTGGTAAGTGCATTCATCCCTATCAGGGGGGTACCGGAGACAGGCAAGGATGTTACTTTAAGGCCTTTTGCAAAGGCGGGTATGCCGGGAGCGGCCCCTTTTGTTCCTGCCTTGTTAATGACAACACACGACACTCCGATACCAATGTCGGCCAGTCGCTTGTAAATACGCTCTGTTTCGGCCAGTGACAGGGGATCCGGATTCATGACCAGGTTCACGGCGCATCCTTTTGCCAGCCTTTCCTGAAGCCTGGTATGCCGCTCTATAAGCGATTCAAGCTTTTCAGATACACGGTCTTTTGTCTCATACTCACGTTTACCGAGCTTTATGCGGGAAACAATTTTCTTTTTGTCACAGATCAGCCGTCTTAATTTTAAAAGCTGTTCCAGCCAGGCAAGCGTGATTCCGGGCAGTGCGAAAAATCTTAAAGACAGCGCGGTGGGCGCCATGTCAAACATTATCATGTCCATGCCCGATGAATTTTCAAGTACGTGTTCGAAGGCCATTGCCATTGCGTATTCCTCAAGGCCGGGCGAGAAGCGCAGGACGTTGAAATGATCCTGGAGGTTGAAAGCGGTTTCATAAAGATATGTTTTGCGGATGTGGGATCGTATCTCTTCGAGATACCGTTTTTGCCATTGGTCGGTGTCTATCTCCTGCAGATAAAGGTTGCGGCTGACTTTCCTTTGCGTGTTACCAGGTGCCACGCAAAATATGTCGCCCTGGTTGTGGGCCGGATCCATTGAAACAAGCAGTGTCCTCTTTCCTGCGCCGCCAGATGCCATATCAGCCTGGTTAGCCTGCCACACCAGGTCAGTCTATATCCAGCACTGAAAACAGGTCAGCCAGCGGATCATGAGCAGTGGTGATCTTTTTTGTCATTATTTGCAGTTCATGCTCCATGTACGGGAGGAGTTCCAGTGTGACCTGAACAGGTGGTGCAGGTATGCCTATAAATATGCCAAGAACGAGTATGGAAAATATGTTTTCCAGTTCTTCTGCCTCGTATTCAACCGCTCCGGTTGCCCTGTCTCTGGCTACCTGGTCTGCAACTCGCCAGGCGCGGGCCAGCGCTTTAAAAATCTTTCCGGGTATTATCCGTTTCACGGGGCGCGTCCCATACCCTGACCGGTTTTGTACTACTTTCCGGCCGGTTTGGTTTGGACTATTTTTATTGTGCCTTCGATCATTATCCAGCAGGCCACAACAAGGCTTGCCAGGTTTACGGCCTGAAGAAGGTAGTTATGGCTTTGAACGAATTTTGCCTGGTTCATGATCGTTGCCCATATCACCATTGCCACCATGAAGACAGATGGAATGCCGGATATGAGCCATTTGAGACCTCCCCTGGCCTTCAGGTATGCGGTGATTATAATGAGTGCCAGGGCCGCAAGTGTCTGGTTTACGGCCCCGAACAGTGGCCACAACGTCAGGGCGCCTTTCCCGCTGGCTCCTGAAGCAAATGCGAGCGCGGCTGCGCTGCCGACTGCTATGCCGGTTGCCGCGTATTTGCCGGTCAAAAAATCCAGCTTAAAGGATGCAAACAGTTCGCTTAGTACATAGCGCTGTATGCGGGTTGCAGTATCAAGTGTCGTGCCGGCAAACGAGGCCACGAAAACCGCCATTATGGCAAGCGTAAACATTTTGGGTATGCCAAGTGTCATGATCATGTTGGCGGAGCCGTCAACAAAGGCCGACACCTTGGAACCCAGGCCGGCTGCCGCAGTCCATGATGAATAGTGTTGTGACCATGCGGCCGTTCCTTTCAGCAGTTCACCGTTTCCGGTCCTGTAGCCCATTCCTATGCCGGCGGCAACGGCTATTATAACAAGTGTGGCAAGCGCTCCCTCCATCAGCATGGCACCGTATCCAACGAAAAGGGAGTCCTCCTCTGAACAAACCTGCTTTGCCGAGGTGCCTGACGAGACGAGGGAGTGAAAACCGGAAATAGCCCCACATGCTATGGTTATAAACAGGAAGGGCCACATCGGCGGGGCTTCTTTGGGTGTTGCCTGAATTGCCGGGGCCACTATGTCAAGTCCACCGAAAAGGGATGAGGCGAAAACGCCCAGCACCATAAGCAGCATTGCCAGGATGAGCTGGTGACAGTTTATAAAATCCCTTGGCTGGAGCAGCGTGGTTACCGGAAGGATCGAAGCGATGAAAGCATATACCAGCAGTATTATGGTCCACACCCCTGTAGGCGGAAGTCCGCCAACAGCAGGCATGACAAAGGGAAAATACGGTCCAAGAAATATGGTGCAATACATCAGGCCTATGGCAAATATGGACAAAAGAAGTATCCCCATATTTTTTTTGTAAACAAGATAACCGAGCCCGACCGCTATTGGTATCTGCGCCCACACTGCAAGCACAGACTCCGGATACTTGGCGAAGATAAGAGCAATCACCAGCCCGAATATCGCTATCACTATCCAGAGTTCCAGAAAGACCAGAAGGAAAAACAGAAACCGGGTACGAGGGTTGACATATTTTGAAGTGAAATCTGAAATCGATTTGCCCTGGTTGCGCATTGATATGACAAGGGCACCAAAGTCGTGAACTGCTCCCATGAGGACGCTTCCAAAAAACACCCACAGCAGAGCCGGCAGCCATCCCCAGATTATGGCGATAGCCGGTCCCACAATAGGGCCCGTGCCTGCTATGGAGGCAAAATGGTGGCCGAAAATAACCTCTTTTTTGGTCGGCACGTAATCCACGCCATCTTCAAGTTCTCTGGAAGGAACCGGGGCGTCCGGGTCGAGGGCAAAAATTTTCCTGGCAAGGTAGCGGCCGTACAGCCTGTACATGACAATATAGCCCAAAAAAGTAACAACCATTATCATAAGAGCTTTCATTCCAACCGGTCTCCCAAGATATCTAAGCGGTTTGTTTTGTTTTTGCCCGGAACGGGACTTTGGCGGCAGACCGTTCACAGGACAATTTTCGGGTCGTTTCCACAATGGTACATAAGATATCGGCTTGTCAAGGAGCAAATGCGCAGACCGTTACCCCCCGTGGTCTCAGACCTCTAAGCGCCGATTCAAAAGTTTCTGCGTTTTTTTGTCATTTCTGAAAAAAGGAGTTGACAGGTGAAAATAATTTGTATACAAGTAATTTTCATGCAAGATAATTGTATGGAAGATAAAAACAGAACTTTGCTCGAAAACCTTGATGACCCGCGTTCCTGCGTGTGTTTTCTTCTGTCCAGGGCAGCCCAGACCGCACAGAAACACCTTCGCAACATGCTTGAACCATACGGATTAACGCCTGCGCAGTACCTTATAATGGAGTGCCTCTGGATTTGTGACAGGCTGTCTCCAAAAGAGATTGCAGAGCTTTTGCGGTTGGATTCAGCAACCCTCACCGGCTTGATTGACCGTCTTGAACGATTGGGTTTTGTGACCCGGGAACGGGACCTTAAGGACAGAAGGGCTATCAGGGTCTGTCTGACCGGCAGGAGCTCGGACATGAAAGAAGAGTTGAGGGCTGTCAGGATCCGGGCAAATGAGGAGATCCTCAGTATTTTTGGCGAAAAGGAACGGGAGCGGCTTAAAAGCGACCTGGCGGCGCTGATTTCCGCAGATGAGCAGATGGCCCCGATAAGCTGGGATAAAAAACAGGAGAAATAGTTATGGATGTTTGGGAAGCGTTTTGTAATCTCCTGGATTACACCCAACCGGAGCGGTCTGAATCGGAGTATTTTGGCGGGATACTGCGAATGTCGTTGACCGGAAAAGAAGCGCAGATCGCTGCAAAGATGAGTTTTTCACCAAGGAGCGTTGAGCATATAGCGGTGAACACAGGTGGCAAAATGGCCTGCGAAAATGCTTCAAAGTTTATAAACGAAGCCATTTATGAGTGTAAAACAGATGAAAAGGGGTAAATTATGGCACAGTTTGACAAATTGTTTGAACCGATCACCATCAAGTCCATGACCATTCCAAACAGGATCATTATGCCGGCATTGACGGTAAATACGGCCATGGGCGAAATCAATGATGCGACCGTGGCCTATTATGAACGCCGGGCAAAGGGCGGCGCCGGGCTCATCACAATAGGCATCAGCCCGGTTGTCCCGG
Organism: Desulfococcus sp. 4484_241; assembly: GCA_002085115.1. Taxonomy (GTDB): domain Bacteria; phylum Desulfobacterota; class Desulfobacteria; order Desulfobacterales; family Desulfosudaceae; genus MZGQ01. Next base: position 4,385 of record MZGQ01000078.1, read on the forward strand.
GAATGGTGACAGGCCTTGACATTTCTGACGATCGGTTTATACCCGGACACAAGCGGGCGGTGGATGCCATTCACAGGCACGGTGCCAGGGCGAACATACAGTTGTGGCATCCGGGACGATATGAAATGACGTTCCTGACCGGGCGGCAGGCTGTGAGCGCTTCCGATGTTGCGCCCCCGATTTTTTCAAAGGAAAAACCAAGGGCACTGACCGTCGAGGAGATAAAGGAAATTGTTGAGGCGTTCGGGAAAGCAGCGGTGCGCGCAAAAGAGGCTGGTTACGACTGCGTTGAGATTATTGCAAGCGCGGGATACCTTATAAGCCAATTCATGAGTCCGGTCGGTCACCAACCTTAGAACAGACGAGTATGGAGGCAGCCTGGAGAACAGGGCAAGGTTCGGAACCGAGATTATCCAATCTATACGGAGCAAGGTTGGGGATGATTACCCCATTTTTGTAAGGATGGTCGGTGACGAACTGATCCCGGGCGGTAACAGGCTTGACGACATGAAGCAGTTTGCCCGGATCTGGGAGGATGCAGGAGCGGACGCGTTCAACGTGACTGCTGGATGGCACGAGTCAAAGGAGCCGATGATAACAATGAACGTGCCCCGCGGCGGTTTTGTGTGGATGGCGGAAGGCATAAAGAGCGCGCTGGACCATGCGCCGGTGGCTGCATCCAACCGCATCAACAGCGCAGAGCTTGCGGAAGAGATTCTTGAAAAGGGCAAGGCCGACATGGTAAGCATGGCGCGTCCCCTTGTTTGCGATCCGGACCTTCCCAACAAGGTCAGGCAGGGCAGGCCGGACCTTGTCAGGCGGTGTATCGCCTGCATGAACTGCATGGACAGCCTGTTCGAAGGCAAGCCCGTCACCTGTGCGCTAAATGCCGAGGCGTGTCGCGAGCATGCTCTTGGCGAGATAAAGCCCGCTGAAAAGAAAAAGAAGGTTGTCGTTATAGGCGGGGGGCCTGCCGGATGCGAAGCAGCACGGGTTGCTGCCCTGAGAGGCCATGACGTTGTGCTGTTTGAGAAGGCCGGCAAACTGGGAGGCCAGCTTAACCTTGCCGCTAAGACCCCCAATTTTGGAGAGTTTGCGCTTGTCGGGGAATATTACAGCGCAATGCTAAAAGAGCTTGGGGTCGATATGCGTCTCAACACCGAGGTAAGCAGGGATATGGTTGCAGCTGAAGAGCCGGATGCAATTATATATGCTGCCGGTGCCGTTCCGGCGGATCCTCCCATAAAAGGCATCAACCGGCCCAACGTTATGCATGCATGGCAGGTACTGGCCGGTGAACCGGTTAAAGGCGAACGGGTTGCCGTTATCGGCGGAGGCGGGACAGGGTGTGACGTGTGCATCCATCTTGCAAACGACGGTAAGAAAGTGACCCAGCTTGAGATGCTTGACAAGATGGGTCATAATATTGGGCCTGGCTCGAGATGGGTTGTGATGAAGACCCTTGGGGAACTTGGAATCCAGCAGACAAACAGGTTCAAGGTGAAGGAGATAACAGACAAGGGCGTCGTGGGAGAGGTGGACGGAAAAGAGCAGACCATAGAGGCTGACACGGTGGTAATCGCAATAGGCTCCAAGCCCAATACGGAACTGCTGGATGCGCTTTCAGGCTATGACGTTATAACAGTAGGAGACGCCCGCCAGCCACGTAAAATAGTGTTTGCGGTTCATGAGGGCTACCAGGCTGCCCGCGGCCTGTAAATGTTTGCTATAATATATTCAAGACAGACGGGCCGGTGAATTATGGCTTTACAAAAGCATCTATATTTACCTATAAGGTATAATGCTGGTACTCACTGAAAAGGACGGGCCGGTAACCATAATTACCATAAACCGTCCGGAAGTCCGCAACGCTGTGAACCGCCCGACGGCAGAGGCATTGTCAGCCGCTTTCAGGGAGTTTGAGACGGACGACAATGCCATGGTCGCTGTGCTGACAGGTGCGGGCGGCAATTTTTGCGCAGGAGCGGACCTCAAGGCCGTTGGAACGGGTGGAGATGATATAAACAGGGTGGAACCGGACGGTGACGGGCCGATGGGTCCGTCGCGCATGGTTTTTTCAAAACCGGTTATTGCGGCCGTGTCCGGTTATGCCGTAGCCGGCGGGCTTGAACTGGCGCTTATGTGCGACCTGCGTGTTGCCGAGCAGAGCGCGGTATTCGGGGTGTTCTGCCGGCGGTGGGGAGTCCCGCTTATAGACGGCGGGACGGTACGGCTGCCAAGGCTTATCGGGCTTTCACGAGCCCTGGATATGATACTCACCGGAAGGCCCGTGGAGGCTGATGAAGCCTTGGAGATGGGCCTTGCCAATCGTGTCGTACCGGAGGGCAAGGCGGTTGAGAAGGCAACCGCGCTTGCAAAACGGTTGGCTGCTTTCCCGCAGTCGTGTTTACGAAGTGATCGAAGGTCTGCCTATGAGCAGTTTGATCTTGATTTTTCCGCGGCAATGAAAAATGAATTCAGGCTGGGGCTTTCGACAATAGAAAGCGGGGAGACGGTTGCCGGGGCAGGCAGGTTCGCCAAAGGGGAAGGACGGCATGGAACGTTTGGTGGTTAATATTAATGCTTAAATGCAAGGAGGCGATCATGCAGGTAAACGAAGGCACGGTAGACAGGATTCTCAGGGCTGTTATTGCCATAGCTATTATCGTCTTGTTTTTCATGGGTAAACTGCCGGGGTACTGGGCGTTGTTACTGGTGGTGAGCGGAGCCTTTACGCTTTCGGCTATAACGGGTTACTGCCCGCTATATGAACCGCTGGGCATAAACACCTGCAAAAAACAGTAGGCCATCTCTCAGGCTTCTGTTTTCTGGCAGAAAATATGTATCACAGCAGGTTTAACGAGACAGATTCGGCTCACATGACTTGCCGGATGCTGTAACTTTTGCAATAAAGCTGTAATAAAGCCGGTGCAGGACAGGAGGGCCATATTTTTTTATTATCAATATAACCACCTGTTATTATTATTTATTTTTTGGCTGGCTGTTAAAGATAAAACTTTGGGGTCAGATGGCACGGTTTTTGAATAATTTACATGGCAGAATGATAAAGTTATAGAATCGATATTCTGTTTTGCAACATATATTTGCCATGAGAGGGTGGCAAAACTTTTAGCGGGCATCTGTTTGTGACAAGAAACAGTGTTTTTTTGAGATATTATCTCGATTTATGCTTGAAAATATGAGAAAAGGATTTATATTCAGACTGTAGAAAAATTGTGTATTGCTTGTTGAGATCTTGCCACAGGCGATAGATTTGTGGGTGTCAGGTTCCTCTGCTCCGGCGTCCCCTCCTCCCCCTCCTTTGCCGGACGGGAACCTGAAACTCCGGGGCGGGCTTTGGCCCGCCCCATTTTTTTCACGCTGCATGGTGATGCGGTCTCGGGTTTCACACTGTAAAAGGTGCGTTTATGTGCGGAGTAAGTGGAATAATCACAAATTCTTCTGACCGCGATTGGGTGCTGAACCGCCTTTACACTATGGGGGATCTTCAGAAACACAGGGGGCCTGACGATCGCCGCGAAATGGTCTTTTCTGCACGCAGGCGGCTTGTAGGGTTTGGATTTACAAGACTTTCTATACTTGACCTTGAAACCGGAATGCAGCCCATAACATGCGATTATGACGGCACCGCAATTGTATGCAACGGTCAGGTTTATAATTATCTGGAATTAAAACAAGATGTTGGTTGTAAAAAATTCGTCACAAGGGGAGATATCGAGGTGGCCCTGCATGCTTACCGGAAAAACGGTGCCGATTTTCTGGGACAGTTAAACGGCATGTATGCAGGTGCGATTTTTGATCCGGCAAAAGGCCAGGTCCTTCTGTTTCGTGACCGGTTCGGCATAAAGCCGCTTTACTACACCGAGCATGAGGGCAACTTTGTGTTTGCATCCGAGGTCAGGGCCCTGCTTGCCGGCAGCATGAGGCCTTCTTCTCTCAACCGGTCGATTCTGGCAAAGTTTTTTACATACCGCTATATTCCGGGCCAAAACACGATGTTCGAGGGTGTTAAGCTTGTTCCTCCCGGCAGTTTTCTTGTTTATGACCTTGGGGATGGTTCTTACACGATAAGGCGCTACTGGGAGTATCTGCCCGGGGATATCGCCACAATGAGCGCAGATGAGGCCACGGAGGCGTTTTACGAGCTGTTTTCAGACGCGGTCAGGATTCGGCTAAGGTCGGACGTGGAAATGGGCTGCCTTGTAAGCGGGGGGATAGATTCATCAGCCGTTGCTTCGCGTACAGTTGAGCAAAACGGACCGTCAAAACTTTTTACCGTGTCGTTTGATGAGCAGCCCTACAACGAGCTTCCCGATGTTTTGCGGTTTATGGATGAGAACAGGGAACGCTTTCATGGTTGCGAACATTTTACGTCGCGATGTGGAAAAGATGCGCTGGACCGGCTTCCGGAAATAGTGGATGCGCTGGAAGAGCCTCTTTCCCTGGGGGCTGTACTGCCCACCGACCAGGTTTGCGAGCTTGCGGGAAACAAGTTAAAGGTTGTGATAACCGGTGAAGGCGCTGACGAGATATTTGCGGGTTACAGGAAATTTTTGCTGGAGGCTGCCGCCGATGAGTTCGGTTCGGCGCCGGTGGAACGCCGGAAGCAGCTTGGCATCCTTTACCCGGAACTTGCAGATTACCTCTCTGTAAGGCATGCTGATCCGGCAAAGCGTTACATACAAAGCGAGATCCTGTTTAACGAACATGAGCTGGAGCAGCTTATAGGCGCCGATACCGGGGATACCTCTTTTCCGGCTGATGCGCTTCCCGGCATAGGCGATGGAGTGCACCCTGTAAATACGGCCATAGCTTTCGAGTGCAGGGCACGCCTTCCGGATTACGTGCTTTTGAGGCTGGACAAGCTCTCCATGCGGCACTCTCTGGAAACACGAACGCCCTTCCTGGATTACAGGCTGGCCGAGTTTGCCGCAGCCCTGCCGGTCTGCCTGAAAGTGGACGCCGGCCTTGATATGGAAAAGGTGATATGCAGAAGCGTTTTTGCCCGTTATGGCCTGCTGGACCGGCAGACTGCATTCCGGAAAAAACAGCCGTTCACCATTCCTCTTGCGGACTGGCTTTCCAGGCCTGAGCAGCTGCCGGAATGGATGCAGGATATTATGCTTGGGGATGTCGTCCGGGACCAGGGAATCGTAAACCCCGAATTTTTCAAAGACAGGGCAGGTAGGGTGTCTTCCGGAGGCGTTGGGCCAAATACCCTTGTGTCCGAAGCAGACCGTGTTTTTTTAGTTATAATGTTTACCGTGTGGTATGACCGGTTTATAAGCCGCAAAGGTGTATGCGGGGGCTGAATGATGGATAGGGAGTCATTTATAGAAAAGCACTCGGCCATGCTTATGGAAAGGCTTGAGAAGATCGTGGGAGGGAGCGGCCATGAGCGAACCTATGGTTTCGAGTACGAGTTTCTGGCAAAGGAGCCGCCAACTCCCGGCTGCGTGGAAAAGATGCGCGGATGCTTGGGCAGCCTTGGATTCACACCTGACGGCAAGGGGCTTGTAAACAGCCGGGGAATGTTTGTCACCTTTGAGCCGGGCGGTCAGATAGAGTATCACAGCCCGCCTCTGCGGCCCTCTCAGGGGGACGAGCTGTCGGCCACCCTTGATGAGATAGCAAGGGTTAACAGTGCCATAGAAAAGGAGTGCGGTATTTCTTACCTGGCAGTGCCTTACATTCCGGGGCGAGGTGACTCGCAGCTGTGCCTTGAAGAGGAGAGGTATCTCAAGCTGCACAGGCGCCTTGGGGAAGCAGGAACCAGGGGACATGAGATGATGAAAGGCACCGCTTCTGTCCACCTGCATGCGCTTATAACGGATATAACGGAGATACCATCTCTTTTTGCAACAATGCGCCGGCTTTCAAGAAACCCTGTGTTTTGCATGGGGCCGGATCGGCGTGATATATGGGACAATACCGACCCTGCGCGATGCGGTATGCCCTACCTTGTGCCGGATGAAAAAACAACCCCGTTTGAGATTATTTCCGATCTTGCCCGCGTCGCAGCGGATGCGGTTGTCCTTGGAAGGGATGTCCCATGCCACGAGGTTAAAGATATCGATTTTGATGGTTTCCTCTATCACATGACAACTATTTTTACAGATGTCAGGCTGAACATGAATGCTCCTACTTTCGAGTTGAGAACACCGGACTCCATGCCGTTTGAACTGTTTGAGGAAAAGTGGAGCCGCTTTATAGCAGAAATCGAAAACATGACAGAGCCTGGAAATAACATTAGAACCGAACATCAAAGGAGGATTCAGAATGAAACAGGTTGAAATCTATACGACAGGAGCATGCCCATACTGCAGGCGTGCAAAGGAACTCCTCGATAAAAAGGGTGTGGCCTACAAGGAGCTCAGGGTTGATCTCGATCCCGGGCTTGTCGACGAGGCTGTTAAAAGAAGCAACGGCAGGACAACGGTGCCCCGGATATTTATTGACGGGGTTCACGTTGGTGGATGTGATGATCTGTATGAACTTGAAAAGGAAAAGAAACTCGATTCACTGCTGGGACTGTAAACCATAGCATCAGAAATTAGGAGGCAGCCATGGGAAAATGTATAAATCATCCTGACCGGGAGACAAATTATGTATGCATGAAGCACGGGATCTATATGTGCGAGGAGTGCCTGAAATGCCGGGACCCGGAGCTTTACTGCAAGTTCAGGCCATCCTGCCCTATTTGGTTCATGTCAAAGCAGCGCGATGGCAAGGGCCTGGGCGATGATGACGTTGCAGCTGAAAAAAAGTTCACTGTGACCTTTCAGCCTGACAACCAGAGCGTATCGGTTTTGGGAGGTTCCACACTCCTTGATGCGGCCCGGACCGCAGGAGTCCATCTTAATGCGTCCTGCAATGGCAAGGGGTCCTGCGGTAAATGCAAGCTGGTGGTAGTAGAGGGAGAGGTGGAGCATCCCGCCACCCCGCTTCTGACCGACGAGGAAAAGAAAAACAACTATGTGCTTGCCTGTCAGGCAAAAATCGGCAGTGACATGACTGTACGCATTCCGGAGGAGACCCTGGAGAGAAAGCTGAAGGTCGCAGGCATGGGCGCAAAGGTAAACGAGCGATTGAGTGGCCTTGTGTCCGAGATCGTGCCCGCACGGGAATCTGTTGCTCTTGAGCTTGCTCCGCCAACGCTTGAAGACCCGGTCAGCGACATGGACCGCCTTAACCGGGGGCTTAAGCAAAGCGGGTATGATGTAAGCAGAATGAGCATGGGGTTGAGGGTGATGCGTGACATGGCCTCGGTTATGCGCTTACAGAATTTTCATGTTACGGCCCATATCTTCAAGAAACGTTGCTCAAGCGAAGTCGTCGGACTGACAGCGGGTGATGCCGCGACCCCCGGCCTGGGCCTGGCCATTGATGTAGGAACCACCTCGATTGTGGTTTACCTGGTGGAGATGTCCGATGGTACGGTAATCGCCGCAACCGGCGGGCACAACCGCCAGGCCGCCTGCGGGGACGACGTTATCAACCGGATCGTGTGCGCTGAAAAGGATGGGGTAAACAAGCTGCGTGCCATGGCGCTTGCCACCATAAACGGCCTGATCAACGAGGCACTTTTTGCCGCGGGCCGGGACCACCATGAGATAACCAATATAGCGGTTGCCGGCAACACGGTAATGACGCATCTTCTGCTCGGAATAGAGCCGCGCAACATACGCCGGGAACCCTATGTGCCGACCGTGTCCGAGTTTCCCATATTGAAGGCTTCGGAGGTTGGGATCAAGGCCGATCCTGATGCGGCTGTTTTCATAATGCCCGGGCCTGCCGGATACGTAGGCGGAGATATAGTTTCCGGCCTGATCTATACCGGTTTTCACCGGGAGGAACCTATGACGCTGTTTATAGATGTCGGCACCAACGGTGAAATAGTACTGGGAAACAGTGAATGGCTGCTTACGGCATCCTGTTCCGCCGGCCCCGCATTTGAGGGCGGTGGCGTTCGCTGGGGCATGCGTGCAGAGGAAGGAGCCATAGAAAAGGTTGAAATAGATCCGAAAACACTGGAACCCGCCATCTCGGTTGTGGGTGGAAAACAGCCAAGGGGTATATGCGGTTCCGGCATGATCGATCTTATCTCTGAAATGCTGCTTACAGGCGTGATACAGGCCAACGGCAAGTTTGCTCTTTCGCATGATCATCCCCGTATGACCTCGATAGGCGATGAGCCGGCCTTTATCGTGGCTTTTGCCGATCAGACCCAGGTGGGACAGGATATTCGGCCTTGATTTTTCAATGCTTGACAGGGTGATTATAACCGGCGGGTTCGGGCAGTACCTCGATGTAGAAAAGGCCGTTACGATTGGGCTGCTGCCCGATATTGAGCGTTCCAAGTTCCGGTACATGGGAAACAGTTCCATTGCCGGGGCATATATGGCGCTGCTTTCCGAAACACACAGGATGGAGGCTTTGGCAGTGTCAAACAGCATGACCTATATCGATTTTTCAAGCAACAACGATTTTATGAACGAATTCACGTCGGCCCTTTTCCTGCCGCATACCAACCTTGAGGATTTTCCATCGGTGAAACAGCGATTGCATACAGGCGGAGGGGACAACGGGTAGTACGTAATATGTTTGAAACTTTGCCCGGCAGGAGGCATATCACCTGCTTTCCTGCCGGGTTTAAGTAAAGAGGCTGTTTAGCCCGAGCCTTTTGAGGGTGACCGGTTCGGGCGCCCCTGTTTCCACGTTCCAGCCCTGCTCCCGGTAATAGGCAGATATCATCTGCTGTACCTGTCTTTGTTCCAACGGTTCTTCCGACACGTATTCCCTGAACCCCGGCCGTGTTACCCAGCGCTGAGGAACGGTATCAGTGTTGAGACCCGCGTTTTCCCTGACATTCAGCATCTTGTACAATGACCATACCCGCCAGGCACGCAGCCGTAATTGCTCTGGGGTTGTCGGGAGCCCGGTAACTGCCTGGTAAAGTGCGGAGCACAATTCGAGGTTGTAAAACCGGTTAACCTGTGCCCTGGCGCATATCCCGAGCGATCCTAAGGTTGAAAACCACCTGTGCGAATAGGCAAGTAAAGTCCCGACATTCAGCCCCGGCTTGTCACCGGCATTTGCGGACAGAATACGGGGTATGGCCTCTTTTGGCACGCCCATTCTTTCAAGGTGGCGCGGGAACAGGTCGAGCGGCCTCTTTGCGAAATAGGTCGGCGAGCCGCCGGAGCCGACATGGGGCCCCCTTGGTTCCGTGATTTGGCCAAGCTCCATGGTGCCGAACAGGTCCCAGGGAAGGGCGGAATCAGGGCCGGTGTACGGGTGCATGTTCTTGACCAGCGCCGGGGCACAGGCTGCGGCCCGGTCCCCGTATTTTGCCAGCAGGCCGGCAAAACCATTGGCAAGCTTTTCTCCTGCCCCTTTGCGCATGGCTGTTTTTTCGGCCCAGGCGGTCATGGATGACAGGGAGTTTATCACAATCGGCGGATCGTTTTCATTTGCGGGCAGTATGCCCTGCGCAAAGAGTTCTGCCGCAAACTTCATGATTCCAAAAAACTCGAACATGTCCATCCCGAATTCGTCAAGCAGAGACACCAGCCTTATGGCTTCCCTGTAATCGCTGAATCCGTATACAATCGGCATCAGCAGGTTGATTACCGAACTCGAGCTTGCAGTATGGCCACAGAAAGGCCCGTCCGGAATTTCCACCAGGTCCTTGCAGCCGAAAGGACATGAAACGCAGGCAATCCGGCGTTTTTTTATCTTTTCATAAAGTTCGGGAGGCACCATGGGAAAGGATTTGAGCATTCCCAACTGCTGCCACTCTTTCAGGTATGGATAGTTCCGGATCGTACCGGCAAGTTCGGCTGCAAGAGTTTTGTATCGTGCAGCGTCGGAAACCTCGACATGGCCGGTTCCCCGTACCGCAATGGCCTTGAGGTTTTTGGCTCCCATTACCGCTCCGAGTCCTCCACGGCCCATTGTGGATACGCCGTCTATGTAGGCCATTGAGAAGAGGACCCGGTTTTCCCCGGCCTGGCCGATGGCCGCTATGCCGCCCCGCCCGCCTGTTCTTTGCCTGATCAGGGCGATGGTCCCGGAGACTCCTTTCCCCCACAGGCCGGATGCGTCCCGCAGCTTAACGTCATCATCAACTATATCGAGATAAACCGGGCGGTCGCTTTTGCCTGTTATTATGATGTGATCGTAACCGGCGTATTTAAGGTTGCAGCCGAACGCCATGCCCCCGGCTCCGCACCAGCCGATGGTGTTGGTGGCCGGCAGTTTTGTGACAGCATATACCCTGGAGGAGGATGGTATACCAGTGCCCACCAGTGGGCCTGTGCCTATCAGGATCGGATTACCCGGGGCAAGCGGATCAATGCCCGGTATGACTGCGTCCACCGCCAGCCTGAACGTAAGCCCGAGCCCGCCTATGAAATCCCGCGCTGTTTCGCTGCTTATGGACCGGCGGCTTGTCCGCCCGGAGGTAAGATCAACATGCAGTACGGCGCCTGAAAAGCCCGTGTTGATTGTCATGGCATTACCTCCTCCGGTGCCTGCTTTGCGAGGGCACCGTAAAAGCAGGCATCAGCGCAGCTCCCGCACTGAATACAGCCATCGGCAAAGGTTATGGAACATTCGGCGCCTGACGCATCCACCATTATCATGGCCCCGGACAGGCTGAACCGCTTGGAATGGACCCAGGAGCAGGCCAGCATGCATCGCATGCATCCGGTGCAGACAGCCGGATCAACTTTAATCTTAAATCTTTTCATCTTTGGGGACCTTCTTGTAATCTTTTAGCCCGGACAGCAGCAGGGTAGGGCGGTGCTGTTTTTGCAAACGGCCCATCCCGATTTTGTTGTGCAGGTCATGCGTTTTTAAATGATTCAACCTGAGCGGGGCCGTAACTGGCCTCGAAGACCGGCACTCAGCGGTCGGCAAGAGCTTTTTCAACCTTTTTTGCCAGATTCTTCTGCATAAACCGCAACGCCTCATCACGGTTATCATCCAGTACAATTTCCAGCAGTTCCCGGACTTCTGACGGGGAAAGCTCGATCCTGACAGTCTTTAACTTCATTTGACAGTTTCCATCCTTTCTACCGTGAGAACATGAAAAACCTGCTAACTCCTTTTGCAGATATCCTCCCTTCTTATCATGGAGAGTTTTTCCACAACACCTTTTATATATGGATCATCTTCAAGCCAGTGCTTCAGGTTGTCAAGCATGAGCGCGGCATACGGGTTGCTTTTGCCGTCGGCAAGCTCGTAGTTTACCCACAGACCCTCCTTTTTGTAAGTTACAAGTTCGGCTTCCTCCAGGATTTTCAGGTGCTTTGATGCCGTGGACTGCGACACGTCAAGGGCTGTATGGATTTCGCACACGCACATGGGTTTATGCTGGAGCATCTTCAGTATGGTCACACGCCTCTGGTCTCCAAGCGCCTTCATCACTTTTATAAAATTTCTCATGGCTCCTCCCTGACCTCACGCATATGTAAATATATTGGCGCTGCTTTTGTGAAAACGGCTTTAGAGCCGGTTTTCAGCCCCGAAGCAAAACCGTTTTCCTGCTGGCAATGGCGAAGATTAACCGGCACAACAAAAAAGGTACGACATGGAAGCCTGTCCAGTCAACCGTTTGCCGTTTTTGACCGGAATAAATAAAAAAAATCAGCCAGCCCCTATGATCTTACCCCATTGCCCAGACAAAAATTGGGGCGGGTTAAGTGGATATTTACAGGGGGCATTGTGGGATAACATGTTTTTTCTACCTTTGAAGAAGACCTCTTTTATATTGCCATAGTCCTACAGACAACCTTTTTATACTTGGCCGTGTGTCCATGCCGCCCCCGAATATTTCATGCGGTTATAACACAGGGTGTTCTGTTGGTTTTGGACATGTCAGGCGTTCTGTGGTAAAGTTCCGGCAGCAGTGCAGGTGTTATTGCAGGAAGAAAGATCGGCACAAAGAGGGACGTTCGGTAATATTCGCTCATGCAAAAGATCCTTGATGTACCCGTAAGAAGCCGAATCAGGGCGGCAAGGTAAAAGGTTCAGGGCCAGGGCATGGCAAACCCCGGGAAATGCAGCGTACCTGGCCGGGTATGAAATTCTTTAAAAGATGCGGCGCAACGCAGGGATCGGGGTTTTCACAAGGTTGTCAGCATGAGAAACAGAGGCGCAAAACCGGTTTTGAAAATATGAAAAACAGCACAGGAGGTGTCATGAAACCAAGAAAAATCAAGGACAGAATTTACTGGATGGGCTCTATCGATTGGGACAGGCGTCTTTTTGACAGCCTTGTCCCGCTTCCGGACGGGACAAGCTATAATGCGTATCTCATAGAGGGAAGCGAGAAGACTGTCCTGTTGGACACTGTTGATCCGCCCATGGCCCATGAGCTGCTCTCCCAGCTTGAGGGGGTTCCGAAACTTGATTATGTCATCTCCCAACACGCGGAACAGGACCATTCCGGGACAATCCCGCAGGTGCTGGAAAAATTCCCTGATGCAAAGCTGATAACAAGCCCCAAGGCAAAAGGGATGCTCATGGATCTTTTGCAGGTGCCTGAAACAGCTTTCATGACTGTCGAAGATGGGGAGACCCTCTCTCTTGGCGACAAGACCCTGAAGTTTATCCATACTCCATGGGTGCATTGGCCTGAGACCATGACAACTTACCTTGAAGAAGACAAGATTCTCTTTAGTTGCGATTTTTTCGGCTCTCATATCGCCACAACCGATCTGTTTGTTACTGATGAAGGACGGGTGTTGGAAGCGGCGAAACGCTATTTTGCAGAGATCATGATGCCTTTTCGAAACGTAATTCAGAAGAACCTTGAAAAACTGGGATCTTACGAGATAGAAATGATAGCTCCCAGCCATGGGCAGGTATATCCAAGGGCTTCCTTCATTATTGATGCCTATAAGGAGTGGGTGTTTGGCGCACTCAAAAACAGGGTGGTCATTCCGTACGTAAGCATGCATGAAAGCACAAGGCAGATGGTCGATCATCTCGTATCTGCTCTTGCGGAGCAGGGCGTCGGGGTCGAGCAGTTCAATCTTGCTGTTACTGACATAGGAAAACTTGCCATGGCCCTGATTGACGCTGCTACAATCGTAGTCGGAACACCGACGATCCTGGCCGGGCCTCATCCCTACGCCGCATATGCCGCGTTTTTGGCAAACGCCCTGAGGCCGAAAACAAAATTTCTTTCCATTATAGGTTCCTACGGATGGGGCGGCAAGAGTGTTGAAATCCTGGCAGGAATGATTCCCAATCTTAAAGTGGAAGTTATCGAACCTGTTCTTTCCAAAGGCGTGCCCTCAGAGGAGGATTTTAAGGCTCTTGACAAACTGGCCGCGACCATTGCGGAAAAGCACAGGGAACAGGGATTTGAATAGTCATGTCATGTTAAGCGGTTTTTGACAAACCACTGCGCGGGGTTTTTTATTTCGCTTTGCGTTCTTCGGCTGTTTCATGTGCTTGCAAACAGGTCCTGAAAAGGGCTCCACCCTGGCAATGGGTTTGGTTAAAGCCATAGCGGCTGCAGTTTGCTAAAACAGTAAGGGGAGTATTGCTCCTGCAATTTCATCGTAAGGAGGAGATATGAAAAGAGTTTTGGTGGTGATTATTGCAACTGTTTTCCCTGTTTGCCTCTTTGCCGGACAGCTGCCATCCTACCAGAAGTTTTGCGCCCAGCTGAAAAACATTCCTGGCTGGCAGGCGGAAAAGTGTGAAGGAATGAACATGACAGGCACTCCGGTAGGTGAAATGGCCTCTGCAACCCGTTCTTACGATAAAGGGAGCAAACATATTGATGTGTCCGTTTTTTGCGGTATGCAGGCCATGGGTTATTGGGCTCCGTTTGCTTCAAACATGCAGGTGGATTCAAGTGAAGGGTTTGTGAAAATCACCACTGTCAATGGTTTTCCTGTGGGCATTCAGCACAGCAAGGAGGATAAAACAGGCGGAGTTATCGTTTGCCTTGATAAAAAAGCCGGGCAGCATAAAGCCGTTTTTGTCGTAAACTATGAGGGTATGGGGTGGAAAGAGGCCCTTGGAATTGCCAAAAAGTTCGATTGGAAAGCAATGGAAAAACTTTTCAAATGATTTTTTTTCGTGCCCCAAAACAGGGAAAATTCCACAGCGGCAGGGATGACGCAACCTGCCGGGCGGCAGAAGCAATAGTTGAAACGGCATGTAATGCCCGGAAAACACGATTTCCATAAAAGCAGCTTGCAAACGCCCCGCTCAGGCGGAGCATGGCTTTCATTCCATTTCCCCGGGATCCCGTTACAGCCATGCTCCACCCTCACTGGTATATTTACAAACTGAACTCCCCCCCGTTGCCCGGACAAAAAAATGGAGCGGGTTAAGTGGATGTTCACATTTTGTCGTAAAACTCAAAAACACTGGCAACGAGGTGGATTATGGCGAAAAGAGATAAAGAGGAAAACAGGCACAGGCAGATGAAACTTGAAGAGCTTGCAGAGCTGTCCGGCGTACCTGCGAGAACCATCCGTCTGTATATCTCCCGCGGGCTTGTTGATGGTCCGTTACGTGTCGGAAGGGGCGCGGTTTACGGGGAAAGACACCTCGAGCGGTTGAAAATGATCAGGCAGATGAAAGCAGAGGGCCTGACTCTTCGGGAGATCGCGATAGAGCTTGGCGGTGATAAGGAAAAGGAGATTCTCCCTCAACCATCTGCATGGTGGAGTTACAGAATCTCGGAGGACGTTGTTGTTTCGGTGCGCGCCGACATTGGCCCGTGGCGGGGGAGACAAATCAAAAAGGCATTAAAGAGTTTTGCAGATGGTCTCCGGTCTGTCAAAAAGGAGGAAAAGTAAATGGGAAAGAAAAAGATGAACACTGACAAAGAGGCACCCTTTAACTTGATTGATTTGAAAACCGGTAAAAACATCCGGACGGCGATGCAGTCACTTTTCCTGACAGGAGAGATCCTGCCGGTGGGGGCGCGTCTTTCTGTCTGGCATGTTTTTAAACCGGAAGGTAAGAAACCTGTTGAAGCGATATACTGTTTTGCGCTTCCAAGGGATGCTTCCATGCGAAGATTCTTCGTAAAGGGGGATCGGTTTTCCGCTTATTCCAGGCTTGAGCCGACCGGGAAGGCTGTGAAAGCATATGAAAAAGGAGTTGAGGACGGGCATCTTTCTTTGCTTGCGAGACAATACAGGGATGGAATCGTCAACCTCAGCATCGGCAATGTAAGGCCGGGCGAAAGTGTGTCGGTGTACCTGGAACTGATCGCTGGTGTGGACATAAGCGATCAGGGGCTGCGGTTCCGTTTTCCCTTTGCACTGGCTCCGGGATATCACGGGAAAGCAAAAATGATGGAAGTCGGGCCGGGCGCATACGAGTTGGAACTTCCGGAAGATGAGTTCGGCGATCTCATTCTGCCTCAATGGAGAGGGGATACAGAGTCACTGCACTCGGTCGGGTTTGACCTGCGCCTGAACATTGGCAGGGAGATTGCCGAGATCGCATCTCCTTCCCATGCAATGAGAACTGTTAATCTTGAAGATGGAAATGTACAGGTGTTGTCAGCAACAGACAGCGAAGTGCCCGATCGTGACCTTGTCCTTGATGTTCGTACCCGTGATAAGGCTCCGTTGATTGTTTCAGGAGTCGAAAAGGATGGAAAGGGAAGATTTGCCGTTGTTGTTTCTTCGGAGAATTTCGGCAAATGCGAGAAGAGTGCGAGAAATATCGTGTTTGTTATAGACAGGTCAGGCTCAATGTCTGGCCCGCCAATGGCACAGGCCAGGAAAGCGGTGGAGGCATGCCTTGGAGCTCTTGGCGATGAAGACAGATTCGGGATAGTTGCCTTTGACGATATGGTGGAGCGGTTTTCGGAAAAAACCGTGCCGGCTGATATGGAAAACCGGACCGCTGCAAAGAAGTTTCTTGAAAAGGTTGATGCCCGTGGCGGAACCGAGCTGTTGGAAGGGCTGGAAGCCGCCATGGGAATGCTTGGCGGCACCGGCGGCGATATTATGGTTATTACCGACGGCGAGGTTTTCGGGACGGAAGATATTCTTATGGCGGTGAAAAATCATTCCGGTATAAGAATCCATTGCCTTGGAATCGGAAGTGCGAGCCAGGATCGTTTCCTGGCTCTTCTGGCCAGGGAGAGTTCCGGAAGGAAAGAGTCGATATTCCGGCAATAGAGCTTTTCTCTTCCATCAGCCGTCCTGTTGCAAGGAATCTGCAAATAAGCACGGATGGAAACGTCGGGCTGAACATCCTTAACGGTGAAACCGACACGGTTTTTCAAGGCTCGCCAATTGTGCTGTTCGGGGATTCTGAAGGAAACGGCGAGGGATCTCTTATTTTCAACTGGGATGATGGTGCCCAAAAAAAAGAGATGGTCATTCCGGTGGTTGTGAAAAAGGATGGGCCGGCTGAGACTCTGCGCCTTATTTATGGTGCGCGGTTGATAACCGATATGGATGTTCAGTACATCATGGAAGATGAATACGTATATGCAGAAGACCGGAGGCATCAGGCACGCATCGCGGACAAACTGAAAAAACTCAGCAAGGAATATGGTCTTGCGAGCAAGGTCATGTCGCTTGTAGCTGTGGTCAGGCGTGACGGCGATGAACAGGGCAGTCTGCCTGAAACCATGATCGTCCCTGTCGGCATGCCGAATGCTGACGCTGACAGCTTCAGTTACGCGTACCCACACATTGCAGGCAGTCGTATATTAAGAAGTAGTGTAAAGGCTTTCCGTCCCCTCCGCCACCCGAGCCAAAGACGTATGTCGATGCCCTTCGGTAAGAGGAGGTCAAGAGTCTCTTTTGTGAAAACAGACGAAATCGACAATCATCTCCCGGATATTCTTGTGGAGTTGGCGGCCCGGATCCAACCGGATGGCGGCATGCCCGGGAAAACGGAGGAGTATCGCATTGCCAACACAATTATAGCCATAGCCCTTTTTGCCGCTGATGGAAACACGGTTGACAAAGGCACATTTAAGGCACACGTGGGAAAACTTCTTGAATACCTTGAAAAGGTGAATGTTTCATCACTTTTGAAAGGTGATACCGCAGATTGGGAAAAACTGATGGTTCATATCAGACAGGGCGCGGGTTTAAAGCCGGGGGGGATAAAACAGGTTTTAAAAATCTGTGATGAAAGTTCAGATATCCGCGCCGAAAATCTGTGGGACTGTTTTTACCCGCAAAACGGTTTAAAGCGGCTTTTGGGATTCATGCTGTCGTTGATGTCCTGAATCCGCGACCTTTTGCAATGCCGCTCCACATCGCGGACCTGTCTGAGTGTTTCCTGCTTGCCGTGCGTTGCATGTATGTGATGCGTGCGGCAAGCACTCCTCTATTCGGGTGTGCCAAACAGTCTTCTGAAGGCAGCCGGATCATGCGGCGCTACTGGTGTTACCTGCTGCTTTGCAACAGCCAGGGCTGTTTTCAGTTTTTTCAAACTGGCCTTTGCCATGG
>MZGQ01000079.1 GCA_002085115.1 Desulfococcus sp. 4484_241
CATGCCGCCGACCTGGGGCTTATAGTAAAGGGGTATTTCATGATAGGGTTCCCGGGCGAAACGGTCCGTGAGATGAAGGAGACAATCGCCCTGGCGGTCCGGTCGAGACTCGATCTGGCCCATTTTTTCACGGTTATTCCGTTTGAGGGCACTGAGCTGGCCAGGCTTGCTTCTGATACCTACCCGGGTATAATGTCCGAGATTGCGACCCATTACCTGCCGGAAAAGCCGTTTTACCAGGAGGCAACCGGGTATAATCTTAACAGGCTGCAGAAGTTTGCATATTTTCGGTTTTACACTCCCGTGCGGATTTTGCGGACTTTTTACAAGATACCAAGAAAGATGCATCGCATCAGGCGTTGGGCATCTTTTGCCATTGATGTTTTACGGGCATAAAACTGTTCGGTATGCTTTCCCCTTGCCCGGTGGCACAATAAAGGCTTCTGGGATTCGCAGAATAATGATTTTCCATCAAGGGCAAGGAAAACAGGTGATTTTGCTTCCATAGGTACTGTTGTAAGACGCACATGTCCGCAACGCACGGACAGACAGAAAATACCGCGGTTTGACGCCGCAGGTTGTGCAAAAAACCATTTATGGATGTAAACCATCCTGACCGTTTTTTACGGTGCAGGCTTCTGTGTCCAGACCTGTGCCGGAGGAGATCGGTTTGTGCCGTCAGCCCGACAAAAGCAACGACATGAGGTATAAAAGCGTAATACAGGCGGCGCTGACCATAATGGTGTGCCTGTTCATCATCTTTTGTGCATTATGGGTTTACCATCCCGTGCGTTATCACGGGGCCACCGACTGTGACGATTTCTACATCACGGAAAACCCTCAGCTGCAGCGAAGTGCGGTTAACCTTGAGAATATGGTTTATGTCATGACCACAGTGTTTGCCGGGGTCTGGATGCCGGTAAGCACCATTTTCGTTGGCGCTGAGCATATCCTGTTCGGTTCCGATTACGGAATGTACCACGTGGTATGCATGCTGCTCCATATTGCAAACGGCCTTATTCTGTTTTTTCTTTTGCGCATGATGACAGGAGCGTTCTGGAAAAGCGCGCTTGTGGCGTCGCTTTTTACGCTTCATCCCTTGAATGTCGAGCCGGTGGCGTGGCTTGTCGGGATCAGGGTGGTTCTCTGCGGCTTTTTCAGCCTGTGGTCAATATGGTTTTACGTGGTATACGTTAAGCGCGGCAGCACATGGGCCTATCTGCTTTCACTTCTTGCCTACGGCGTTGCAACCGCAGTGGTGCCGATGTATGTGCTGCTGCCGTTCGCATTTTTTCTGTTTGACTACTGGCCACTGAAACGTTTTGATTTTTCGGTGCGATCCGTACGTGGCTTTAGCCATCTTTTGGGCAGGGAAGGCATGCTCCGGGAGCTTGTGTGGGAAAAGATGCCTTTTTTCCTTTTTATTGTTGGCATGTCGGCTATAGTGCTTGCATCCCACGATCTTCCAACCGTTTATCACTATCCGTTTGTCGACAGGCTTTTGAATGTCCCGATTGCATATGTGCAGTATATCAAAAGGATTTTTTTGCCGGTTAACCTGTCTGTTTTTTACCCTTTTCCCACGTCGTTCCCGGCCTGGAAGGTGGGGGGGGCAGTCCTGGCCCTTGCCTGCCTGACCGCGGCAGCGTTATGGGCCTCTTTGCGCCACAGGTTCTTTATAACCGGGTGGTTGTGGTTTGTCGGTATGGTTGCTCCGCTTACGGGAATAGCCCAGGTAGGGACACAGGCCATGGCAGACCATTATAACTACCTGCCGATGATCGGCATACTGGTTGCCCTTGCCTGGGGCGTCGAGACGCTTGTGATCAGACATAAGACACTCCGGCTTTTAACCGGTTTTGCCGCTGTTACGGCCGTTTTCGTTTTTGCGGTGCTTTCAGCCCGGCAGGTTGGGGTATGGAAGGACACCTTTACGTTGTGTAAACATGCGCTTGCGGTTACAAGCGGCAATTACGAGGCGCACAACTACCTTGGCCAGGCATATGCAAAAAAAGGTAATCTTCAGATGGCCATATACCACTTCAGCCAGGCGCTGGCCATAAAGCCTGACCATGTAAAGTCCCATTACAATATCGCAACGGTTTACATGAAGCTTGGCAACATGAAAGAGGCTGCAAAACATTACACTCTCGCGCTGCTTGCCGATCCTTACAGCCCGCAGGCACACAACAATCTTGGAATGGCCCTGGCGGGCATGGGAGATATTGCCGGTGCGGTGAAACACTACCGGGCCGCTCTTGAGCTTGCGCCAAATTTTTACCAGGCGCGCAACAACCTTGCTAACGCCCTGGCCGATCTTGGCCGCCTGGACGAGGCGGTTGAGAACTACAGGAAGGCCCTTTCTGTCAAGCCTGATTCTCCCACCATGCTTTACAACCTCGCCGATGTCCTGGCCCGGGAGGGTAAGACCTGCGATGCGGTCCGATGTCTGCAAAAGGCTCTGTCGATAAACCCCTTGATGGCAAAGGCAAGGCTGAGGCTTGCCGACCTGTGGATGGACAACAACAGGCCTGACCTGGCCGCGTCCCAATACCTGGCCCTGCTCTCAAGGGCTCCCGGATCCGCTGTTTTGCATTACAGGGCTGCACTGGCGTTACGGGCAAGCGGAGATATTGACCAGGCCAACCGGCATTTTGAAATGGCACAAAAGATCGACCCTGGAATAGAAGCAAAACACCGGTTCCGGGAAAGTGTGTCAAACCACGGCCAATAACAGGATGCTGCATGTATGTTGGGCGGCTTTAAAATTTTGCACATAACCTGTTTGTGTTATATGAGAAAACAGTCGGCAGTTTGAGCACTTTACAGTTTTTAAGACAGGTTAAAAAAAGGCTTTTTGTTTTGCTTGTTACCCTGGTAAATCCTCCTGCCCTTGTGGCGAGGTTTAACTATTCAACGCTTAGCCATCCTCCCATTGGGCTTGCATACATTGCATCCTTTTTAAGGGCGCGCGGTCATTCGGTCCGTGTGGTTGATGCAATAGGCGCAGGAATGGAGATTTTTGAGCCTGTGCGGGAAACACCCGGTTTCCTGATGCAGGGGCTGCCATTTGACCAGGTTGTCCGTGCCATCGATCCGTCGAGCAGGATAATAGGTTTTTCATGCATGTTCACCCATTCCTGGCCGGTTGTCAGGCGGCTTGTAACTCTTGCAAGAGAAAAATTTCCGAACGCCGTTCTGGTGGCAGGAGGCGAGCATGCAACAGCCATGGCAGAGTTGTGCCTGTCCGAGGCGCCGCTGGACTGCTGTGTGCTTGGTGAAGGCGAGATGACTGTGGCAGAGCTGGCTGATGCCATAGAGGCAGGAAGGGGGATGGGCGACGTTTCAGGCATAATTTTTCGCTCCAGCGACACAGGTGGTATTGTCAGGACAAAAGAAAGAAAAAGAATCTCTCCCATAGACAGTATCCCATGGCCGGCATGGGACCTGGTCACACCGCACGTGTACAGGCTTTACGAAGGCCCGAGCACCGGCCCTACAATGCCCATGGTCGCTTCAAGGGGATGCCCTTTCAAATGCAGTTTTTGCTCATCTTTTGCCATGTGGAAAAAAAGATGGGAGGCCCGCGATCCTGCCGGGATCGTGGACGAGATGGAGGAGTATGCCAGGCGGTTCGGTACCAGGGAGTTCCAGTTTTCCGATATAAGCCCCTTTGTTGACCGGGACTGGGCAGAGGCCCTGTGCAGGGAGATAATCGGCCGAGGACTGGATGTTTCATGGCAGGTCCCGGCCGGCGTGCGCGTGGATCTTATAGACAAGGAGATGGCATGGTTGCTGGCCAGGTCCGGCTTTAGACACATTCAATACGCTTTTGAAAGCGGAAGCCCTGCGGTGCTTGGGGCCATGAACAAGGGGCTCCGGCCTGAGAAGGTAATGGATGCCGTTAACGCCTCGATTGCGGCGGGCATGAAGGTATGCGTGCTTTTTATTATCGGGTATCCTGGTGAAACAATGGAGGATGTAAAACTGACCTGGAAGGTGATCCGCCGTCTGGCAGCCGCCGGCGTCCATGAGATCGCAATCTCATCATTTGTGCCGCTGCCCGGCACGTCGGTGTTCGAAGAGCTTTGCAGCCAGGGGAGGATTCGTGTTGATGACGGTTTCCTGCTGGAGATGGCAAGCGCCACCTCACTGACACACGCAGCATCATGGAACCCCGGTTTTACCGGCAGAAAGATTCTTTTTTTTAAGTGGCTTGGGATCTTACAGTTTTATATTGTGTCGTTCATGTTTCATCCTGCAAGGATGTTTAGTATGATAAGAAACATCGTCTCAGGTGTCCAGGAATCCAAGACAGAAAGGGCTGTCCTGGAGATAGGCCGGAAAATCGTTCTTCTTATGCGAAACGCATACGGGAAAGGCAAACATTAAGGGGAGGGCATCATTTTTTTTTATTTTTGTTTTGCATCAACAGCTTTTCAAGTGTGCGGCGGAGTGCGGGGTTTCGGGGGTTTTTTTCAAGCGCCTTTTCAAGAAAACCGATCGCTTCATCTGTGTGGCCTGATGAGGCAAGGGCAAGGGCAAGATTGTTGGCTGCTGAAACCAGGCCCGGGTCGTAACGCAGTGCCAGTTTATACTGGAAAGCGGCCTGTTTCACAGCCCCTTTTTTTAAAAGCAGGTTCCCGATGTTGACACGGGCCTGTGCAAAAGTGGGGGCTATCTCTACAGCCCTCATGAAATGGCCCATGGCCTCCCCGGTTTTGCCCCGGGCAGCCAGGGCCAGGCCCAGGTTGTTGTGGGCGCCTGCCGAATCCGGCCGCAGGCGCAGGGCCTGCCTGAAAAAGGTTTCCGCTTTTTGCATGTCTCCTGCCTGCTGATAGGCGTTTCCAAGCCCGGTCAAGGCGAAAAAGTTACCAGGATCGAGCGCAACAGCGCGGGAAAACAGTGTTATGCTGTTTTTGTAATAACCGGCCTGGCGGTGTCCCCATACCCCCATGACCGTTATTATCACCAGGATTGTCAGGCAGCCAGTCCGGCGCAGCGCTTTGTTTTCAGGTATTTTGGGTATTGCCCAGGCAATGGCGGCAAGAAGACCGATCATAGGTAGGTAAACAAAGTGGTCGGCCATTGCCGGCCACGGCCCGGACTGTACCAGGCCCGTGGCCGGAAGAAGCGTGACAAGATACCACAGCCATCCGAAAAGCACCATTGGACGCCTTTTCCGGTAATGAAAGGCTGCTCCCGTGACAATCAGCAGAAGGGTTGCCGCGGCCAGGGGTTTCCACACCGGGATGGTGTGGGGGAAGGGGTAGTAGACCGACAGGTCGTAAGGTAAAAACAGGCGCCGGATATAGGTGACATACGATACGAGACTGTTTGCCGCACGCAGATAAAGCGGGACGTTGGCAGTGGGGATTGTAGCGCCGGTGGCTGCAGGAACCAGGATCCCGGTCGCGGCCGTTGCCCCGGCAAGCAGGAAAAACGGCAGCTTTTCGGCCAAAACGGTCCCCGGCATGGGCCGGGGCAGGCCCGGCCGTTGTTGCCCGGGCCTTTGCAGGACCAGCCAGTCGAAAAGCAGCATCACCACCGGCAGGGTGACGGCCGTCGGTTTTGCAAGCAGTGCGGGAATAAAGAAAAACAGACATGCAAGGTACCGCTTTTTTTTCCCGGTCTTGTTCCGGCAGTATGAAAGATATGCAACAAGGGTGGCCATCCAGAATATCGCGCACACCAGGTTGGAACGCTCGGCCACCCATGCGACAGAGTCCGCGTTCAAGGGGTGTATTGCAAAGAGGGCGCAAACAGCAGCGGGCCTCCACACCTCGCCTGTTGTGCGCAAAAGCAGCACAAACAGCAACATTACGGCTGCCATGTGATAGATAACGCTTGAAAGATGGTGCATGCCGGGTTGCAGGCCAAACAGCTCGCAGTCTGCCATGTGGGACACAAGTGAAAGGGGGTAGAAGAAGACGTTCTTTTGCCATGATTCGGCAAACGCCCATTTAAGGTTTTCTTTTGTTAGCCCGGAATTTACATGAGGATTTTGAACTACAAGCTCAGGGTCGTCAAACCCCACAAAGGAGAACGAGGCGGTTTGAATATATACGCAGACTATTGACGCTGCCAGGAGCAGGATAATCAACACGACCCGACTGCACGAAGAAACACGCGGGGCTTGGGTGCGGTTGGGCATTTCCTAAAATGTACTGTTCCATGTTATGCCACTCGGAAGCTGGGTGGTGTTGCCGATGTTGGAAGCAGTCGGTGGCGTGCTTCCGCTTCCATACGTGCGGAATGTGTTTGGCGGGACAAACGGGGCAGAGCCGTTGTTGTTTGTCGGGATAACGACCAACGTGTGTTCCATGTCAAGATCCTCGAGGGAAAGCCCGCCAATGTTTCTGAGAGTGCCGCCCGCGTGACCCTCCACGCGGTCAAGCCGGACCTCGCCAAGCACATAGTGCACCACAAAATTGTTTGGATCTCCTATGTGCCGGGTGCCTGCGCTGTCATAGTATACCGTGGTTGTGCCCATGTTGGAGGATGCAAGGTCGCGGTAGGTAACGGTTCGGGTGTAGTTGCCGGTCAGATTGATAATTATGTAGGTATTGCCGCTCAAGGTGGCAGCTTCGATGGAAATGGGATGGGTCGCAAAATTTCCCATGATCCAGGTGCCTGTTGCGGTGTTGTTCTCCCAGTAGTCGGCATTCCAGTTCGAAGTAAAGGCCGTTGCATTGGGGTCGTCTGTGAAATCGCCGCAAAAAAGGAGCCCTACACCACGGTCAAGGCCTGAGTTTTTTATCCGGTTCAGCCCGATGTTGTCTATCCTGAGCTTCATGCCGAGCTGTCCCTTTATGCCCGCTCCGTTTGAGTTATAGCCGGGATCTATTATAAGGCCGAGCGGGGCGGCAGAGTCGCTGAAATTTGGAAACGAGATCGGCCCAAGGTCAAGGCCGAAGAGGAAGTTGCTTGTATGTGAGCTGTCGTTTGCCAGTATCTGATCCGCCTTGATGTACAGATCGCCGTCAAGCCGGGGGGCGGAAAGCACGAGCCCGCTTCCCGTGCCTGCAACCGTTGCAACGTCCAGCTCAAGGTGCAGCGGGTATATAT
Source organism: Desulfococcus sp. 4484_241 (assembly GCA_002085115.1). Classification (GTDB taxonomy): domain Bacteria; phylum Desulfobacterota; class Desulfobacteria; order Desulfobacterales; family Desulfosudaceae; genus MZGQ01. The sequence goes on from MZGQ01000079.1 coordinate 7,069, forward strand.
TCGCGGGCTGCCACGTGTGGGCGGATGACGGGTCAAAAGTTCCGCCCCCTATGGTCAGGGCAATGGAGTCAGAATCGTTTCTATATGTGCTTGTGCTTGTGTCGTACGGCTGGTCATAGTAGGCGCCGTCCTTTATCTCTATGTAGTGGCCGGCCGACCTGCTGTCAAGATCCAGCTTGGCATAGGTCGCCTCGGCCCGGACGCCAAGCCCGCCTTTTATTACAAGCCCGGTCTGGCCCGAAATCTTCGTAAGCTCGGCGTCTGTAAGGGTTTTTAGCGCCATGGCAGGCACCGCGGAAAGGATCGGCACCACTACACAGGCAAGCACAAATGCCACGAGCCACTTTGCATGCCCGGTCGGCACTGTTTTACCCCGTGCTGTTTTGCCTACGCGGTTGTTCAATTCGTTTCCTCCCCTATTTTTGCGCCCGGTTATGGATTTGATATAATAGCTGTATAATTTGCGGGATCATCCTCGAAATTTGGCCAGTAATTGTATTCGTTTGCACCGGCGATGATGTTCCAGCCTGAAAAGCGGCGGTCGGTAAGATCAAGGCTTATGAAAAACCCGTGATCCTGGTTTACAAACGTGCCTGCAAAATCGCCGTTTCCCGCGTTTACCGAATTAAGGGCTGTGTTAAAGAAATAATCCCGAAACGAACCGTTATCAGCAGGATTGTTCGGGTTGAAGTTAAACGATGATATCTGCCAGTACTGGTCCATCATGCAGTCGCGCTGGAGCTGGAATATCATGTTTCCTGATACATCCAGGACAGCTGGGGAAAGCTCCACCATCTCGGAGCTCAGCCATCCGGATGTCACAAGCGGTCTTGCAGCTGCGTAGCCAAACAGCTTGTTTGAGCCAACCACAAGTCGCCTCAGCTCCTGGTTTGGCGTGCCGAAATTGGAAAATTCTGCCCGCAGCACTATGCCGTAAATCTGCAACGGGTTTTGGGCGTTTCCTCCCATCCTGACCTTTTCCCAGTTTATGTCCCACTGTGTGTAGTTTGGCCCGGTTGAAAGGCCGAAGTTCCGGGCATAGTTATTCATTGCCTTAACCACATCATCATGGCCGGGATGGCCATTGGCTGTCGTGCGGTCGTAGTCATACCGGATTATGTTACCAGATGTATACATATCCGCCATCAGGCCGAGATCGGTGTTTGTGCGGGTGTAGTTTCCCATCTTCATGTCGCCGAACTCCCCGTAGTTCTCGGCATAGATATCGGATGAAAACCGGACCACTGTCACGTTGTTTGTGCCTCCGTAGTAATCCCCTGGATTGCTGATGTCAATCCTGACCAGGTCCCCGCCCTTGATGTCTGCAAGCTGGGAGTCTGTCATGACAGCCATGCCGGCAAGGGCGGTTGGCAGACTCTGGGGCATGATCGCCATGAGCATGAGAAAAACGGGCAGAATCTGTAAAAATCCGGCAAAGGATACAAATAATATGGCCCGGTAATTCGTCCTGTGTTTACGGAAGGCTTTGTTTCCTCTGGTCAAGGTTATGTCCCCTGTAAAGCAGCAACAGTGGCAGCGTAAAATCGCTCTCTATTGGCGTAAACGCTGTTTACATAAATTTTTCGCAAAATTACCAGCAGTAAGCGCAAATGTCAACAATAAATATGGTTTTTGCCACTTTTTCACTGATAAAACAATGCAATAAACGCGCCATCTGCGCTGCAGGATACACGATTTGTGGTTTTCCCTGTAACTTGTTGTTTTGGAATCATATTTTAAAGATAATAAAAAAAATGATGTTTTGAAATGTTTCAGGCTTTGACCGGGGATGTGACGCAAAACGCAATATTGGCCGTTTTTTGTCAATATCAGCCATGGCTGCCCCGTTGCTGCACCTTACAAGTGGAACCTGGCTTGTAAGAAGAAACACGGACATCGGGCCTGATATGGCAACGTTTTTTCATAAATCTCATCACTATTGTCCAAAAACAGACTTTTTACAGCATGGATAAGGGCAACCTGTTTTTTTAACTTTAGAGCTTGCGATAATAAATTCAAATGGTTATCAATAAAAAGGCGTTGGGGTGGGCAACAATGAAATCCCATTTATGTTGATTCTGCTTATTGTGTTGACAGTTAAAAGGCCATTTGATAGCTGATAGCTTTGATAATTTTCCAACCGGATGGACTAAATGTATACGGAAAACTATATACGTTCTCTTCAGGCCGAGCTGCTTGAGCTTGTAGAAAGCAGGATGACACCTGTGGCCGTCAACTATGGGTACAGCGAATCTCCGCTTGAGTCGAAAATCAAATGGCGCCCGCTTGTCCTCATAATCGGCAACTACTCATCCGGGAAATCTACGCTTATCAACGATTTTCTGGGCGCCGACATACAGGCAACCGGCCAGGCCCCGACTGACGACGCTTTCACCGTCCTTGCCTGCGATGAATCCGCCCTGGGCCAAAAACCCGTCAGGGTCACCGAACAGAAAGACGGCAAGTATCTGCTTGCCAACCGTGAGTTCCCGTTTGAAGGCATGAAACGGCACGGGCAACAGTTTGCCGCCCATTTCTGCATGAAAAAGGTAAATTCGCCTTTTTTGAAAAACCTCGCCATTATAGATACGCCGGGGATGCTCGACAGCATAACCGAGAGGGACCGCGGCTACAATTATCAGGAAGTGGTGGGTGACCTGGCCCATATAGCCGACCTTGTCCTGGTCCTGTTTGATCCCCACAAGGCAGGAACGGTGCGGGAAGCCCACATAAGCCTCAGGGATACGCTTCCGGCTCACACGTTTGAAGACCGGGTGCTTTTTGTGCTGAACCGTATAGACGAATGTGCGTCGCTTAACGATCTGCTTCGCGTATATGGCACATTGTGCTGGAACCTTTCACAGATAACAGGCCGCAAGGATATCCCTCCCATCCGCCTCACCTATTCAAGGCGGGCAGCGGAAAAAGCCATTTCCAATGGCGGGAAAGCAGCGGCTGAATACCTGAAGTTCCTTGATAACCAGCGGGATGAGATAAGGGACGCCGTCATGCAGGCGCCGCGTCGCCATCTTGACCACCTGGCCACTTTTCTCGAAACTCACAGCGAACGGCTCTCCCTCTTCCTTGAAAGCCTGATCAGCTATCGGAAAAAACGAAGGAAGGCCATGACCAGGTTCACACTGACAGGCATTGGAATAGCGATCCTGGCTGGGGGAGCTTCGATCATAGCCACCGCAAAAGGCATTCCGGTTCTATCACCGCCTGTAATTTACTCTGTCGGTGGATGCTGTGCCGCGCTTGCCATGGGGGCCTGGATGAGCGTTGTCAGACGGTATTACATGGCACGCTTTCATGCCAGGCAGCTCGAAGCTGCCGATAAACTGGTCCCGCTTGATAACCAGTACAGGAAAGAAACATGGCGCTCCATCAAACCGCTGGTTTTAAATTACCTGAAAAAAACAGCCGGCAGGTTCCCCATGGGCCAGCTGCGCAGCGATTATCGTGTTATAAAGGATATTGAGGAGTTCGAAACAAGCGAAATACGTGAAGCCTTGAGCGAAATAGAATCCCTTGAAAAAAACAGAGAGCTTGATCCCTCTCAAACATACCACGAATTTCTTGAGAAAAGCAGAAGCAGCACCTCAGGTTAATTCCATACAACCAACACAGTACACGGACATATCTTTTCCGGCCATGGTACCAGCTTTGGTAAAAATAGCGGTGGTATTCATCATAGTGGTGCTGCTGATAAGGAAAAAGGTGTCGCTTGCCAGTTCTTTCCTGGCGGGGAGCCTGCTGGTAGCGCTGTTTTTTTCTCTTGCCCCGTCAGAAACCGCAGGGGCGCTGATAGCCGGGGTGTCCAGGCCTAAAACAGCAGCTCTTTGTGTTATAATTGCCCTAATACTTATATTCAGTAACAGCATGGAAAGCTGCGGGCAGCTGCGGCGACTGCTCACAACCTTCCAGGGCCTCATAAAAAGCCCGCGGCTCAACCTGTCAATATTTCCCGCTCTCATAGGACTTCTGCCAATGCCCGGAGGCGCGGTGTTTTCCGCTCCAATGGTAAAAGAGATAGGCAACAGAACGGACCTTGACGGTGCGACTCTGAGCTACATAAACTACTGGTTCAGGCACATCTGGGAATACTGGTGGCCCATGTATCCCGGGATTCTGCTGGCAACCCTGCTGGCGGATATAAACCTCCCTGTTTTCATGGCTGTAATGTTCCCCTTTACTCTTGTCGTGGCGCGTATAGGCTGGATCCCGGTCAAACCTTTCAGTTTGCGCTCTACATCCCGCGATCAGGCCGACAAGACATCACCTTACCCGTTTTTAAGGGAGATATCCCCCATCCTGGTTGTAATAACGGCAGGAGTCCTTACAGGCTCACTCTTGTCGGTAACGTTCCCTGGCCTTGTCGTTGCAAAGGAGATCGGGCTGACAGCCTCCCTGTGCATCGGGTTGATTATGGTGTGGAGGATGAACGGTATTTCATGGAATCAGCGCCGGACCTTTATCTTAAGCTCCAACGTGTTCAAAATGGTTTACATGGTAGCCATGATAATGGTGTTCAAGGAAATGCTTGAAAAAAGCGGCGCGGTCGACTCGATCTCTTCCGAACTCGTGAGGCTCTGTATCCCATTGGCAGGAATATGCATAGTGCTTCCGTTCGTTATCGGGCTGCTTACCGGCATAACCATAGCGTTTGTCGGAAGCACCTTCCCTATCTTGGTTTCACTCGTAAACGCCCACGGTGAAGCGCATTACATGATTCTCTATTTAGCGCTTGCCCTTTCCTGCGGGTTTGCAGGTGTCCTTATGTCTCCGGTTCACCTGTGTCTGCTTATGTCTAACGAGTACTTCGGTACCTCGTTAAAGCCTGTCTACCGGCTCTTGTGGCGGCCCTGTCTCTCTTTAGCCGTATGCGCTGTTTTATATTTCCTTGTTCTGCGGTGGCTGGCATCCGGATACTTTATGCTTTAGAACAGGCACGGCCGGTGTGTTTGGCGGAAAAGAACGGCAGGCAGCGAAGCGGGTGTCATGATTTTTTCTTTAGCTTTTCATACAGGGCGGAATTGGTGCACACCTCGTAATACTTTTTCCCCAATGGCGGGCCCGGTTTCATCGTAACCGGATCGATACTGGCCAGTTTGAACTTTTTAAGATCGATCTCCTGTGACAGTTTTTTGAACGCCGGCTGCTCAATCTCTATACCGTTAACGTTGTACCTGATGTATGGCCCGTCGTCATCAGAACCGTT
>MZGQ01000126.1 GCA_002085115.1 Desulfococcus sp. 4484_241
CGCTTAGTGGAGGCGGTTCCGACGCAGAGCATCGGAACCAGAACAACCCCCTAACATCCTCGTTCACACGCTCCGCGTGGGAACGGCAGGCATTAGACAGGCGCGCCGCGCTCTACTTACACAGCAAGGCGGTTGCGAAAGCAACCAGGCGCAGAGCGCTTAGTGGAAACGGTTCCGACGCAGAGCATCGGAACCAGAATAAATGATGCAGAGCAAGGCGGTTCCGAGGCAGAGCATCGGAACCAGAGTATAGGGGAAGCGGTTCCGACGCAGAGCATCGGAACCAGAATATAGATTGCTATGAAACTAATCGGTCAGCAGAAAGCCGTCTCGGAATCGGATGTGTTGAAAGCGCTTGGAGTCCAGTTTGATTTGCCGTTTCAGCCTACCCTTTCCACCGAAGATATGAACACCGATTTTACCGAAAAAGTGAACATCCAGTTTCTCAAAAAATACAAGATGGTTCCGCACGCCACCCCTACTTCGGCCTGCATTGCCGTAAACGACCCCCTTCAGTTTCAAGCGCTCGATGACCTCCGCCTGATCCTGGGCTGCAACGGCATGCGAATAGTGCTTGCTACGCATTCGGCAATCGTTTCGACCATCAATTTTGCCTACAACATGAGCCAGGACTCTGCAGAGCAGGTCATACAGGATATGCACGAAGATGAAAGCAGTGCAATCCTTTCAGAAATAGAAGAAACCGGCGACCTTTTAGATGATACAAGTGATGCCCCTATCATCAAGTTGGTCAACCTCATGTTCTCACAGGCCGTAAAGTCCCGGGCCAGCGATATTCATATTGAGCCGTACCAAAACAAGCTGAAGATTCGTTATCGTATTGACGGGATTCTGTATGACATGCACACACCACCAAGACACATTCACTCAACGCTTGTTTCCAGAATAAAGATCATGGCCAAAATGAATATCGCCGAAAAAAGGCTCCCCCAGGATGGCCGCATCGAGATAAAAATCGCCGATAAGAATATCGACATACGGGTTTCCACCATTCCGACCACTTTTGGAGAGCGTGTGGTCATGCGACTGCTTGACAAGTCAAGTGTATTGCTCAAGCTTTCTGACCTTGGTATGCCCCCGGACAGGCTGAAGGCATTTGACAGAATGATCCACTCCGCACACGGTATCATCCTGGTCACGGGGCCTACCGGTAGCGGTAAAACGACCACCCTTTACGCTGCCCTCAGTACGATTAACAACCCGGAAATCAACATTATCACCATAGAAGACCCAGTTGAATACCAGATGGATGGCGTAGCCCAGATTCAGGTCAACCCCAAGATCGACCTCACCTTTGCGAGGGGACTTCGCTCCATTGTGCGTCAGGACCCAGATGTCATCCTCATAGGCGAAATCCGTGACCTGGAAACGGCGGAAATTGCCATTCAGTCCGCCCTGACCGGCCACCTGGTCTTTTCAACCCTTCACACAAACGATGCAGCCAGCGCTGTGACACGTCTGATCGACATGGGAATTGAACCGTTTCTCGTAAGCTCTTCGGTCATTGCCATCTTGGCGCAACGGTTGGTGCGCGTCGTTTGCGATCAGTGCAAGACAGCATACACGCCTGATGAAGAATCGCTTCGGAGTATTGGCATATCGCCTGAAAGACTTGGCGGCAAAAAGATATACAGGGGTAAGGGGTGTCCCGCCTGCCTTCATACAGGCTATAAGGGTAGAACAGGAATCTTTGAGTTCATGGTCTTAGATGAGGCCATTAAGAACCTCATCCTGAAGACCTCGGATTCCAACTCCATAAAACGTGAAGCTGTCAATCAAAAAATGATCACGCTCCGCGAGGACGGGGCACAAAAGGTACTGGACGGAATTACAACCATAGAAGAGGTTTTCCGAGTAACACAGCAATGACAAAACAGGTTCGAGGGTTCAAGGTTCACGGTTGGCGGTTAAACTGGTAAAATCAGCCGTAAGCTGTTAAAGGTAACAACCCCCGGAACCTAAACAATCTGGGTAGTTAACAAAAAAACATAAGATTGGAGATGGATGCTTATGGATAACTCATTGAAAGCATTGAGAAATCTTGCTCTTGTTGGACATGGCGGTTCGGGGAAGACCTCCCTTGCAGAGGGATTACTGTTTACCGGTGGCACAACGACGCGTCTTGGTCGAGTGGATGATGGAAACAGCGTCATGGATTTTGAGCCAGAAGAAGTTCGACGGCGCATTAGGCCGAGGCTGATTTTTATCAACAAAATGGACAGAGAACGGGCCGATTTTTCCGGTACGGTACAGGATATTGGGCAAACACTCAATCTGAAGCCGTTGATTCTCCAGATTCCGATAGGTTCTGAAGAAAGCTTCAAAGGTGTTGTCGACCTGATTACTCAGAAGGCATATTTCTATGACAAGGATGGAAAGGCAAGCATTGGGGATATCCCTGCCGAACTACAAGATCAGGTTGCCGCTGAGCGCGAGGCATTAGTGGAAAATGTTGCCGAAGCCGAGGATGCCCTGCTTGAAAAATACCTGGAGGGAGAAGCCCTCACCGACGAAGAAATTGTGAGCGGAGTTCGCAAAGGCACACTAACACGCGTCTTTGTCCCGAAGTCAAGGAACGATACGGACAACTTTTGAGCATTGAGGGCAAAGAGCAGAAGCCTATTACCCATGCAGGGCCTGGTGACATTGTCGGGATCGCCAAGCTGAAAGAGACTGCCACAGGAGACACGCTGTGTGATGAAGCCAGGAAAATTTGCTTTGAAACAGTTCAGCCATTACCTACCCTGGTGTCGTATGCCGTAGAGCCAAAGTCCAAAGGTGATGAAGATAAGCTTTTCAGTTCAATTTCCAGGATGCTGGAAGAAGATCCGAGCTTAAAGCTGGATAGGGATCCCCAAACCAGGGAGTTCGTTATCTCGGGAATGGGCCAGATCCATATCGAAACTATGTGTGAAAAGCTCAAGCGTAAGTTCGGCGTAGAGGTAAATCTGAGAACCCCCAAAATCCCATACAGGGAAACTATCAAGCGGGCGGTTAAGGGTGTAGTTTATCGTCACAAGAAACAAACAGGGGGTCGAGGCCAATTTGCCGAAGTACATTTTGACATCTCGCCGCTGCCGGAAGGTAAGGGCTTTGAATTCGAAAATGCCCTTGTAGGCATGAACGTCCCGCGCAACTTCGTCCCCGCGGTGGAAAAAGGAATAGCAGAAGCAATGCAATCTGGAGTCCTTGCCGGTTACCCTGTCGTGGATGTACGTGTTCGCTTCTATGACGGAAAGTCACACGAGGTCGATTCTTCCGAGATGGCCTTCAAGATTGCGGCATCTATGTGTTTCAAAAAAGGGGTACAGGAGGCCAAGCCCACTCTTCTTGAGCCGATTGTCAACCTTACCGTTACGGTGCCAGAAGAGAACATGGGGGATGTGATTGGAGACTTAAACGCCAGGCGTGGCAAGGTCTTAGGCATGGAAGCCAAGGGTAAGAAACAGGTTATTCGTGCTCAGGTACCAATGGCCGAGATATTGAATTATGCACCGGATTTGACTTCCATAACAGGCGGCCGGGGTTCATTTACATTCGAGTTTGATCGATACGCAGAAGTACCCGCTAACATTATCCAAAAGATTGTGGAGCAGGCCAAGAAGGAATAAGGCGGCAAACCTGATCATCTCCCGCTCATCATTGACTACTCCATGTTTTGCAGCCCGCAATGCTTTAGTGCACTTGTATCGAGCATTCGCGGTAATCCGCCCCGTTCTGCGGGAACAAATCCAAGCACTTTTTTCCACACTTTCTCATCCTCCATGCAAAAATAGATCAATACGTCGGGGGCAAATTCCCTGATCCATGTCGCCACCTTCCGGTAAAGCTCGATACGCAGAGGTTTAAAATATCGTAGTTTGCCGTCGAGCCCCGGGACAAACTCGCCATAGAGAATCCCGGATTGCGGAAATCGCTTCTGAATAACCGGCTTTAAGCCCGGCATAAACCGAAAAGAACCGAGACTGATCCAGACGATATTGTGGGCTGATACAGTAGCGAAGAGCTGCTCGATCAATTTCTTGTAATCTTGCTCCCAGCCGTCATACAAAATCAAAGGATCAAAATGGAAAGCCAGCGGATAGCCCCACGCTTCACACCGGCTTGCAGCCTGAAGGCGGGCTTCCAGGCTCGCTGTATGGCGTTCTTCGCTGCGGATTACCGCAGGCGGGTTGAGAGACCAGGCCACAATCGTTTTTTTATTGTGGGGTAAACCTTTCAGGTTTTCTACCGAGCATGTCTTGGTCTTGAGCTCCAGCACAATGCGATCCTGCCGGCCAAAGTATGGCACTAACATCTTAGAAAGCCCGGTCCAGGGTTCCCATATAAGGCTATCTGTGAATTCTCCCGTACCAAGACGGCGAAATGGAGGTTTGTTGCAGGCAAAAAGACTATCCAGTTCTGCAAAAAGAGCTTCTTGATTCACGAAATACTGTAGCACCGGTGGGTGAAAGTAGGCCTGCAAGATGCAGTAAGAACAGTCCATCGTGCAGTATGTGCCGATATGAAGTATCTGGTAGCCGCAGCAAATATAAGATCTTGTCCCGGGGCATTTTCTTATAAAACGTCCCCGGTTGCGTGTGAGAAAAAGGATGCGCTTCCCCTGCCCGATCGGGTCGGCATGTGCAGATAGCGCTCGATACAATGCAGTTGAGTCCTCAACCTCACTGATGGAAGCATGTTGAAGACGCTCCTTTAGAATTGCTACAATCGGATATTCGCAAACTGCCTTATCGATGTAAAGACTGGAAATCATACAACTGAAAAAGGTGTGGGCGCGGTTCGTCAGTATTTTTCTAAAGGCTGCCTTTTTAGAGATGGCCGCCAGGCTCCGCCGACAGCGGTTAAAATCCTCCAGACTCTTAAATGTCATTCGCAGGCTATATGTATCCCCTTCAAAATAAGGAGGGGGGGTCAGGTGTAGATGTGATCCAAGTTTAAGCTCCTTTAAACTTTCCCGGAAAGTTTCTTCTGCTCTGGCAAGCTCCGGGAAACGCCGTTGCTTCAA
>MZGQ01000015.1 GCA_002085115.1 Desulfococcus sp. 4484_241
TGCACAAACTCCCATTGCCTCCCAAAACAAGTTGCGGTTGCGCCTGTATTACAAACAGCCCGCCCTTTATTTACTTGACTTTGCAGGCAGCTATCAGGATAATTCAAAGTTTACGATGCAATAAAAGAGACGGGAGACAGTAAGATATGAAGCTGTACCAGCCTGCATATTTTTTAAAACACCGGTTTGTTTTTGCGGCAATCCTTCTTCTGGCGTTCGCAGGCACCGGAGTCCCACAGGAATATATCATCGGTCCGGGGGATGTCCTGGCAATCAACGTGTATGAGCATCCTGACCTTACCACGGAATCCCAGGTGGACGACAACGGCACGATACGGTTTCCCCTGATCGGCGAATTAAGGGTGGAAGGAATGACTGTCTCGGGTCTTTCAGAAGCCCTGGAGAAAAAACTGGCCGACGGCTACATAATAAACCCGCAGGTAAGCATCATTGTAAAGGAATACCGGAACCGCAAGGCCACGATTCTCGGCCAGGTCAATTCGCCCGGCCTTTATGAGCTGAAGGGCCGCACCACGCTGCTTGAGCTGATATCAACGGCGGGAGGCCTGACCGAGGACGCAGGCCAGTATGCCTACATCACCCGCATGGGGACCGCCCACAGCAGGGAAACTGACGGGGATGTTATCAAGATTGACCTGAAAAAACTCGTGGAAGAAGGCACAACCGACCAGAACGTGCTTATACACAACGGGGACAGCATATTTATAACAAAGATGGAGAAAATATATGTCACCGGCGAGGTAAAATACCCTGGCGCATATCCCTACGAAAAGGGCCTTACCGTGATAAAGGCCATCACGAATGCCAGGGGATTCACAGACAAGGCCTCGGCCACCGGCGTCCAGATAATAAGAAAGGAAAACGGCAAGGAACGCGTGCTTGACAGGGTCAGGATGGACGACCTTGTAAAGCCGGACGACGTGATAGTGGTGCCTGAAAGTTTCTTCTAACCCCGCGCGCAGGCCATACAAACCCGGACAGGACAGATAAAAACATGCAAAACGAAGAGACAGAGATTCACCTTCGCGATTACCTCAGGGTTATATCAAAACGAAAACAGATAGTCGCTGTTTTCTTTCTCACCACCCTCGTAGTTGTTTTGATCGGCACACTGGTCTCGACCCCCCTGTACACCGCAACCTTGCGGCTGAAGGTAGAGCAGAAAAACGAAGACCCGTTGAACAACATATACAGATACATACGGCAGGACCCTGAATTCATAAACTCCCAGATCCAGATACTCTCCAGCCAGAGCGTTATGGAAAAGGTGGTGGCGATGCTCAACCTGGTGGAGACATATCCCCACTACTTTCCGGAAAAAAACAGGGGATTTTCCATCGTCGGGTTTTTAAAGGGGCTGTTTGCGATACCGGAGCATCCCGTTTTGTCACAGGACGCACAGGGGCCAAGGCCGATGTCGCCTGCTGAAAGGCTGGCAAAAGGTATGCTCGAAGGGCTCGAGGTGGAACATATACGCGACAGCCAGATATTAGAGGTGTCCTACACGTCTGAAAACCCGGCTTTCTCCACGTTGGTCTGCAACACCATCCCAAGGGCTTACATAGAACAGCTGCTTGAAATGAAAATGAAAAACAGTGAATACACCATCGACTGGATGAAAAAAAAGGCGGCATCAGAAAGAAAAAAACTTGAAAAGTCGGAACATTCACTGCAGGACTACCTGACCGCACAGGATATAGTAACGATCGAGAACCGCATAGCCATCATTCCCGAAAAGCTCTCGCAGATAAGCTCTGAACTGACAAAGGCAGAGACAAAAATGGAAGAGCTTGAATCGGTAATTGACCAGATTAACCGCATTCCAAAGGATGAGCTGGAAACGATACCCGCCATAGCCAGTGAAGGATCGCTGCAGGCCATACGCAGCCAGATACGGGAGGCGGAACAGAAAATCATGACGTTAAGCCAGAAATACGGCCCGAAACACCCTGTCCGCATACAGGCCCAAAACACGTTAAACGAGCTTAACGCAAAAAAAGCCGCCGAGATACAAACAATAGTACAGCGGATAAAAAACGACTTTCAGCTTGCCGTTGCAAACTATAAAAACCTGAAGCAGCAGCTTGAAAACACAAAGGCCGAGGCTGCAAGGCTTAATGAAAAATCGATCCAATACAACATATTAAAGCGGGAAATCGACACCAAGAAGGAACTTTACAACGCACTTGTGGCGCGTATAAAGGAACAGACGCTAACCAGGCAGTTCAGGGATGTTGATGTTTACGTGGTGGGGGAAGCCAAGCTGCCCGAGCAGCCATCCAACCAGAACCTGCCCAGGAACCTGCTTCTTGCCATGGTGCTTGGCTGCATGGGCGGTGTGGGCAGCGCCTTTTTCCTCGAATACCTGGACAACACCATCTCCACGGCCGAGGATGCCGAGGAAAAGACGGGTGTTCCTGCCATAGCGGCTATTCCGCTTATCGACAGCGAGGAAAAGGACCCCCACACCGTTGTCATTGACCACCCTGCTTCACCGGAGGCGGAAGCATACAAAGCAGCCCGAACGGCACTGTCTCTTTCAACGCCATCCGGCTATCCCGGCTCTATTGTAGTAACCAGCATCTATCCGGGCGAAGGCAAAACCGTAACATCCATAAACCTTGGCGCTGCAATAGCACAGGCAGAACGCAGGGTTCTGCTGATAGACAGCGACATGAGAAAACCCTCTTTGCATAATATTTTCGACACCGACAGCAAGCCCGGGTTCTCAGAGCTTCTGACCGGGCAGTGCGAGCCCGCGGACGCCATCCGTGAAACCGGCACGGCAGGCCTTGACCTCCTGCCGTGCGGAGAAAAGCCGCCAAACCCGTCGGACCTGCTGTCATCCTCCCGGGCAAAGGAGATAATAAACAGCCTTGGCAAGACTTACGACGTCATAATTATCGACACCCCTCCGCTTGCCAACCTGTCAGACGCCCTGGCCCTGACACTGTGCACAGACAGAACCATTGTTGTAACCAGGTCAAAAAAGACCCGTTACGAAGATGTGAAAAGGGAGGCCAAACGCCTTGGGGAGGCCGGGAACAAGCTTTTGGGCCAGGTGGTTAACGCTATCGACCTGGAAAGGGAAGGATATTACTACTATGGGTCTTACCATCGGTATACGGAGTACTATTCTTAACCCTTTGCCCATAATACTTTGCCCATGGTAACCGTTTGGCCTGCCGCCACCGCTCAAAACGATTTGGCACAGGTTCCAGCTTGACAGATGATCGACATACACAACCATATACTTCCCGGCGTAGACGACGGCGCAAAGGAGATGGAGCAGTCTGTTGCAATGGCGCGTATTGCCGAAAAAGACGGCATAACCGACATAATAGCCACGCCTCACATCACCGATCCGCACCTGACAGTTGAAGAGATAAACAGCCGCGTCGCTCTGCTGAACCGGGAGCTGGCGGCAAACAACATTGGCGTCCGTATCCATGCCGGCGCGGAGATACCCTTTTCAATGCTGGATAACAGAAGCTGCCGGATCGGCCTTGCAGGCTCAAAAAATCTTCTGGTGGAATTGCCGGTACACTGCATTCCATCACAGGCAGCCAGGCTCTTCCGGCTTATAAAATCGGAAGGGTACACCGTTATTATCGCGCATCCTGAACGCAATATGAGCGTAAACAGGAACGTGGAACGTCTTGTAACGCTGCTGGGGCCGGGAGTCATGGCCCAGATAACCGCCGACAGTCTGATCGGCCGGATGGGAGAACCGGCAAGAGCATGTGCGAGGTATCTCGTTAAAAAGGGGGCCGCCACATTCATTGCAACAGACGCCCATAACGACAGTACCCGGCCGCCCCTGCTGTCTCCGGCGCTTTCAGCGATCAGGACCGTTAAAAACATCCGGGCAAAAAAGCTGGTATTGGATAACCCGTTGCAATATATCGGCCTCACAGATACTGTATAAACCATGCTTCCTGCAAGCCGCATACTGTTTCTGTTCCTTCTTGCGTTCAGCCCGCTTGCCTTCGGCAGCGTTGAACCCTGGGCCTTTTTCATAATGGTGCTGCTGTGCGGCCTGTCAATATGCCTCTACCTTACCCACTGCCTGAAGCATGGGCAGCCACTTCGCAGGGTTCCCTGCATAATGCCCCTGTCATTGATCGGCATCTACGTGGCGATTCAAATGATTCCGCTGCCTGAAACGGTTCTTGGCCTGATATCTCCGGCAACAGCAACTGTCAGGCATCATACGGCCGGCATCCTTTTTCCCGGCAACCCATGGCCGATAACCCTTGATATACATGGCACCATGTTTGAGCTTGTGAGGTGGCTGGTGTGGGCCGGGGTCTACTGGCTCACCATCCAGCTTCTGACAGACAGAACCATGCTAAGGCGCACGCTGCTTTTCCTGGCCCTGTTCGGCGGGGTTTTTGCCCTGTCTTCCATCCTGCAGTATATTTTAACCGAGGACCGGGCGCTGTGGTTCCGCTGGGTGCCTGACAATGCCATGGTGTTCGGCTCATATGTCTGTCACAACCACTATGCAGGCCTGATGGAGATGATATTCGGGCCCGTGCTGGCCCTCGTGTTTGTCTATCGTCCGCCCAGGCAGTTTGGCACCATGCGGGAAAAGGTGCTCGGCCTGTTCCAGGAGGAGGAAACACCGCTGTTCATGCTTCTGTTTACAGGAGCGGTGATAATGGTTCTGTCGGTTTTTTTCAGCCTTTCCAGGGGCGGAATCCTCTGTATTCTGCTTGAAACGTTTTTCCTTATACCGGCACTTCCAGGCGGCAGCCTTTCAAAAAGACGTGTCAGCCGGAAAACCAGCGCATGGCTGTTTCTGTGTGCCCTGCTCATGGCTGTCACGTGGTTTGGGTGGGAAAGGCTGGATGCCCGGTTTGGCGAACTTCCGAAAAATCTTCTGGCTGCCTATGGAAGGCCAAGATTCTGGCAGGACAGCCTGAGGGCGGCATCTGACTTCCCGCTGACAGGAGCCGGTTTTGGAGCCTTCGGCGATATAATACCCGCATACCAGCAGGTGTTTTTTATGCGGATTCTGGACCATGCCCACAACGACTACATTGAACTGCTGGTGGAAGGCGGAGCGATCGGGGTTCTGCTGTTTGCCGCCTTTTTTATATGTTTTTTTAAAAACATGGCAAATACCCTTAAAAAGAGACGGGACAAGCAGGCCGTAGTTGTCTGCCTGGGGGCTGTTGCAGGCATAACCGCGATCCTCTGTCACAGCCTTATCGATTTTAACCTGCACATACCGGCAAACGCCCTCTACCTTGCCTTTCTCTGCGGTCTTGCAGTGGCAACGGCCAATACCCGCTTTAACCGCTACATCCCGCCACGGACCTATCTTGAAACCGTAGGGCCAAACGGTACGAAGCTTGGCCTGGCGCTGTGGCTATTGTTATGGCTCCCGTGCCTTGGCCTGAGCATGGGGCAGTGGGCGGCCTCCCTTTATGCCGATCCCCTGCTCAAGGCCCGTACAGATGCGCAAACCCCTCCGGCCGCATCTGAAGAAACATTCCGAAGCGCAATGCGAGCGGCCGCACTTTCACCATTGAACCCCGACTACAGGGAATTGGCCGGAGACACGGCGCTTTTATCCGGCAAAGTGCAAAAAGCAGCGGATGCCTATGGCAAGGCCCTGTTTTTGTCGCCAACCAGGTCTGAAACACTCCAGAAGGCCGGAAATGCAGTTTTCCAGGCCACCCGCAACGTCAAACGGGCTGACGCCCTTATGGCGGCAGGCATAAAAATGTATCCAACACGGCCGGGCGCTTATGGATACTTTGCCGATTTCCTGTTTAAAACAGGCAGAAAAAAGGAGGCCCTTTCAGTTGTCCGCGACGGGCTGTCAGCAGCACCATCGTATGCAGATATCTTTTTCGGGTTAATGCGCTACGCCGGCATTACACCAGCGGAAATGTACTCGATCCTGCCCGGCGACTCCGCCGTTCTTGCAAAGTTTGCCTCGTATGTACGAAATACCGGATATGACTTCATGCGCGAGAAGATCCTTTTAAAGGCTGTTGAGGCTGCATCTCATGAGCCCGATCCCGGCCCCGGCCCCTATACCGCTCTTGCATGGCTCTACATCGGTCAAAAAAACTACGACAAGGCCATTACCCTTCTGGAAAGGGCAATGGCAAAAATGCCGGACCGGCCTGAACTCCTCTACCTTATGGGGCGGACTTATGAAAGAAGCCATATAAACTACAAGGCTGTTGAATTTTACAAAAAACTGCAAATTATTGCGCCGGGCTACCGCGACACGGCAAGGCGGCTGGAAGCGCTTGCCGAAGGTCAAAACCGGTAAACAATAATTCATATAGACAGACTGTGGCAGGAAATCCTGAACCTTGGCTTGCGCGGGAAGCAGCGTTAGCTTTTGAAATAAGGGCAAACCCGGTGTATCCCATGCCGGGTTTGGCGGCAGCTGCTTGCAACATTAAAAAAAGGGGATAGCGGCAGGAATAATATCAAACGCCCGGTTCTATACGCCCCTGCTGTTCGATATGGCAGCAAAAGCTCTTTCCAAAACCATACAGTGTCCAAAAATCGTTTTTTGACAGCATATCGATAATGGCGGAAAACCCGCAAAGGCCATTTGCCCCGGCCTTTGCGCCAAAAAAAGCATGGTAATATGAAGCCATCAAAGAACCAAAGGTAACTTTTCCATTCCATATCTCCACCAGCCGGTTTTCATTGTTGTGCCAGTGTGGTTTTTTATCCCATGCAGCGCAGCCGAGCAAAATTGCAGGGCCGGGGAGAAACGTTGCCGGACTGTCTGAGCGAAGCGAGTTTCCGGCAACGCCCCGGACCGCAATTTTGTGAGGGAAGCCGCAGGCCAAGCTGCCGGGTGTCTTTTTCTTTTGGTTCTTTTCTTTTGGACAAGCAAAAGAAAAGAACAATAAATGCAGATTGCCAGGCATTTTAAATGGGACTGTTCTGTCTTGACCTTATTTTTTGACAGCATAATTGATAATGGTGACCTTTTTGATTTTAGACCCGGTAGTAATAAATTCAAGTGGTTATCAATCAAAAAGGGCATTTTGGGGATTTATTTTGGACAACAATCTTCCAAAACAAAAATAAAGGAACATGAGACCATTTTTGCCTGAAATGGCATGCTAAACTGACATATACCCGGCACACAGGCGCGGGTTCCGGACAGCCCTTTTTTATGCACAGACAGCAAGGTCACTCAGGCTGCACAAGGATGACCCGCACTGCAAAAACCTTTCACCCAAAATGGTAATAACCGGTCCTGGCCGGATTGCCGAAATCAGGTTCCTATCGCAATTTTACCATTATACCCATGGTGGAAGGACTGTCCAGCAGGTAACGCACCACGTTTCCCTGCTTAAAATCCTTTACAGACAATGGTTTGCCTGAAGCAGAATAGCAGCGGGTGTCCTTTGTGAAAAAAAACGTCGCATCATCTATGTTAACACCCCGCTTGTCTATATGGAGAATCTTGCCTGACCTTCCCATCTGCTCCGACACTATCTTGCGGACATCATCTGCCGTGATATCGTTTGCGCCCTTTGCAGCCGGCTTTCCGGCATACAGTATAACCGGCACAAGAAGACAGACAACAAGCGTCATAAAAATCCGTATGGCAACCTTCCTTTCCATAACAGCCTCCTTTTAATTTTAAGAGACAAAGGCCCCCACTGCCCGCGGGGGCCTTGCCGCATATTGTGTGCTACTTTACAAACATCCAGAACGCCTTTCCGATGGTTTCACTCTCTATGTAGATGGGATCCTCACCCGGGTCAGGATAGGCGATATCCTGGTCACCCGGTCCGGTATAGCCGGAATCGTCAGGCGGAGAAAGAATAGGCGGTTTGTAATAGATATCGCCAAGTTCCTTTCCGGTAACATCGTCAATGGTCGGCGGGTCATCGGTTGACCAGTATTGATCCTCCGGCACTCCTCCGCTGCACAGGTCAAGCACGTTAAATATGGAAGTTCCACCACCAGCACTACACATGCTGTCGGAAGGAGTCATGGACATGAAGATCACGCGTGTAAAGTTTTCAGAGCCACGGATCTGGGGATCCGATATGACCCGCTCCTTGCTTCCCGCCGGAAACTCAAAATACCATCCAACATCCAATCCTTTGGTATAAGGCGTTCCGGCTTTCTTGGCTTTCAGCCACTTGTAGGGTGAAAACCAGTCTATAGGATTGTCGGTGGTGGACCTGTATCCGCCTGAAACAACGTCCACTTCCTGTTTCAACATTGTAAGGTGCGCCTCGGGGGAGTCGAACATCGGGTTTGCCTCGATCGCAGAGAGCAGTCTCACCCCTCCGCTTGGCGGCATAAGATAGCCGTAATGTAGCTGTGATATCGCCAGTATTCCAACCTGCTTCCACGCATTTGCCCAGTCCCAGACCCCGTAGAAAGCCTGTGGCGAGGTGTCTGTAAAATCGCCAGTTGAGATAAAACTGCCAGTACCGAAAGCCACGATATATCCACTCCCTACACAATTCGCTGCAACAGACGGCTTGGTTGTTATAGGCTGCGCCTTGCCGGATTCGTCTTTTGCGCAGAAAAGCGGGGCCGGGTTTCCGCCACTGTCGGTAAGGGCTACCTTCCAGTCCGACTTTGCGCCGGACAGGTCAAACTTCCAGAGGTTGCCCTGGAGATCGCCTGCATAGACAAGGTCCACGTTCCCATCAGAATCGGTGTCTATAATCGTCGGGGTTGACAACCCGTTGCAGACACCCGAGGAAACGCTGCCCACCCCGGTGTGTATCTTGACAACGTCACTTGAGCTGTAGGAAAAATCGGCGTCATCCACGTCGATAACGTAGAGTACAGCCTCCTGGTTTTTGCTGCTGTAGCCGTTGCCGAAGATAACTATCTTTCCACAGCATCCCGAATTCACAAAAACAGCCTTTGAAAAGGTGTAGCCAAGATCGTCGTCAGTTGTCTCAGGAAACTCCCACAGCACGTCACTTGCATCAAAATTGGCCGGGTCTGAAACATCCAATGCAAAGTAGCCCTTGCCGCCCTTGCCAAGCCCGCAAACAAGCTTTCCATCCCTTACAAACGGCGTGGCATCCACGTAATACTTGTGGGTGTAGTTGGGGTTTGCAAGACCGTAAAGCTTCCTGTAACTGTACATGAAACTCGGTATGTACGCGAACTGCTCCTCACCGGTTGACGCGTTAAAGGCATGGAGCATACCGTCGTTGGCTCCCACGTAGATCGTATTGTCAACGTGGACCGGGGCCGAATGAACGATATCGCCCAGCCTGCTGCCCCTTGACCGGTAGGAACCGCCGTTACTCTTCTCGTTTGACCTGTCGCCCTTGATAAAATCTATTATGTCCCTCTGCTCGGCCTCGTTTGCGCCAAGCTGATCAAGCTGGTCTGACGTGAGATTTGCGTATGCAAAAGCCACGCCTGAAGAGCCGTTGTAGGTGAATATGTTTCTTGAAAGCACCTGTGAATTGGTGAGTGAATCAAGGATATGCGCAGCAGACCAGACATAATTCTGATCGACTTCACCGGTAAGATAGTCTATGGAATACGCCCGCAGATCGCCCTTCCACCCGGCTGAATCATAGGAGCCCTGGAACAGCATGGTGTTCTCCTTGAGCGACTGTGTACTCACCGCAACCGACGCCGCAGACCCTCTTCTTGCGGTTATATCCGCAATATAGTCATTCAGTGTCTGCACCAGCTGAACAGGGTTGGAGGTAGGAACAAAACGGCCCCTTCCATTTATGGCTGCATGGTAAAGATCGTCTATGTTCTCGGGAGCATCCGAGGATGGAGTGGTCCAGGTCGGACATGTCCCGCTGGGACAATCCGGGTAATTATCAGGATCGATCGTTCCTATGACTCCGAGGGAAAGCGAATATGTCACCATGTGCTGGTGAGTCGCAGAATCATAATCGTTTTCAGGCACATGATCGGCCAGGTCAGTTCTCAGGTCCCGCTCGTAAAAATACATGGCAATATCGGCCAAAGTGTTGCTGTTGCCATCCGCAAAGGGCGGGCCGTCAAAGTCTGTGTTGTTGTCGCCATCCGCGTTGCCTACGCCTGAAGACAGTGAACCGTTATAGTATCCGTCAGTCATCACGATACAAAACGCCTGCTGGCACTCGCCGCCATCGGCTGCCGAGGCGTATGGAGAGTCAACAGAGCCGTAGTTTCCCTCAAAAAAGTCGCCCACATTCTTCAACCCGGACCGAAGCGGGGTACCGCCGTTAGCCCCGATATCCTCAACAAAGTTAAGGAGGGTGGACTTGCTGCTGTCAACCGAAAGCATGCCTACATGAGCTATGTCTATGTTGTTGTTGTGGTTTATGGTATGGAGTCCCACCTTGACCCCGCTAAGGCCGTTTATCACCTGCAGCACGGCTGCCTTTGCCGTGTTCTGGCGGGTGCGGTAATACTGGAGCCAGTTGGCAAAGTTCTGCCGCTCATCGGCAAGCGTTCTTGTTATCTGAATAGAGGCCGGGGGAGAGGATGTCTCTGTGACGTTGTTGATCCTGCCCCAATAGGTGGTCCCGGTCTCGTAATCCACGGTGTAGTACTTCACGCCTGAGGAGCGAAGCTCGACAAGATAAACATTGCCCCCGTACTCGATATAGTAATGGGCGTTTATGATGCCGTCCAAAAAGTTGCCGTCCATGTCAACCGTTGTGCTGCTTGTCGGTGAGAGTTTCGGGTTATCCGGGTCGGCATCGGCATGGCCCGGCCACGGGACGTAGTTTATGTCGGGGTTGTAGTAGAGCCCGTTGTCCTGGTAGCACTGTGTGGGATAGAAATCCCTGTCCGTGGAGGATCCTGTTTCAAACACGTAATAAATCTGGTCCGAACGGAGATGCCCCCAATGAGTGTAGTAATAATTAAACAGGCCGTTGTAGTTGCCGCTGAACATCACCTCCCATTTCATACTGCCTGAATCGTCAAAAAGAAACTCGATAAGCGGAGGGGCCGACACAACGTTTGTTTCAAGCGGGTAGTTTGCAAGGTTTGCGCAGCCCGCAGGCTCCTCAGAGCAGTCGGAGTTATCCCCGGAACAGTTTTCGTCTATCGGTGTGTCACACGAGTCGAACGCACCGGGATGTATTGAGGCGTCGTTGTCGTTGCAGTCAAAATCGTAGGTCCCGTCGCCATCGGCGTCGCGCGGCGCAACATACCCGGCAGGAGGCGCGCAACCTGTCTTTGTGCTTGACGATATCCCCCACCCGTCGCCGTCATAGTCGTAGTAATAGGTCTGTGTCGCAAGGCCCTCGTCAACCGAGCCGTCGCAGTCGTCATCCATTCCATTGCACACCTCTGATGCGCCCGGATGAACGGATGCGTTGCCGTCATCACAGTCCTGGCTGTTGGTTACATATCCCGGGTGAGCATCACACGCCGAAAGCTGGACACCTGCCGACGAGCCGTAACCGTCGCCGTCATCGTCCGGGTAATACCACGCTGTAAGATCATCTATGTTGCCGTCGCAGTTGTCATCTATTCCGTTGCACACCTCGGTGGCCCCTGGATGAACAGCCGCGTTGCCATCGTCGCAGTCCTGGTTGTTGCCAACAAAACCGGTCGGGGCAGGCGGGCCTGAAGCGGATATGGAGGGATTCCCGTACCCGTCGCCATCGGCATCCTTGTAGTATGTTTTGCTGGAGCAGTCCTCGTCAATGGTGCCGTCACAGTCGTTGTCTATGCTATCGCATATATCGGTTGCGCCTGACCATTTTGCCGGGTCTGAATCGTCGCAGTCGTCGGCGTTCTCCACCCTGCCTGAAGGACAGGTTGAGCCGTAAATAACATCAGACGGATCGCCATACCCGTCGCCGTCCGAATCCAGGTAGCAGGCGGTTGTGGGAGATGCTGTTATCGAAAGGCTGTATTTGGTTCTTTTACTTTTGCTCTTTTTGGCCCTCACGCAGACGTAGTAGGTGCCTGGATCAAGCGTGTATGTCTGGGTGGTTGTGGCTTTCTGCCAGTCAAACACGCCGTCTACCTTTATGTAAGATGTTTTTCTCTTTTTTGTAAGCTTAAAGGTGACAACCGAGGTCGTGGAAAGATCAAACTTTATCCAGTCGTAGTCAAAATCCTCATCCCCGTCGTACCGGCCGTTCCCTGAGAAAGGAAGGTCTTTCGGGCCCCAGGCCTGGGACTGGTCGTCCGGAGCATCTCCCCAATAGCCAAGCTCGGCAAATGCGGCTGTCGAGCAGAAAAGCGCGACAACAAGAAGCACGGCAAAAAGCCAGGCACAGGTTTTAAGGGAAGTGCCGGAAAAAACACGCCCCCGGATCTTTCCCCTGCCGCCGTAATATATGTTTCTTTTACCCTTCATGATGCACCCCCTTTTGTTTATCCGTACATGTCTCCTTCGCATGCACGGGTTTGCCACTTATCAATAGCGCCGCCTGTAACCGATCTGGACAATACTCGTGCTGTTATCCGAGCCAAGACTGTAAGAACCCGCCCCATAAGCGGTGTATGCATACAGGTGTGTCTCCTCCTCCATTCCAAGTTCGCTCTCAGGCGCTATACCCTCGAAAACCACGAGGTACTGGGCGTTTGGCACAAGGCTGCTGTTTACCGCCACTGCGCCGCCGTTGTTCTTGACGTCAAACCCCACATCCTGTATAAAGACCAGGCAACCTCCGCTTGACGGCTTAAGCTGAACCGAGGGATTAGGCGCATTTTCAAGAAGTTGTACAGCCTCCCTTGCGGCAGCGTCGGCCCTGTAAAAATTATCCTTGTAAATCGCGTAATTGCGCGAAATCCTGCTCTCTATCTCGGTATCGTGCATGGCGGTGATACCTATTATCATGATCGTAACCATCACCATCAGCACCAGGGCCAGCACCGATCCTTTTTTGTTCCGCAGTTCACAAAACATCTTTTCCACCATTGCCTCCTGTTGCAAGCCTGTCAAACCTCACGCGTCCTTGCGCTTACAATCCTGATAAACCTTCCGTTTCCCCAGGTCACCGTAACCGTGATAACACGGGCATCAGTAACGCCTGTGCCGCTCAATGACTGGTTGTTTACCGTCCACCCTATTGAGCGAAAGACTGCGTTGTACTGTGGAGACACCGGCATGTCGTCATTTCCGTCACCGTCAAAATCGATGCCCGCGCCCGGAGTATGGGCCCCGGCCGAAAGATACGGGTTGTTAAAGTCCAGCTCAAAGAGCCGCTCTATTATATCAGAGGCGCACTCCACGGCCATGGTAGTCTTGCGAAGAGACGTGGTCTTGGAAACAGAGCTTGTCTGCATGGAAGCAGCGGCAAGAATCCCTATGGCAAGAACGGCCACGGCCATTAAAACCTCTATGAGCGTGAAGCCCGGACTGTTTTTCGCAAATGGTTTTTGCAGGTTCATATACTGCCTCCATTAAAGGTTTCTGCACTTGACCGTCACGGTGGCAAGCTGACGCCTGAAGTGATCGTTGTACGGCCCCCAGACCGTTGTGCCTGAAAGAGGGGTATAGGTAAGCTGGTCGGTGTATCCCTTTGCAGGCGTCTCGGACCTTGCCAGGATCGATATGCCAACAGAACCCGGTGATGCGGCAGACGGCTGGTAGAAAAACTCAAGCTGATCCACGTTAAGCAAAACCGGCTGAATTGCGCCACAGCCTTCCTGCCTGCCAAGATCGAGATCCCCATCCCCCTGGGAATCGTATAGCCTGTAGGTTACGGTCACAACCTCGTTGATTTCATCAACTTCACCGTCACAATCGTTGTCCTGGCCGTCCTTTTCGCCAAGCTCGCCTAAAGTTGGGACAGGCATCTCGTCGACAGCCCCATCCAAATCGTTGTCCACATCGTCGAGCAACCTCAGCGGATCCATATATGAAATCGTTATCGAGGTGGCAGTGGCGCCTGTTATGCCAACAGTCACATCCTGGCCAGGCACCTTGTATCCGGCCATCATGATATCCCTCTCCATCATGTACAGGGCCAATCTCAGGTTCTGCTGCATATTCAGCACCTCCTGCTGGGCGCTGCTGCTTGTTGTCTGGCCCTGGTACATGGTGATTATCATTATCATCACCAGAGAGGAGATCGCCAGTGCGACCAGCATCTCCGGCACTGTAAACCCGTTTTGCGATTTTTTGACTTTTTTAAAAATCACCATTACGATATCCTTACGTTTCCAGATGAGTTAACCACTATCCGGCTGGTCCGGAAAGAGTTTGCAACCGTCACGGTGCCCATATTGAGCGCGCCTCCAGGCCATCTGCCAAACCCCATGGGTGAAAACGATGCCACGGAACCGACGGAAAAATTTGCGCCGGTAAGCCGTACCCCGGGCGGCATGGAGCCGTTAAAAAGCAGATCATCAACCCCGGCGTCATAAACACCGGAAAAACCGCCGGACTGATCCACCCAGCCAAAGTATGTACCGCTTGCCGTGTTGAAAGATACAAATGCAAAACTGTTCCTCTTTATGGCAACCATCCTTGCGGACTGGAGGTCTGAATATATCTGCCGGGCGGCCTGGGAAAGCTGCTGGTTCGTGCGCCAGCGAAGAAAGGTGGGCGTCACGGCACCCGCTATGATGCCTATGATGGCAATTACAATCAGCATCTCCATTAATGTGAATCCTCTTTTGTTCATGGCGCACTCCTTTTACCCTGTTTTCATACAAGAACCGTGCCGTATTTTTACAGGGATTACAGACAGCCCTTGTCTTTTATGTAACGTTTTAAAATAACAAGAAATAATAAAAATAATCGATCCTGGCACGCCTGCCTGCAATCGGCAAAAAACGGCATTAAGATCATTTATTATTAATTTTTTTTATAGTTTTGTTGAAAATAATTTAATAGGAGGCAGATAGGGACAACTTTATGCTGCAAAAGCTCTCCTGCCTTATAGGCCTTATAGAGTCAGGCTATTTTCCGATTGCCCTGAAAAAATCGTTGCCCTTGTCATCAATAAGAATGAAGGCGGGAAAATCCTTCACGGTTATCATCCTTACCGCCTCCATACCAAGTTCGGGAAAATCAACCGTTTCCACCCTGGTGATACATTCTGCAAGAACGGCTGCCACGCCGCCGATCGTGCCGAGGTAAAATCCTCCGTTGGCCTTGCAGGACTCCACGACCGCAGCCGACCGGTTTCCCTTGCCAAGTGTTACAAGAGAGCCGCCGCGCTTCTGGAACTTTACAAGATAGGGATCCATGCGGGCCGAGGTTGTCGGCCCGAAGCTGCCGGAAGGATAGCCCTCCGGAGTCTTTGCCGGGCCGGCATAAAGAATAACATGGTCGGTCATGTAAAATGGAAGCTCCTCCCCGGCGTCAAGCCTTTCTGCCACCCTTGCGTGTGCCATATCCCTTGCCACGGTTATCTTTCCATTCAAAAGCAGCCTTGTGCCGACCGGGTAACGCGACAGCTCATTTCGAACTGCATCAAGGGGGCGGTCGAGGTCTATCCGCACACCGTCATCCTCATCCCTGCCAGGTGCAGGAGGATCGGGCAGATACCTTGCAGGATCTGTCTCAAGCTTTTCAACGTATATCCCCTGTGAGGTAATCTTTGCCTTCAGGTTCCTGTCCGCGCTGCAGCTGACACCGATCCCGACCGGGCATGATGCCCCGTGCCTCGGCAGCCGTATCACTTTCACTGCCCGGCACAGGTACTTGCCGCCGAACTGAGCGCCAAGCCCTGTGGCAAAAGAGGCCTCAAGCAGCCTTGTTTCAAGCTCCCTGTCCCTGAAGGCGTGTCCCAGTGGACCGCCCTTGTCCGGCAGGTTGTCAAGATAGCCGGCAGAAGCAAGTTTCACGGTTTTCAGGTTCGCCTCCGCTGATGTGCCGCCGATCACAACGGCAAGATGGTATGGCGGGCAGGCCGCCGTGCCAAGGTTCATGATTTCCTCTTTCAGAAAACCAAGAAGGCCGGTCGGGTTTAATATCGCCTTTGTCTTCTGGAAAAGAAACGTCTTGTTTGCAGAGCCTCCCCCTTTTGCCATGAAGAGAAACTCGTATGAGTCTCCCCCGGTGGCATAAAGATCCACCTGGGCCGGAAGGTTTGTCCCGGTGTTGACCTCTTCGTACATCGTTATGGGAGCGACCTGCGAGTAACGCAGGTTAAGCCTCTGGTAAGCGTTAAAAATCCCCTCGCTCAACGCCTCCTCGTCTGAAAATCCGGTCCACACCGCCTGTCCCTTTTTGCCGATCACTATGGCCGTGCCTGTGTCCTGGCACAGCGGGAAAACATAACCGGATGCTATTACAGCATTTTTAATCAGTTCACGCACGACATACCTGTCGTTATCGGAACTTTCAGGGTCGTTTAAAATCCCGGCCAACTGTTCCAGGTATGACGGTCTCAAAAGATGGGAAAGATCCCTGAATGCGGTTTCAGCAAGCATCACAAGGCCCTGCCGGTCAATTGTAACGATCTGTCTGCCCATAAACGTGGATGTTGCAACAAAATCTTTTGTCAACAACCGGTAATCGGTATCGTCCCTGCCTGTCCTGAACATCCTGGTAAAAAGAAAATCGCTCATTTTTTCACCCCTGTCATAGTCTGCCCTCAACCATATTTCAGTGCACCGGCTTTAACACCGCAAAAAGGTTCCCGTGATGTCTCCTGCCGCCGCACTGCAGATGGAGTCGGGCCTGATTGCCATTCAATCCGTTATTCCACGAACATCTGCTGGCCCGGATATATAGTGGTGTTTGAATCCAGGTTGTTCAGCCTCAGGAACTTCAAAAGAGACATGTTGTGTGATCTTGCGATCGTGAAAGGGCTGTCTCCCGGCTTGACAGTGTAGGTCTTTGCCGTTTTAGCGGCGTCCGGGCCGGAATCGGTGCCGCCGCCGGGAATCCTCAGCACCTGCCCAACGCGCAGGCTTGTTCCTGAAAGGCCGTTCAGCTTCTGGATAGCTTTAACCGTGGTGCCGTAACGGCTGGCAAGAATCCACAGCGATTCACCACGCCTGACGGTGTGGGTCGCAGGAATGATGCGGGCCTTTTCAAACTTATGGGTTTTTGCCGCCACCCACTTCCCGCTCAAGGGAATCTTCAATATTTTTCCGGCGACTATATAGTTTCTGCTGCGAAGGTTGTTTGCACGCATTATCCTGCGCACCGTGGTGTGATAGCGCCTTGCTATGAGCGACAGCGCCTCTCCCGGCCGCACCCTGTGATATGCAAACATCGTCTGCGGCAACCGGTAAATGGGCATCGAATCGATACCGGCAAGAACCATGCTCCCGGTGCCGGGAGGCACTCGCAGGTTGTACTGCTCGGGAGGCAGAACCGAGTAACGCAACTCCGGGTTCAACTCTGCAAGACTGTTATATGGAACGCCGATTGCCTTTGCGATATCCCGGAGATGAACCTGGCGGGACACTGCAACCGTTTCAAACTTTAAGGGCGGCTCTGTTTCTATCGAATCCAGGCCGTACTTTTCCGGATGTGACACTATGTACAGCGTGGCAAGGAACCTGGGCACGTAACGCGCCGTTTCCATCGGAAGCCGGTGATAGAGATCCCAGAAATTATCGAGGTAATTTATCCGCTGCTGCCTTATAACCCTCAGGACCGTGCCTTCGCCGCAGTTGTAGGCGGCAAGGGCGGTTGCCCAGTCGCCGAACGTTTTATGAAGAACCGTGAGATACTGGATGGCGGCATCGGTCGAACGTTCCGGGTCAAGACGCTGGTCTATATAACTGTTACGCTCCAGCCCGAACTTGTACCCCGTTGATGGAATGAACTGCCAAAGGCCAAGCGCCCTTGCAGAAGACATCGCCTTTGTCTTGAACCCGCTTTCGATTAACGGAAGCCATGAAAGCTCCTGGGGCAGTCCTGCCTCCTTGAGCTTTTTTAAAATAAACGG
>MZGQ01000080.1 GCA_002085115.1 Desulfococcus sp. 4484_241
TTTTTTTCTTGACACCCCCTTTAATGGGTGACCCCTTCAGCCGTTGTGCGGTGCGGGACGTCCATGATATGGGAAAATTGGGGCGCAAGCAGGTATTCAAGGTTATCATTGAGCCTGCGAAGATGATCACACCCTGCCGTATGTACCCAACCGGCCAGAAAATCGTAGCGGTAGTCCATTGCGAACTCAAGAATACTGCGTGTATATGAGCAGGTAAGGTTGGACATGTATATGTCGGCAAGCTCGGTTCCCCTGGCCTCCGGCGCCCGTACTCTGACCGGCAGTAGCGGAGGGATGGAAAGCAGTACGTGTGGAACATAGCTGCACGTATAGCCTATGGGAATCCTGCCGCTGTCAATAGCGTCTTCAATAAGCCGATTACATGGTTCCTCCAGCAATAGGTCAAACAGCCTTATGTCGGCATGTTGTTCCTGTGCCAATTTTGGATTACTTTGCTTTTTTTATCGCAGCGCGCATCTTTTTAAGTTCGGAGACCGTGTTACATACGGCGCTGTATTCGCATGTATCACAGTCAACGTCTATCTTTTCAACCATTTTGTTCATGGCCCCGGTTATTTGCGCCACTTTGTCGCCTATGGCTTTTAATGCTGCCACGTCCTGCACGGATGATGTTACAAAAACAACTTCAGCCGCATGGACATAGGGAAAGGCCATCAACTTTTCGATCAGGGCGCCCCCCAGGATGGCAAGGGAAAAGCCGTCTTCTTTGGCCTTTTTGCTGACGCGGCTCCACTCTCTCTGATATTGCGATACCGCCCTCATCATGTAGCCGGAAAGTTTGACGTCGTATTTGGCAAGCTCCATCTCCAGCCACCGCTTGTGGCTGTTTGTCTCATCGAACCCTGAGACCTCCACCATAACAGCCTTGCCAAACGGCACAAGCCTCCTTGTCTCGTCAATTGTGTCCGGGCCTATCAGGGTTATCCTGCCGTTTGTGACTTTTCCCGGGGCATCGCTCCATACCAGGAACGAGGTCGATTCGGTTTTCGGGCTCCCCAGTTCTACAGCCGTGTCTCCGGACAGAACAAGGGCTCCTCTCTCGTCTACAGGCCAGCTCCTGTGAGCGTTTGCATCAAGGATTGATACCCCCCCTTCGCTTTCACGCTCCCGGATGAACTGTATGATATCGGTGATATGTGTGTCAAACATGCCTGTTTATTTGCAGTGGTTACTTTTTTGCGACTATGTCTGCCGCCATAAGGGCCGCCCCAAGCGCCCCGTTTATCTGGGGATCTATGGGCAAAGCCCTTACCGGAAGGCCCAGGCCTTCGGACAGGGCTGAAAACATACCGCTGTTTTTTGCCACCCCTCCGGTCATAACCACCTCTTCGTGAACCTCTATGCTTTTGGCAAGAGACGCTACGCGGTTAGCCATTGCGTGGTGAAGCCCCCTGATTATATCGCAGGTCTCCCTGCCTTCGTTTATCAGCGAAACCACCTCTGTTTCAGCGAATATCACGCATTGGTTGGATATGCGTATGGTTTCGGTCGACTTTTCAGCAAGCTCACCCATCTGCGCAAGGTCAACATCAAGGGCCTTGGCCATGACCTCGAGAAAACGCCCGGTGCCTGCCGCGCACTTGTCGTTGTATATATACCTCGCCACGTTCCCGTTTTCGTCGATACGTATCGCCTTTGAATCCTGTCCCCCTATATCGATTATCGTTCTTACAGACGGCAGGCTCCACCATGCGCCCCTTGCGTGGCAGGATATCTCTGAAACGGTCTGACTGGCAAAAGGTACGCTGTCCTTGCCATAGCCCGTGCCCACAATCGCCTCTATCTCCGTGTTTGAGACCCCTGCTTTTTCAGACGCTCTTTCCAGCGCTTCGCGGGCTGAAGCTCCGGGATTCGTTTTGACCCGTATAATATCGTATCCTATAATCTCTTCCCCGTCCCTTAGAATAACGGCCTTTGCGGTAAGGGAACCTATATCACATCCAGCCGTAATCATACCGCCTCCTTTTGATACCCGTTGAGTTTTTCAAGAGAAAAGACCGCGGCTCCTATCGCGCCGGCCAGTTGCGGATCGGCCCGCCTGATTTTTCTTATGCGGTACCCAAGTATTTTTTCAAGCGTGGACACAACCCCCCTGTTTTTGGCCACTCCGCCCGTCATGACCACCTCTTTTTCAGCACGCACGGCGCTGGCCAGGATTGCCACGCGTTTTGCCATGGCGTTGTTTATCCCGGCGCCGATATCTTCTATCGGAACGCCTGAGTTGATATATTTTATTACATCGGCCTGCGCCCATACCGTGCAGGTGGAGGCAAATGTAATGGGAGACCTTGCCCTGGCGGACAGGTTGCCAAGCTCGTTTATATCGACATCCAGCACATCGGCCATGACTTCAAGAAAACGCCCCGTGCCTGAGGCGCACTTGTCGTTTGTCACAAAGTTTTCAACATTCCCGTTGTTGTCCAGCTTTATGGCCTTACAGTCCTGCCCCCCGATATCTATCACGGTTTTCACAGACGGCGCCAACCACCGCGCGCCCTTTGCATGGCAAGCTATTTCCGACTTTGTTTCGTCAACAAAGGGGATCTTCTCCCTTCCGTAGCCGGTCCCGACGCAGTAGCCAATCTGTTCCATTGTGATGCCACCATTGGAAAGAGCGGCATTCATTGCGGCTTCGGCCGACAGCTCAGGTTTGGCTTTTGATTTTACTATACCGGTTCCGACTATCCTGTTGCCATCCATTATGATGGCCTTGGATGTAAGCGAACCAACATCGCAGCCTGCGGCAAATTTCATAGCAACCCCCTTACTGTAAAAAATTCTTCAAGACGGGTGCGCGTGCTCTCCCATGATTCCACACGATCGTCAAACGCATCTCCATACAGTATGTGCGTGGGATAGCCGTGTTTTTCAAGGTCCCTGGCAAAAGGCCTGACCATGCCCCACGTGTTGCGGCATCCCGGCGTGCCGTTATAAATGATGCAGTCCGCCTTGTAAGCTTTTGCAATGGCAAGTGTCTCGTCCAGCCACATGTTGGGCTGATCGTATGGTCCCCTGATGGAACGGACCATGGGCAGCCTGGCGTTAAGCTGCGCTATACTGTTTAGCATCGCTTCGGGCGTACTGGTGTCCATGCTGTAAGTTGAACCCTCAAGCTCCTTTGCGTAACCTGTACCTTCGGCAAACGATTTTGACAGTATGCTGCCAAGGTGAGATATACCGTGGTCGTCCAGCCATCTCCAGAAGTTCAGGTCCACCGTGTAATGGTCTATATAACAAAGGTAGAGTCTTCTTTTTTCCACGCCCGACTTCAGGCCTGACACGCCCTTTTCGGCGTTTTCCCTGACCTTCTCGCGCATTTTTTCAAGGGCCAGCGTATATTCCGGCAACCCGGAGCATATAAATCGTCCCGCATATATAAACATATTGTAGATGGGCGGCATCGGGCAGGGCACAAGCATCTGCATATCCTCTATGTCCGCGATGATGGTATCCTGTTTTTCCACCTCTTTCAGGACTTCGGCCAGCCTGTCATAGTCGAGCGGGTTGCCGGTCTGCTCTTCTAAAAAACGTATAAGATACTTGTAGTCTTCCAGGTGGTATCTGTTTGTCCGTTCATCGTTCAGCCTTTGAGGATAGTTCAGCTGGTATGACGGCTTGTTCAGGTAGGTTGCTGTAAACACGAATGAGTTTGCGTTTGTATCGCATACGCCGGGAGTGTCATAGACCAAAAAATCCAGTTCTTCTGTCATGCCCGCAAAATAGGCGCCAAGAGCGCCGCGCTGTGATGAGCAGGATGTCTCCGTAAGCCCCACTTCACACCCGAAGTCCAGGTAATCGAACGCACCGCGTTTCCATGTCATGTTCGCCAGGGCAGACATTATTTCAAATGTCACCGGCACCGCGCCCACCGCGTAGAGGATCGCCGGGGAGAAGCAGAAGGTGGTTGCGGCTATCTTTTTACCCTTTTCGTGAGCAGTGAGAAGGTTGTCGAAAAACCTGCACATCATCTTCAAAAAGAGTTCGCCCGCCTCTCCCTCTCCAAGTATCATATCGATTGTTTTATTAAAATAGGGCATGTAGCGCATGAGAACCTGCTGCTCCTTTGGCGTGCTTTTGGCTGCCTTGGCCCCGCCGTCCATGAGGCATCCCATCATCCAGTCGAAATTATATTCAAGAAGTTCCTGTCTCATACCATCCTCCCAGGTTTTGGCGTTGTGCTTTTATTTGGACGATATCCTTTCCAGAAACGCCTGTATTCTCATCTGTATCCTTCCGGTTTCTGTAAGCGGTCCGTACTCCCTTTCAAGCTTCAGGCACGGGATGCCGGCCTTTTCCAGGTCTCGTTCAAAAAGGCCGTGTTCAGACCCATGCAGGTCGCAGAACCTTATGTTCTGCATGATAACTCCGTCAACGGCCGCTTCATCGATCTTCTGCTTTAAAAGCGCAAGACGTTCCTTGTATTTTCCAAACATCCTTGGGCAGATCGATCCGCCAAGGTAGCCTTCTGCAAGAGCGTCAACAGGCTCCCCGCTTTCCGAAATCATATGCCCTTCGTACCGCACGCCAAAGCACAGGTTTTCAGCTACCACTATAGCGTCTCTGTTTTTTTCTATAAGCTCCACAAGCCCGATGTCGTCACTTATACTCCCGATCAGCATGATCCGTTTTTTGCCGCGGCCAACAGGCTCCCTGTTTTTAATTTCACCAATAAACTGCTCCAGCCGCGTTGTGAAGACCTCTCTTGGCAGAACTGTTCCCGCTATGGTCACGGCGAACGCTTCCGTGCCCGTTACTCTTACATCCTGATCCTTTCTAAGCTCTTCAAGCTCTTTAAGAAGATGGCGGCCTTTGTTATAAAGTGCTATCGAGTCCTTTACGGCATCATCCTCTATCTTTACACCGAAATGTTTCTCAAGAGAGTTGACAAGCCGGACAATCTCCTCTTTGAACCATTTCATTCCATGGGGAAGTGTCTTGTGGGGAACGTCAAAATAATAAAAATATGGCGGCACTATCCCTTCATAATCCTCGCCGGCCTTTCTCCAGCATTCATCAAGCCTTCGCATGGAATCACAGCCCGGCGTTATTATGGTGCCGTCCAGAAAACCGTATTTACCTTTTCCCACCAGTTGAAGAACGCACTTTGGGAAAGAACAGATAAAGGGGCCGAAATAGGCGTCGCCTATATCGGTGCCTGTTGTTTCAATGCCTCTTATCCTTACCGGTAAAATACCGGCGGCGTGCAGCAGTTCGCCCGGAACATAGGAACAGGTACAACCAACGATTTTTCCGCCATTTTCTTTCCATTCGGTTATAGAACTGTTCAGAATTTTCGTGGCAGCTTCATAGAAAAAGTTACTCATGGTCCACCTCACCGTTTTTTAACAGGGATGCCATCAGGTCACGTGCCTCCTTTGCGATGTTTTCAGACGGGCCGTTGCCGGGGGCCAGGGCGCTGAAAAAACCCTTTGCTATGTGGGGCACAGCAGACCGGGCAATCGACAGCAGGGCGTTTCCCGCATATTGCCCCACTGTTTCAAGAAGATCGGAAATCTCGTCCACATCCAGGGAATCCGCAAAAGCGTCGATTTTTTCAGATAAAATCCCCGGACTTGCAGCAAGCATCCGGTTGAACAGAGTGGCATATATATTGATGATTTCGGCTATCTCCTGCACATCCAGTCCCGCCATTGCCTTTGCCATTGCCTCGTCTATTGTCTCCGGGGGCTGGGCCTCGAGCGCGGCTGCACGGCGGCTTGCCGCGCGTATGCCTGCGTTTGTGACCGCGGTTCGTGTAGCAATGTCCCCGGCCATCATGTCGGGATTTTCAGCCACTGCGTCGCTTACGGCGTTTTTAACCTCCTCTCTGGCCTCAGCCATCGCCGTTCTGGCCTTCCAAAGAATTTCATGGTCCAGTCCCTCTACGATATTACGCGCAATATCTGTAAATGCCTTGGGAAACTCCGGCGATCCAGGTTCGCCGAGCAGGGCGCTGCCAACGTGAATCCTGCGGGTCATCTCTGCCATTCCATTTACCATCCTGCTTATGGAATTTGTGTCTATCTCAAGCAGCATGGCGCGGATGACGTCAGCGGCCATGTCAGGAGCTATGCTTTTACCGGCATTTTCAAGTGACTGGGCAAGCGCGTCGGTTGCGATGTTCACCAGTGTTGGG
The DNA here is from genome assembly GCA_002085115.1 of Desulfococcus sp. 4484_241. Taxonomy (GTDB): domain Bacteria; phylum Desulfobacterota; class Desulfobacteria; order Desulfobacterales; family Desulfosudaceae; genus MZGQ01. The sequence continues at coordinate 6,158 of MZGQ01000080.1, forward strand.
GCAAGGGACAGCAGTGACACCGCTTTTGCCGGGTAGTCTCCCATAACGTCAGACGTCATCCTGGCCAGGGCAGAGATGCCTTTTGCTCCACTGTCAACCATCTCCTTTAGCTCGCCGAAATCCATGGACGCGATCCATCTTTCAAAACCCGGGGCAAGGACACGGGCGAGGAACTCCGGCTCATCAGCGTGAATATCGTTTATTATCCGGAAACAGGACGTCAGCAGTTTTGCGCTTTTTTCGGTATCGGTATTACCAAGAAAGGATTCCAGGAGCTTTTTCTTTTCTTCTGTTTCAAGTTTTTCATACTCTTTTGCTATGTCCGCTAACAGACCGATCACCACGTTTGAGGTTTCTGTCATCTGTTTTGAAATCAGCTGCGCAAACCCGGGGTCGGATGCAACGGTTTTAATCGCAGGCGCTTTTTCGATCGCGTCTCTGTCAGAAAGGGGGGATAAGATGCTCCTGTTTATAATTTTGCCGGCTGTCTTTATGGCCGCCCTTCTGATTGGCCCCTCCTTTTGGCTTCCTGTTTCAAGCATGACCAGCAGCCTTGAAACAATGCCACCGGCAAGCTTCATCACCTCCCTTGTTTTGGCAAGTCGGCCGAAGAGATCTTCAGCCTCGCCAGGATACGTTGCAGCGGACGTGTTGGTCGGTTGTTTTTCACCCATTTACGGCTTCTCCTGTTTTTTTGCATTTTGGTAATTCAGGTGCAGCCCCATTTTTAATATTTTCAGCCCCTCTGTTTTTTCCTTTGTCACATATTCCATCACTGTGTTTACAGCCATCTCCCCGTCTCCATTTTGGAGATAACTGTTTCCCCTTTGCACTATTTCAAGGTTTTCCTCCAGGTTTTCGCTTCTGACGGAAAAGGAGAGAAACTGCATACGTCGTATACACGGCATGATATCCATTATCATATCTTCCAGAAGCTGGTTTCTTACGGCGTGAAGACAGGTGACGGCAAAATCGAAAAAGGCGGAGTAGTATCCATTAACATCCTTACGGGCCACGGCATCCGCTGCCCTTTGGACCGTTTCATCTATAGCCTTAAGATCTTCGGGCGTGCATTTGGCAACGCATTGTTTGGCTGCAAGGATAATAAGGGCAATGGCTACGTCGTAAAGGGTTTCAGCATTTTCCTCGGTGATCTCTGTAACCCGGGTTCCCTTGCGAGTATTTCAGCAATCTGCTCAGGAAGGCCTGTGGTTACTATTGCCGCCATATTTTTTTGCCGTAAAAATGAAACGATCTGGTTGAAAACCCATAAAAAGAGTCGATTGTCGACAATATACCCATATCCCTTTTTTAAAGTCAAGAAAAATTTTGATTGTCCCCCTGACTGTGACATTCTGGATACACTGATATTGGCGCACCTTTTAATTTTATCGCCAACTTATATCCCGTAGCTGTTGAACCGGACAATTCATCTGCCCACAACAGCACGGGCCATATCGCTTGATTTTACCCAAGCCAAAGATTAATCTACGCATCAAACAGTTATTGAATCGGAAAAGAGGTATGGCGATATGCAAAATGATTTTGTACGCACGTTTTTGTTCGGACATGCCGATATTTTAATAAAAGACGGGAAAATATCGTTACCGATGATTATGGATGCAGCCAAAGAAGGATGGATCGGCATCCCGCATGGCGGCATAGGCATGGGGGCGATTGCTGATCTGGCCAGTGAATTTTCACATTGCACATCCGGCAATGATTTTAAATGCCCGTCCCAATACAGTTTCCGCATGGGGGGCAGTGAGGTGAGGGTAGGTGACACGGTCACGGTGGAGGCGGTTCCAACCGTGTCCGGCATATCCGGCTGCATTTATCCGGAAGGCTCGGCGATGCCCTATATTACCGCCGAAATCGATTTTGGTAATGGTTCTTTGGTAAAAGATGACACCCATAAAAATTATCTTCCGGAAAACTATTCTCAGCTTTCAGGCCGGCTTGAACATATTCCGTATTACATGAACTGCTTTGGCTGTGGTGTCAAGCGAGCAATGCCGGGATTAAAAAGGCAATTTCATCTATGGGAAAGCCCGAATGGTAACATCGTTTGCGCCTTTTCCGGGTTTAATGCAGAAGACCGGGAAACCATCCATCTCTTCAGCCGGAATGGTTATCTCCATCCCGTCGCGATTTTTGCCGTACTGGATGAAACCATGGGCTGGGGCGGCTTTATGGCATATGCCGTTGGCGGAGTTTCTGTGCGCCTCAATTTTACGTTGTTGCGAAAAATCAGCGTTGATGAAAAAGTCATTTTTTTCGGCCGGGGGGAGAAAGTGAAGGGAAAAATTGACAGGCGCATGTTTTTCTGGGCCTCGGGCTGCGGTGCGGTGATGCGTGATGACGGAACATTTGAGGTGGTTGCTGTTTCCTCCGGCCAGTGGTATGCCGTCAGAGCACTTACCGAGCAGATGGAAAACGAACTCATTCCCAAAGAACAGAACAAAAAAATATTTGAGATTGCCCGAACCCGGGCCTCATGTAAAAAACAATAGAAGGGTAAACCTCAAGACAACTACACCCCGTCAGGCAGGAGCTTTCATGGCGGTTATTGTCTTTATCTTTTGCTTGTCCAAAATAGAAGGACACCCGGCAGCCTGGCCTGCGGCTTCCCTTCCCCTGCGCTGCATGGGGTAAAAGACCGTACCGTACCGGTACAACAACCGAAAAAAGACGAGTGTTTGCCGATAGATAAGTATGTCCCCGGATTTGCAGGAAGATTAACCCCCGTTCGATGGTTGTGGAAATGCAAAACACCTAATACGATAGAATAACAGATAGTTATCCATAATCTGAAAAATGGCGTAGTGCCTACGAAATCAGGGGGGAAAATCGATTTTTCCAGATGAGCTTTGGTGGATTGATATTCAGCTTTTTCAGGATGTTGGATTGATCCGGGGTGAGCTCGGAGCGCTGTAGAATACGCGAATTTTTTATGGAAAAATTTC
>MZGQ01000016.1 GCA_002085115.1 Desulfococcus sp. 4484_241
AGCTGTTTCAAACCATCCAGAAGATCGGCCGCGGGACGCATTGCCATGCGCTCGGTCCCTGTAAGAGTGTAAACCCCCTTTCCAATGGCAGCAACGCCGGCCAAAAGACGCATGGACGTGCCTGAATTGCCAAGATATATCGGTTCCGAACAGGCAGAAAGCTCTCCCCGCGTGCCATAAACCACGACAACCCCGTCCCTCTCCTCTATTACAATGCCCATACTGGAAAGAGCTCTGCGCGTAAGGCGCGTGTCTTCACTGTCGAGGCAATTCGAAAGTTCACACACTCCATCGGCAAGGGCGGCGGCAATAAGGCTCCTGTGCGTATAACTCTTGGACCCGGGAACGCTAACAACACAATTTCTGACCTGACCGCATTCTATCTTCTTCATTCTGCCTCTATTCAGTAAATCATACGGGCCATTGGGTATGAACCCAGAACCTTTAAAAACTGGCAGTGGCCTTTCATTTCGGATAGGCACCGTTTCACCGCCGCATCATCGGCATGCCCCTCAAGATCAACAAAAAACACATAACTCCAGTTTTCATGCTTGGTGGGCCTTGACTCGAGCTTGAGCATGTTTATCCCCTCCCTGGCTATCGGCTCAAGCACCCGGAACAGAGCGCCAGGTACATGTGCCGTTACAAACATTATGGAGGTCTTGTCGTCCCCGGTTGGCGGTACTTTGTCATGGCCAACAACCAAAAACCTTGTCGTGTTTTTCGCAAAGTCCTGTACAGAGTGTTCCACGACCTTCAACTCATAAATCCTGGCCGCCTCGCTGCCGGCGATGGCAGCTGCATCATCCTCAAGAAGCGCCTTTTGCGCAGCCTGAGCCGTACTGGAACACTCCACGAGACGCGCATCCGGCAGGTTGGATTTCAGCCATGTGCGACACTGGGCAAATGGCTGCGGATGTGAATATATCTTTCGAATCTTTGAAATATCGCCGCTTTTGGACAGAAGATCGTGTGATATGGCCATGTATATCTCGGCGCACACCTTCAGACCGGATTCAAGAAAAAGATCCAGCGTATGATTAACCGCTCCCTCTATGGAATTCTCAACAGGCACGACTCCGTAGTCGCATCTCTCCTTTTCGACGCTTTCGAAAACATCCCTTATGCTTGAAGTTGGGACAAGCTGGTCGTTGGGTGTGAAAAACCTGATAGCCGCCACATGTGTGAAAGTGGCTTCCGGTCCCAGATATGCCACGTTTCTGGGTTCCTGTATCTTTCGGCACGCTGCTATTATTTCTGAAAAAATACGTCTGATCGCCGGAGCCTTTGCAGGACCGCGGTTAAGCGATTCCAGCCTCCGCAGGATCTTCTCTTCCCGGGTCTTGTCAAGCACCATGGTCCCGGACTCGGCCTTGAGGGCACCGATATCCTTTGCAAGCCCCATACGCTCGTTCAACAGGTCAAGAATCTTTTCATCTATCTCGTCTATGGAACGCCGAATTTCCTCAATCCTTTGATCTTTACCACTCCCCGCTCCATCCATATTTTTTCCCCGTTAAATTCAACAAGGCCGGGCCTGGCTCCTGAAGCCAGCCGCTGTCCACATCCCGGCTATTTCTCCGTAATGGTCTCCTCTATCTTGTAACCAAAATGCCTGCCGCCAGCCTCCATGGAAACCAGCACATGGTCTCCTGCTTTCAGCGATACAACCGAAACCGGATGTCCTTCCGGGGTTGTAAGCCTTATGGTTTCTGCGTTCTGGACTATTGTTGTGATATCCTTGCCGTCAACCATGGCCTTGACCAGCATAAGAGGCCGCTTCTCTATCTTCAGCCTGCCGACAACACCCTCTATGTTGTTCCCCTGAAAATCGGTTATGAAAATCCTGTCCCCTGCTGTGAGCTCAGACAGGTAACGGGTTTTCCCGCCCGGCACTCTTGTATAGGCATGAACAGCGCCAGCGTTTATGCGGAAAGGCCTGGGCGCCACGTAAGGATTGACCACGCTCTCCGAATGTATAAGGAAAAGAGCACTGCTGCTGTTGCCGACCAGCATCCCCTGCCCCTCCGTCATTGCGGTGCATGTATCAACGCACACCCGGTCCCCCATTCCAACCGGGATGACATCTGTTATCTCCGCAACCTGAAGGGGTGTCACATCAGCGTTCTCCCTTGCCACGGCAAGTATCTGCTTTAAAGAAGCAGGATCGGCAGCGTTGACGAGAAGGTGGCCAACCCCCTTTTCCAATATACCAAGAGCGGTACGTGCCTCTTCGACACTGCTTACCGGCATCACCACGTCCACGCTTCTGGCAATAAGGTTCTCAAGGGGTATGATGGTCCAGTCCCTGCACCTTAAAATAACCGTCTTTTCCCTGGCAAGCCGTATAATTTCCTCCTCGTCCTCGCTCCTGGTTATCTCGAAGTATACCACATCCTCCCCGATTTTCAGATCACCATCTTCGGAGACAGTCGTTATCTTGCCAAGCTGCTTCACCTTTTCTGAAAAACCCTCAGGTACAAGAACACCATCCGCCCCGCCTTCAAGCGCGGTTGTGACCATCTTCTTGTCCCACGGATCGATCTTTACCCATATTTTTCGCATGGTCATATACCTTTACTTTTTTACATAAGGCCTGCCGTTACAAATCGCTATACCTGCGCACAAGCTGCCGCCAATGCACTCCTTAACCTGGTTCCACCTCCGCCTTTATGGGGACGGCTACTTTGATTCCAGCAGCTCCAGCCCCTCTTCGACGCTGGCACCGTCATGAACAATCGCTGAAATCGCTCTTACCATAAGAGTAGGATTGCTGTGCTGAAAAACATTCCTGCCTATTGAAACACCAGCGCCGCCGGCATCGATCGCCCCCTTCACCATCTCAAGAATCTCCCTGTCGGATCCCATCTTCTCTCCACCTGCAATAACCACGGGTATGGAGCATCCTTCCACCACCTCCCGGAAAGTTTCAGGGCTGCCGGTATAGGACACCTTCACGATATCGGCGCCAAGCTCGTCTCCCAGACGCGCGGCATGCTTGATAACTGACACGTCATACTCGTTTTTTATCTTCTCTCCCCTTGGATAGATCATTGCAAGCAGCGGCATACCCCATTCCCGGGCATCTGAGCTGACTTTTCCAAAATCATTCAGCATCTGTTTCTCGTCACCATCTCCAAGGTTGACATGAATGGAAACACCGTCCGCCCCGAGTTTAACAGCTTCCGCAACGCTGCACACAAGGGTCTTGGCGTTTGGCTGGGGGGAGAGTGATGTCGACGCAGACATGTGGATTATCAGACCTATGTCCTTGCCGCTTCCCCTGTGGCCTTTACCAACAAGCCCCTTATGCTCGACGATAGCATTAGCCCCGCCCTCGGCAACCTGCTGTACCGCGGTACGCATGTCTTTCAGACCTTCAATGGGGCCGACTGACACCCCATGATCCATGGGAACGAGAACCGTCCGGCCGGTCTCCCTGTTCATCAACCGCTCAATCCTGATCCGTTTTCCTAAAATAGTCATCTTACCCTCCTTGATTATCGCAACATTCAGCCGCCCTGGCCGCCACTGTTTTAATAAAAAAAGCCGCGGCCCTTCTTGTCTGCCCGCGGCTTTTTGTTGCTGTTTTTTGGTGCTCTAAGAATCAGCGCGCCACAGGCAGACAGGTATAAAAATACCTAAAATAAAAATAAAATCTGCCTGGCATTACGCTTGTTCTCATTGTTCCTCCAACCTGCTTTCGGTTATGACAACCGCTTATTTGAATTATCAATTACATAACCCAAAAAGGAAAGTCAATCGATTTTTTCTTCTCAAACAGCAATTATTTTCCATCTGCCCTTACCATGAGACAGGAAGCCTGACCTTCTGTTTCGCCTTGTTGGTGAAAAGCAGGTAGCCGTGTTTTCTGCCGTAAAGGTAAAGGTCCCTGGTGATCTCCACATCCTTTTTGCAGTACTCTATTATCTTTTCTATCTTCCCCTGCTTCCACCATCGCAGGGCCTGAAGACCGTCTGCGCTCTTTTTTACCCCAAGCGTGGTCCCTGCAAGGGAATCAAGAGAAAGCCTGTAGCCAATGGTCTTATGCACCTCATCCAGTATATCCAGCGTGGGCAAAGCGGAAAGGTCGGCATCGGTAAAGGCCGAAAGGACCTTGTTGTCGAATCTCTTGTTGTTGAATCCTATCACAAGATCGAACTGTGAAAGCCGCCTGATAAAATCGCGGGCCTGTTCCTCCAAAAAATGGGTATACTCGTCAGCAGCAGAATCATATAGCACTATGCAGCTTATCCCCATACGATCGGCCCTGTGCCATCCCCCGACCTCAGCGGCAGAGCGCCTGGTCTCGATATCGAACACGGCAAAACGGGATGGCCTTTTCACCGGGGCAGGATCGCGGACCACCGTTTTTCCAGGCTGTGCACGCACGGCATCGCCCTGCACGGTCCTGGCCACACCAACATTGGCTTTACGGGAAGACAACACCTCCTCAAGCAGGTAGAGAGCGCATCCCTTGTCGATCGGACGGTTGCCGGAACCGCACTTCGGGGAATGCACGCACGAGGGGCACCCCCTCCTGCATGGGCACTGCGCTATAATCTTTTTTGTAAACTCAAGGATATCCTTAACCCTTGTATATGCCTGCCGGCTCAGGCCGATCCCGCCTGCCACGGCATCATATATGAAAATGACCGGCGCCCCCACCTGAGTATGAAAGGTCATCGAAATGCCGCCAAGATCGTTGCGGTCACACATAACAAACGCCGGCAACACCCCGATTACCGCATGTTCGATCGCATGTATCCCTCCCATGAAATGCCGGTACTCCTTTTCGGCCCTCTCCTGTATATCCGAAGGGATCACCATCCAAAAACCCCTGGTTTCAAAAACGATCGGCGGAAGGTCAAGCGGCTCGATCCCCATTTTCTTTCCGGCATAAAGACGCAGCTTCTCATAACCGGTTATGGTCTCTGTCACCTTGAGCCTTCCCTCGCAGACGGTTATACCGGCTATCTCTTTTTGGCTGGCGGTTTCCAGTATCCGGGTCTCCTTCCTCGACCGGTGCCGTGTATAATACGCTACATTCTTTCTCGCTGCTTTCACACGCATACTGTCCACGTCAATGTCCTGAATCACCCAGGTCTTTCCCATGTGCAGGTAGACCGCGCCTGGATGGGCGTCTCTGAAAACCCTGTGACCGTCGATATCGCCTATATGTTCACCGGTTGATGAGCATACTATCCGGAAACTTTTACCCACGCCCCTGAGATCGACATCCCGGTGGGGCCTCTTTCTTGAGGTAAAAAGACGCCTTCCGTCGGCACTGCGCAGAAGCTCGCCGCGCGTTTCCATCCTATGCACAGCCTTACGTATGCTCTCCTCCTCCATGAACGGTTCTGCAATGTCCAAAGGCTGCTCGGCCGCCGCACACAGCAGGTGCTTTTCCACTATAACCGGGTTATCAGGATTTATGACAGCTGCCTCGGGCTGACGGTTTATGAACTCGGAAGGATTGCGCATAAAATACTGATCCAGTGCGTCATCGCCTGCCACGAGGATCATTGCCGATTCCTGGCCGCTCCTTCCCACCCGGCCTCCTCTCTGCCATGTCGCCATGGCTGACCCTGGATAGCCCACGAGAAGACAAAGATCGAGGTCTCCTATATCGATGCCCAGCTCAAGAGCGCTGGTTGAAACCACCGCAAGCAGTTCACCGGAGGCCAGCTTCGCCTCGATATCTCTTCGCTGGCTGGGAAGCAACCCGGCACGGTACGAGCTTATCCGGTCGAATCGGGCGTTTCCCTTCCTGTTTATCCATATTGATATAAGCTCGGCCAGCTTGCGCGACTGCGTGTAAACAATCGTTCTGAGATTCCTGTAAACCGCAGCCTTGAGCAGCTGTATGGCAGCCGAGGCAGGCCCGGTTGACGGGTTGAGAAACACGACATGCCGCCTGCCCCGCGGCGCGCCGCTTTCGGTCAGCGCTTCTATCCGCCTCCCGGTCAGTTTTTCGGCAAGCTCTGCAGGATTGGATATAGTGGCGGAGCCTGCCACGAACACAGGATCTGAACCGTAATGGCGGCAAATTCTTAAAAGCCTTCTGAACACGTGCGCCATATGGGACCCCATGACACCCCGGTAGGTGTGGATCTCATCGATAACCACAAACCTCAGGTTTTCGAAAAACGGTCTCCAGACCTCATGGTGCGGCAGGAAAGCCAGATGAAGCATATCAGGATTTGTCATAATCACTGCCGGTGGATTTGACCTGATCTTTCTGCGACGCCACGCGCTCGTGTCACCGTCATATATGGCTGCCGATGGCGGATCGGAAGGTGATACGGCGGCAGCAAGACCTTCAAACACCCTCTGCTGGTCCCTGGCCAGCGCCTTTAGCGGAAAAAGATAAAGCGCCCTTGCCCGGGGATTTTCAAGCAAAGTCTTTAAAACCGGTATGTTGTACACCAGGGTTTTGCCGCTGGCAGTCGGGGTCGCCACCACAACACTGTTTTTCGCAAGAACCCTCTCTATTCCTGATGCCTGGTGGGTATAAAGCCCTTTGATGCCGACAACGCCTGCTATTGCACCAAACAGATCATCATACCCCTGGAAAGGAGGGAAGAGAAGCCGGCCCGGGACCGGGTCCAAAACCTTGTGAAACACCACATCCGGCCCCATGATGGGCGATTTGACAAGGGCGTGCACATATTCCCCTATATCCCCTTTTCTATCTTCTTTCCCCATACCAACAACACCATTTGCGAAAAAATTTTAGGCTTGCTCCAGGTTGCCGCATATTTTATAACCCATATGGTGCATCAATAAAATGGAAAAGGGGGAACCATGAGAGGTGCTTTTTTTATAGTGATTCTTATCGCTCTTCTTGTCGCAGGCTTCCTCGTTGTAAAGGATATATCGACAGAATCCAACAACGGAGCTACAAGAATCGATACCATTAAAAACGCAAAGGAAACGGCCCGGCAAGTGGAAGAAAAAACGTCCCGGATGTCAGAACGGCTTAAGAATGCCACAAAGGAGCTTCAGACATCCTATTAGTGCCAAATGGCGCAAAAACCTGCTGGCCTGGGAACAAATCTTTATATATTTGAGGAGGACAACACCATGTACAGACGAATCATCCTGCTTATTATCACCGCTGTAATCCTTATCCCGGCATCTACCGACTACTGCATGGCCGAGAGGCTAAGCTTTGACATCGGTGTAAGCTCTGATGATATACACGCAGATGGCCTGGTCGAAATGTACCGGGGCGGGTCAACCATATATGCGGGCATAGGAGGCATGTACATGGAGGATGATTATACCCTTTATTATCTGAAGGGAGGCCTGAAACAAAACGTTTTATCACGAGCCGTAACAGTGGGGCTGGGGTTAAAGGCTTTAACGGGCGAGGCTAAAAAGGTGTTTTTCAACCGTGATTACGACCTTTCCGTGATCGGGTTTAACGTAACGGGCTCTCTGGATCTTTCCGAAACCGCCGCCAATGTCCCGGTAACCCTGTTTGCCGACATAACCGCCGCTCCGGATCCCCTCTGCTTTGTGGACTGCACGCAATACATCCAATATGTTGCCGGGCTTGAATTCAACATAATAAAAAACGGGTCTGTAGTAGCCCAGTACATGAAAATAGACACCGATCTTGAGGAGGGGCCGTTCGAGCTTAACAAATCGGACGACAGCGTATATATCGGTTTCAAGCTGAGGCTTGGCATATAACCCAGGAAAACATGTCACATCCCTGTCCCGTAATACGCCACTTGCCATAAAAAATCCACTGCCGGGCAACAAACCCGGCAGTGGTAAATACTCCCTGCTGTCACACTCCTGCTACTTTACAAGGTCTGCCATCCTTTTGGCGACATCTGCAAAAGCCTTGGTAACCGGTGAGTCTGGATATTTCGCCCGGTAAGAAACTCCGGAATCTCCACACTTTACCATGTTCGTATCAAACGGTATCTTCCCGAGAAAATTCACCCCCGTCTCTTTGGCGGTACGTTCCCCGCCGCCTGTTCCAAACAGCTCAACCTCCTTGCCGCAGTGCGGGCATGTGAAACCGCTCATGTTTTCTATCAACCCAAAGGCCTCCATCTTAACGGTTTTACAGAAATTAATCGATTTCCTTATATCCGCCAGAGCCACCTCCTGCGGTGTTGTGACTATTATCGCCTTTGCACCGGGTATAAGCTGGGCAACGGTCAATGGTTCGTCCCCTGTGCCGGGCGGCGAATCTATAATCAAAAAATCAAGGGATCCCCATGCCACATCTCCGATAAACTGCTGTATAACCGTATGCTTTATCGGTCCACGCCAAATGATGGCATCATCCTTGCTCAGGCTCAAAGACTCTATGGAGATTGCAACAAGGTTATCGGAATACGGTATTGGAATCATTTTCCTGTCCTGGGTAACTCCGGGCATATCACTTAGGCCAAGCATGCGCGGTATGTCCGGGCCATGTATATCAACATCCATCAACCCCACCTTGAACCCCATGTCAGCCAGGGCCAATGCCAGGTTGACGGAGGTGCTGGTCTTGCCAACGCCTCCCTTACCGCTCATGACGATAAACTTATGCTTGATCTTTTCCAGCGATTCCCTGACCCCTTCGGACGGATCTTTTTGCTTCTGCTGTTGCTGCTGCCTTGTCCCGCAAAACGGAACTCCTTTCTGAGTCTTGCTCATGGCAAAACACCTCCTATATTATAAAAATTCATACAAGTAACCTTAAACTTTAATATATTGTCTTCCCGCACTCCGGACACTTTTTAAAATGACCATAACCGCCGGGAATCTTCCACTCTCTGTTGCAGTTCCTGCAAAAAAAATTTTTTCCTTCAGGGGCAACACGAAGATAATCCCCGCCTTCAATGCGAATGGCCATGCCATTGACAAGGGCTTGTGCCACCGATCTTCTGGCGCTCTGCACAATTCTGCCAAAAGTCGCGCGGGACACGTTCATACGCTTTCCAGCCTCCTCGTGAGACAATCCTTCCATATCCGCAAGTCTCAAAGCCTCAAGTTCCTCCAGAGCGAGCCCAACCTCTTCCAGCGCCCGAAGAGGAACACCACGCGGTTTGAAATAACGTACATCCGGGTCGCTTACGACCCATCTTTTTTTCTTTGGCCGCGGCATGACAATTTATGAGCATATACCCATTTTCACCAGGAATCCAGATATAAAAGCATGCAATATTGTTGTCAAGAACAGACAAGCGCCCCAAGACCCGCGATTGGTTTTTGATAAAGTTGTCGTGGAGGCTACGGCAGATAAAAATTCCTATCCTGTGCTCTGTTGACGCTAAAAATTCTGTTAAACCATCTCTTATTGCCGGGACATAAAAATAATCCCGATACAAAGCTGCAATCCTTGAATTTAACAGGGCGTGGCATGAATATCTATCGTACTTTTTTTTAGAATGTCCAAAAGTACACAAAAAAACATGCCAACCCTTATCAAATTATTGGACTCCACCATCCGGCAAGTAAATGGCCCCTGACGAATTTGGGGTGCCCCAAGGCATCTTGACAAACTGGCAACTTTCTTATACCTAAGGCTATTGTTGATAGAAACATGGGCTTTTGAAATAATAAAAAATATAAAAAGAAAGGAAAGGTAAAATGAACATTCTGTTTTTCGGACCAAACGGCAGCGGCAAGGGCACACAGGGAGCTATCCTTAAAGAAAAGTACAACCTTCCCCACATAGAATCCGGCGCTATCTTCCGGGAAAACATCTCAAAAGGCACCGAGCTTGGCGCAAAGGCCAAGGAGTATATCGACAAGGGCGAACTTGTCCCGGACGATATCACGATCCCCATGATTCTCGACCGGCTGCAGCAGGATGACTGTAAAAACGGCTGGATACTCGACGGGTTTCCAAGGAACAAGACCCAGGCGGTAAAACTTGACGAGATGATGAAACAGGCCGGCATGAAAATAGACATCGTCGTGGAAATAGAGTTAGACCGCCAGATCGCAAAAAACAGGATCATGGGCCGCAGGCTGTGCGTTAACGACAACAACCACCCGAACAATATATACATAGACGCCATAAAGCCCAATGGTGACAAGTGCAGGGTCTGCGGTGGTGAATTAAAAACAAGAAACGACGACCAGGATGAGGCCGCGATAAACAAGCGTCACGACATCTACTATGACACTGAGAACGGAACGCTGGCCGCGGCCTATTACTTCAAGGACAAGGCAAACGCAGAGGGTTCTCCCAAATACATCACATTGGACGGCTCAAAAAGCGTAAAAGAGGTGACCGATGAGCTTGTTTCCAAGCTTTAGCATACGCTGGAGACTCTGCCTGTCCCGGGCTGCCACTAATCCGTCTGCTCTGGAAGAGACCGCTACATAACGGATGAAACTTGTTTATGACTATGCCCGATGATTAAAAAATCCGGGAGGCCATACGCCTCCCGGATTTTTGTCGGTTGCAGCGTCCCAAAAGGGAACATCACGGCGAATGTTTTTCCCACTCCTGGACCAGCTCTCCCTCTTCGATCTCCTCCCATCCTGTTATCATCGCCTTGATATGGGCGGTCACGGTATGCCCGGTCGTTGTCATGTAAACATGAACAATCACAAAAATCAGGATGGCAAACGCCACTGCCATATGAACCACGGCAAGCAGGTGCAGCGAAAGAAAGCCCAGTCCCCATGCGTCCCAGGAATTGTAGCTCCAGTACAGAAAACCTGTCAGCATCTGCAATGGCAGCAATGCCGCAGCAACGCCCAGGTAGGTAAGACGCTGAAGCGGATTATGCTTGGCGCCTTTCCTCGCAGGGACAGGATGCGGCTCTCCATGAAATATTCCCCATGCATAAAACAGCGCCACGTCAATAAGCTTCCTGGTGGTGGGGATGTACTGTTTCCACTCTCCGGTGGTAAAAACCCAGAACATGAAAAAAAAGAACAAGATCAACCAGGTTATGCCGGCGAAATTGTGAATCGCAACGGCCTTGTCAAAACCAAGCAGTTGATAGACCCCGTGCACTTCGAGCCCGGTTATCATGAGAATGGTAATCAGTACGAACTGCAGCCAGTGCCATAGCCGCTCATACCGGGTAAACAGGTAAATATTGGTCATTTTCTTGTGCGCCATGATCACTTGTCCTCCTTTCTTCTGGCAGCCGACATCACGATCCGGCCTATGGCATGCAGCGCAATGGCGATAAGCGCAAGCAGCGCGCCGCCCCAGCCAGCTATGTCAAGCGGCATGAACCTGTCCCTGCCCGGCATATAGACACCTGCTATGCCGGCCATCCTGCTGCCGCTCCTGGTATGGCACTCGATACAGCTCAAGGCATCCTCCTTTGGAGCCACCATGTGAGTAGTCGGCATTACATAACAGGTTTTGACAAAGCCCATCTTGCCTGAATATGGAAGCCCAATCAATTTCATGCCCCGTGTAAGGGAATCCTTCCAGTCCAGGGTCTTCCAATACCCGTTATCCTCCTCGGAAAGCAGCGGTGCAAGAAACCTGCCGGTTTCCATGTCATAAGGCTGGGATCCCCTGTGAACCTTGAAAGGAGCGATTCTTGAGTGCTTGTCAGACGGGCTGCCGACCGGCTTGCTGATCCAGACAGGCTCGGTGGAAGGATCTATTACATCCTTGAGTGTCAGGGACTTTATGCTCCCGTTGTACCAGAAATATTCCGGCTTAACGTTTTTCTTCCAGACAAAATCACCCTTGATGGATTTATACACCGGCCTCCCGTAAGGTCCCTTGCGCTGTATAACCCGTCCGTTATCTGTCTTGCCGGCGGTTTCCCAGTACCACTCCATCTGTGTGGAATGCGCCCTTGCAAATGTCGGAATATGGCAAGTCTGGCATGCGACCCTGTCAGTATGGTCATCCAGTTTTAAAGCATTACCATGCGGTTTGTCAGTATGGCAGGATTCACACGCAATCTTGGGAGCAAGATCATTCTGGACAAGGGAAACGCGCTTGCCAATAGTACCGGTAGCAGGGGTTGAATAAACCCGGCCGGCTACAAGATGGTTCATGGTTGTATGACACCTGGTGCATGTAAAATCCTGGCCATCGATACCCATGTGAACATCCAGCGACTTTTTGGGATTCACCAGTGACCCGTCAAGGTCTCCATGCTTCACACCTTCACCGCCCCCGCCGTTGAAGTGACATTCTCCGCAGTTTCTTCTCTGGGGCAGAGCTATCTTTGACACGTTCGCAATTATGTCATTTTCTATTTCACCCGACCAGTCAGGATCACCGCTGTCAAGAGCTTCCTTAAGATCCTTGAACTCCTGACGCCAGTCTATGGAGGAAGTATTATGGCACTTGAGACAGTTGATACCGTCCTTTTTCTTCTCCCACCCTATGTGGCAGTTTTCACACTCATCATCGTGCATCTTGTTGGTTGATATACAAAAATTATTAATGGAGTATCCTGCCTTGCCGTATAAACCGCCGCCCGTTGGAGAAAGCCAGGTCCAGTGGATCACCTTGTGAATCTGTTTTTCCGCCTCGGTGTGGCAGGAAAGGCAGGCTTTTGTGACATCCTCCCCTGTCGTGAACTTCTGTTTCAAAACATCGAATTTGGAATGATCAACCGTGCTCCACCTCCCGGAGTTGATCTGGGCCTGGTCAGCCATGCTGACCCCGGGAGCCTGACCGGTTTCATCCGCAACAGCCGCGGCCACCCCCAAAAACAGGGCAGCCGCGACAACGCAGAAAATAAGACAAAAAAGTCCTCTTCGCAATCTGACACCTCCTTTTCACCTTTTTAAAATCATGCCGAAAAAAAGTATCATCCGCAGGTGGCTGGTGACGGAGAGTCAAACGCATGGTTGTAAAGGTAGCTCAAGATATCCTTAAGATCCTTTTCAGATAGTTTTTTCCACTCATCAGCACACTGGAGCCTCTCATGTTTCTTGAACGCCCTGTCCCACTGCGCCTGTGTCTTGCTGTTGGGAGAGAGAGCCTTGGCCGATCCGCCGTCTATATGGCAGGAACGGCAATTTTTACGAAAAAGATACTTTCCCTTTTTCTCGTTTCCGGCCTTCTGGCCAGCAATGCTCATGCCGGCAGTTACAAGAAGGAAACATGCAATAGTCAAAAACACCACCATCTTCTCTTTCATCTCTTCACCTCCATATTATGGTTATATTGATTAACATTATGGATTGCACAACATTAAAAAACGACAAACCTGTCACAATCTTTCATCAAACCGATGTTAACAGCCTGGGTCACAAAGCTCACACCCTCGAGACCCGACGAATCATCTGCAAGGCCAAACTCCCTGAAGCTCGCATCACAGACAAAAAGTCTTGCCCTGCCCGCGAGTTTTCTAACCTCTTGGGTTTGAAGGCAAAGCGCCCCACGGCCTGTAAAAAAAATCTTTACATCTTTTTTTCTGGAATCAGCCGCACAGGCAAGGTTGACGACATGGTCAAAAAACCTGTCTGTCCCTACCATTATACCGAGCTTTTGCCTTTTTTTTTTATTATAATGCATCCTACCACCAGCTTATAACCCTGTCGCTTTTGAATATCTCGTCAACAAGCCGTTCCCAGTCCACTTTACCTGCGTACAGCGGTTCCACCGTTGCCTCATGTTCGGCAATGGTCATGGCATCGATAAACAGCTCCACCGTCTCGTTCGGTTCACTCTTAAGCAGGTGCAAAATCTTCATCTGCGGACATCCATTCTTTAAAATGGTATGACCAAGTCGGCATCCCTCAGCATCGATGCCGTCTCTTTCAAGGTGGCATGTATAAATCCGTGCTTTTCAACATTGGCGGAGTTGTTGGAAAACCGTTTTCCGCCCATTTCATCCATAAAATCTATGTTATCCGTGTATGCCTCATCCATGCTATCGATTTCGTGCTCAAGAACGAACATCATCATATCAAGTCCATCCAGAAGTCCTGCTATGCATATCCGAAGGCCTTCATACTGCCGCTCCTTATCCTTTATGACCACAGCGACCACCATGGTACAAGCACCTCCGTGTCAAAGCAGCACACTGCATGACACGCCCCGACCTGCTTTACAAGCCTTGCCGGGACGTATCTCAAGGATGAGAGCTGCCTTCAACATTAGAATCTCAGGGTTACGGATGCATAGTAGTTCCACACCTCGTCGGTAACCGGGTTCAGGGCATCAAGAGCAGTGGCCTCATCTATACGGACCGGTTCACCAAGAGGGCTGCCGCTTCCGGTGTATTTATAGTCGTAATACCGTGAGCCGAGCTTTACGAAAAAGTTATGCCCGTAGACAGGCTGAATATAGTAAACCTCGTAAACATCCCCGCGCGCGGCCAGTTTGCTTCCCACGAGGGAATCCTCGGCGCCGGTAAAATTAAACCAGTACCTGGACCCGTGGTTGTACTCAAGGCCGAGACGGCCTTCGAAAGGCATCGGCAATACAGCACCTGCATAGACGCTGTAGCCGCTGTGAGATTCAAGGTTGCCGTTTGAGGAAAGAAGACCCATTCCCATGATTTCATAAAAGGGATTCCTGGACATTTCCGACGGATCGGTGTGTGACCATGCGCCGCTTACAAACCAGTCTATCCCTTTATCCTTGTCTCCTATCCTGGAACTTAAAAGCAGGGTGGCCGCATCCCAGGAACCGATGTTGTTCGTAGGCTCCATGCGCGTAATGAACCCGCCGGTATTCTGGGTAAAGCTGTATTTCCCGGTAGAATCTTTTGCCACGGTAAACGGCATTACCGTCAACCCGGTGAACCCGTCGGTAATATCCCATGCATGTGAATAGTTCAACATAACCCGCGTGGTGCCGTCATTGTACAGGTTCGATATAAAGCCAGCCAGGTGTACATCTTTCAGGTCAGATCCGTTGTAGCCAAGCGTAGTCGAGTTGCCATAGTCGTTCTCAAATCCAACGCCGTAACACAACTTGAACGACGCCCCGGGTATGCCTATGGCATCCCCGAAATTAAACCCGAGCGAAAGCCCGTCAAACTGCCAATTGATAATATGGGCAAGCGGAGAGCCGCCCACAAGGTCGTAACGCCCGTATTCGAGAGGGGGGCCCTCTGTTGCAGGACGGCGGCCTGCTGAAAAATGGTAGTGGACATCGGGACCGATATCATCCTTATACACGAAATACGCCCGCTCCATCCGTATCGTGTCGCCGTGGGGAAGGCTTGATGTAGTACCGTCGAACGTGACATCCCCAAGACTGCCCTGGTTGAACTTAATCCCGGTGCTGTCGCCGAACACCTTGTATGCTGCAAGGCGACCCGCAAAACTCAAATGTTGGTTCAGTCTTCCCTTCATGTTGAGTCTTAGCTTGTTTGTAAATATGATGCCGTTGTACGCATCATACTTCTCCACCGGAGGAAGGGGCATCGTTCCCATTGCCGTCCTTATTTGTGCAAGTGTGGCTCCATTGAACCCGCCCGAGGTGACCGGGGTGAAAAAAGCACTAACAAGCGCATTGGGCGCTCTTAACATATCATCGTAATGGATCGACTCGGCCTTGGTACGAAACTCCAGGCCAAATGAGATCTTGTCACTTACCGTATGCATTTCGGTTTTATCCACGCGATTGGAAAGATCCTCGATATCCTCCTCGTTCCAGGTGCTCTTCTTCTCAAGAGCATCTATCTTTTTTTGCAGAAGTTCGACCTGCTTTTTAAGCTGTTTTATCTCCTTGTCCGATGCAGCATGCGCAGGATGCAGGGGAACGAAAACAAAGGAGATCACCGCAAAAAAACAGGCGACCGTAAAAAGCCTTTTACTTTTAAAAAAATCCATGCCAATAGCCCTCCGTTTTTCAAAAATACAAAAGGTTAATAATGTTTTTCTCTCTCCCGAATCAAAAAAAAGTTATAGAGGTATGCAATAATCATACCGCAAGCCAATAGCCAGGACGATATTTTGCAAAAATTTTTTTGTAAAAAAAACAGCTGCCTGTCCCCCAAACAGGCCTAACTGCCCCGTGTAAAACCACCGCCCAACATTTATATCAGTTTATTTGCAAACCATGTTGTTAACGGTTGTTAATTAACAATTAACATAGTATACTTACCTATTATAAAGCATCAAAACCTGAAGGAGTGTACGGTTTGCCTGATCTCAAACCAAAGGATATCGGCAAATACTGGAAAAACATTGCAGACACATTTACCGACGGTCTGCTTATCATGGACACCATGGGCCGCTTCATAGCTGCAAACCGGGCTGCCGAGAAACTCACCGGCTATACCGAAAAGGAACTGCTTAGCAGGGACTGCAGAATTTTAAACTGCACAGACTGCAGGATAATAGGAGAAGGCCCGGGAGAAAAATGGTGCATGCTTTTCTCAAAGGGCATTGTAAGAGAGAAAAAATGCCTTATCACCCATAAAAACAGGCGTACCGTTCACATAATAAAAAGCGGCACTGTCCTGCGCGACCCCCGGGGCGAAATAATAGGCGCGGTTGAGACCATAAGAGACATATCACAGATAGTCCGGCAGCAAAGAGAAATAAGAACACTGAGGCAGGCATTCCAACTGGATGAGGGATACTACGGGATCATAGGAAAATCCCAGGTCATGCAAAACCTGTTCGGGCTTATAGAGAATCTGGCCTACTCTGATGCGCCGGTAATGATAACCGGGGAAAGCGGCACCGGCAAGGAGCTTGCAGCACTTGCCATACACGACACCGGCCCACGCAGAGGGAACCCGTTTATACGGGTCAACTGTGCGGCACTAAATGAAAACCTGCTTGAAAGCGAACTGTTCGGCCATGTAAAAGGCGCGTTTACAGGCGCGAACAAGGACCGTGTGGGCAGGTTCGAAGCCGCACACGAGGGGAGCATATTCTTAGACGAGATAGGCGACATGCCTCTGCCTCTGCAGGTAAAACTGCTCAGGGTCCTCGAAGAAAAGGAGATAGAGCGGGTAGGAGAGCATAAACCGATCCCGGTTGACGTAAGGATAATATCGGCAACCAACAGAAACCTGGAGGAACTGGTGCGCCAGGGAAAATTCAGGGAGGACCTCTATTTCAGGATCAACGTGTTCCCATTGAGATGTCCATCGCTTGCCGAGCGAAGGGAAGACATACCGGCACTGGTCCGTCATTTTATAAGGCAAAATTCAAAACAGAGCGGCAAAAAAATAGTGGGGGTAACTCCGGAAGCCATGGAGAGGCTGACGACATACAGCTGGCCCGGCAACGTCCGCGAACTTAGAAATGCTATCGATTACGCTTTCGTGCTTTGCCCCGGCGGCGCAATCGGCATTGAACATCTCCCTGCCACAATATCGGCAAAACAAAACAGAGAAGCTTACGGATTTTACAAAACAGCAAACCACGAGGAAGAAAAAGCCAGGCTGCTTGAGGCCCTCCGTCACAACGGGTGGAACCAATCCAAAACGGCAAGACAGCTCGGGGTAAGCCGCGTGACTGTGTGGAAAAGAATGAAAAAACACGGGATAAAACGGCCTGACTAACCACATTGCAGGGAATAATCAGATGCCTGCACCATGAGACAATGAAAACAGGGCTCATTGAGCTGCTGCCCGAAACGACACAGGTTTCACATCTTTACTTCACCTGCACCCGGAACCTTAACTGGAAAGAGGGCTGGTTTCCCCCTGACGCACCGTCCATCTGTCCCTTGGGGTTTACACGTATGTTTGTAACAGCGCTGTCGCAGCTGTCCGCGTCAGGAGTGGGAACGTAGGTATATGTCGCACCGTTGTCATTTGAAAACTCCAGATCATCGGTGTTGTCCCCCAGCGATACAAACGTATAGGTAAGGCCGCTGTCGGTGCCCCCGTAGCTTGAACCGTCCACAAA